>JAGAMA010000030.1 GCA_017624955.1 Alistipes sp.
ATATCGCGGTTACCCGTGCAGGTAACATAGATGTTACCCTCCTCCAGGGCGCTCTCTACGGTCTTCACCTCGAAGCCCTCCATAGCAGCCTGCAGGGCGCAAATCGGGTCGATCTCGGTCACGATCACGCGCGCACCATACGAACGCATCGAGCGGGCGCAACCCTTACCCACATCGCCATAGCCGCAGACAACAACCACCTTACCGGCAATCATCACATCCGTAGCGCGCTTAATGCCGTCGGCCAGCGACTCGCGGCAACCATAGAGGTTGTCGAACTTCGACTTCGTGCACGAGTCGTTTACATTGATGGCAGGTACGAGCAGCTCGCCGGCCTCCTGCATCTGGTAGAGGCGGTGAACACCCGTCGTGGTCTCCTCGCTCACACCCTTCCACGCCTCAACCGTGCGGTGCCACTTGCCGTGGTCTTCCGCAAGAATCTTCTTCAGCGTGGCCAGGATTACCTCCTCCTCATACGACGAAGGCTCATAATCGAGCATCGAGGCATCCTTCTCGGCCTTGAAACCCTTATGGATCAGGAGCGTTGCATCGCCACCATCATCCACGATCAGCTGCGGACCCTTTCCATCGGGGAACGACATGGCCATCGCCGTGCACCACCAATACTCCTCCAGTGTCTCGCCCTTCCAAGCAAAGACGGGCACACCGCGCTCGGCAATGGCGGCAGCGGCATGGTCCTGCGTCGAGAAGATGTTGCACGAACACCAACGCACCTCGGCACCCAGCTCCACCAGCGTCTCGATCAGGACGGCCGTCTGGATCGTCATGTGCAACGAACCCATGATACGCACCCCCTTCAGGGGCTTCTTCGGGCCGTACTTCTTGCGAACGGCCATCAGGCCCGGCATCTCATGCTCCGAGACCTCAATCTCTTTTCGACCCCACTCGGCAAGGCTCATATCGGCCACCTTGTAGGGCATCGTTAAATCCAAAAACATACACTATTTGTTTAATATTATCTCTCTATCTTTTTCAAGCTGGGCCTGCAGTTCCTCCACCGACCCGAAACGGATCTCATCCCGAATCTTCTCAATCAGGCAGACCCAAATACGGCGACCATACAGATCGCCATCAAACCCGAAGAGGTGGCTCTCCAGGCGCAATTCGCTCCCGCCGACCGAGGGGTTATAGCCTACGTTCGACATCGCATCGAAAACAGCATCAACCCCCTCGACCTTGACCTGCGTGCGATAGACTCCCCGCTCACACACGCCCGGTTCGAGGGCGATGTTGGCGGTCGGGAAACCGATCGTATGGCCGATTTGACGGCCGGGGATCACTACCCCCTCGATAACCAGGCCGTCCATCAGATATTCTCCGTAAGTTTACGCACCAGGCTGAACTCGGAAAAGAACTCCTTGGCAAAGACACGCAACACCGTATAGGCCGGAATGGCCAAGAGCATGCCGAGGATACCGGCAGCCGAGCCTGCGGCCAGAATCACGATGAAGACCTCCAGCGGGTGGGCCTTCACGCGCTCCGAGTAGAGCGTAGGTTGCAGCACAAAGTCATCGAGCGACTTCAGGGCCAGGAGCGAGCAGACGATGACGGTTGCCGTGTAGCCGATCGTCTGACCCTCGATGGGCGAAACAACACCCACAAAGAGCGACAACACGCCACCAATGAGCGGACCTGCATAGGGAACCACATTCATCACACCCATCACCAGGCCGATAAAGGCGGCATCCTGCCACTTCATACCGAAGGCGGTCATCGTCACGCTGACGGCAATCATCAGGAGTAGGCTCTCGGTCAAAAGGCCACGGAAGTAGCGCGAGAGCAGGTAGGTCACCTCGTCCAATGCGCGGGTGATATTCTCCGAATAGCGCTCGGGGAAGATGGCCGTCACCATGGCGTAGAAGAGCCCATCCTCCTTGAGGAAGAAGAAGGTGATGAACGAAATGGAGAAGATGGCCACCGCCGACGAGAGCAGCAGCCCCACGATCGACGAGAAGAGGTGGTTGATCGACTCCAGGTCGATCCACGCTTTGAGCTGCGAGATGAGCGCCTCCTGCAACGAGAAGGTCCCTACGGGCATGGCAAAGAGGTCCGAGAGGTAGTGTTGCAGCTGCGCCACAGGCTCCTCGACCGACCCCACCACAGCGGCAAAGTCGAGGTTCGAGAACTCGTAGACCTTGTCGAAGATCAGCGGCAGGAACAACATCCCCACCACGGCGGCAATCGTCCAAATCACAACAAGTGTCACAAGGGCAGCCAATGCACGGGGCATCTTATGCTGCTTGATGCGGATACGCTCCAGGTAACACACCAGCGGACGACCCATCACGGCCAACACGGCCGAGACAAGGATATAGACAACAATCGACGAGAAGTACCACAATAGAAAGAGAGCCACAGCCGTCAGGGCGGCTCCGGCGAGGAATTTCCAAATGGTTTGTCCGTTGAATCTCATCGGTTTTGCGTTTGAAACAGGTAAGAGGTATTACTCGGCTATCGTCTTGTGCAGGCGGGCAATCGGGGTCTGCGATCCCACCACGGCATCGCCGATCTCGACCAGCACGGTGCTATCCTTCGGCACGAGGACATCGACACGCGAACCAAACTTAATAAAGCCGGCCACCGAGTTCTGCTCCACGGGGCTGCCTACCTTCATATACGACACGATGCGACGCGCCACCAGACCGGCAATCTGACGGAACAGGACGGGGCGACCGTCAGCCATGCGAACCACGGTGGTCGTGCGCTCGTTCTCGGTCGAAGATTTCGGATGCCAAGCCACCAGGAAGCGCCCCGGGTGGTACTTGAAGTACTCCACCACGCCCCCCACGGGAACCCAGTTCATGTGGACATTGGTCACCGACATAAAGATCGAGATCTGCAGCATCTCCTGCTTCAGATGCTCATCCTCCATCACCACCTCGGTCACCACCACGCGGCCGTCACAAGGCGAGAAGACCAGATCGGCATCGTGGATGCGCACACGGCGCGGTTCGCGGAAGAAGGCGATGATAAAGAACCAAAATCCGATCAGGAAGAGCGTGGCAGCCACGATCAGCGTGCAGCTGCTCTGGCTCATCAGCACCCAGTAGAAGAGACCCCAAATAGCCAGGCACACCAAGCCCGAAACGGCGATGATTTTGTATCCTTCCTTATTGATTTTCATAGCGATATGCGTTTAGGTTAGAAGATCGTAATCATGTAAACGAAGACAAACGGAGCCGACAGCAAGAGGGCATCGAAGCGATCGAGCACCCCACCATGGCCGGGGATCAGCGCACCCGAATCCTTCACCTCGGCCGCGCGCTTGAACATCGACTCCACCAGATCGCCCAAGACGGCCGTTACGACCGTCACCACGGCCAGACCGCACCAAGCCAGCGGCTCGTCGCCCATTAGGCGGGCCACTACCCAGCCACCTACCAGCGCACCAATCAGGCCACCGAAGAAGCCCTCCCACGACTTTTTGGGCGAGAGGCGCTCGAAGAGGCGGTGACGACCGAAGGCCATACCCGAGAGGTAGGCAAAGACATCGTTCGACCAGACAATGGCAATGTAGCCGATCAGCACCCAGGGATTCCACGCTTCACGGCCGATAATCGGCATGTAGAGCAGGAGCGAGAGGGGCAGGGCCACATAGAAAACAGGCAGGATCGTCGTGGCGATGTTGGCCGCGGGATTTGCCTGCTTGCGGTAGAGCTCGCAGATGAACATCAGCGGAAAGAGGAGGGCGAAGAAGGCCAAGATGGGGACGAAATACTTCGAACCGCCATAGAGCACCTGAATATCGTCGCTCACGAGCATAAAGTTCAGCGCAAAGAGCAGCACGCAGGCGATCATACCCAGCGCGCGCTGCGGTTGCAGGTTTTGCTTTTCGATGAGGCTGAACAACTCGGTCACACCCCCTACGAGCATCAGCAGGAGCAGTGCGCCGAGCGACCACTGCGACCACAGGATGCCGCCAAATACCACTACCAAGAGCGCCACACCGCTAATCGTGCGCACCACGAGATTTTTCATTTTATCGTTCATATCAGGTTAGTTTTTCTTTATCGGGTTTCTTGTTCGTTACTCCTGCGTGGCCGACTCGGGGGCAATTACCTCCTCGGCCTCCGCCGTAGGCTCCTCGCCCTTCTCCTCGGTCGGTTGTGCCGAGGGGCGCTTACCGAGGATGCGCTCCACATCTTCGGTGAAGATTACCTCACGCTCCAAGAGCAGCTCGGCCAACGCCTTCAGCCCCTCACTGTGCTCCGTGAGCACCTCTTCGGCCATGCGGTAGGCCTCATCGATCAAGGCGCGTGCCTCGCTGTCGATCGCCTCGGCCGTCTCGTTGGCGTAGGGCTTCGTGAAGGCCATGTCGCTCTGACCCGTCGAGTCGTAGAAGGAGAGGTTACCCACCCTCTTGCTCATGCCGTAGTAGGCCACCATGGCGTAGGCCTGCTTGGTCACGCGCTCCAGGTCGTTCAGCGCACCGGTCGAGATCTCGCCGAAGGTCAGCTGCTCCGAAACGCGACCGCCCAGTGTCGAGGCCATCTCGTCCATGAGCTGCTCACGCGTCGTGATCTGTCGCTCCTCGGGCAGGTACCAGGCGGCACCTAACGCCTTGCCACGCGGGATGATCGTCACCTTAATCAGCGGCGAGGCGTGCTTCAAGAGCCAGCTTACCGTCGCGTGACCCGCCTCGTGGTAGGCAATCTTGCGCTTCTCGGCATCGGTGATGATCTTATTTTTGCGCTCCAGGCCACCGATGATGCGGTCGATGGCGGCCAGGAAGTCCTCCTTATGAATCTGCTTCTTGCCGTGACGGGCCGCAATGAGCGCCGCCTCGTTGCAGACATTGGCGATGTCGGCACCCGAGAAGCCGGGGGTCTGACGCGCCAGGAACGAACGGTCGAGCGCAGGATCGAGCTTCAACGGGCGCAGGTGCACGGCGAAGATCTCCTCGCGCTCCTTGATGTCGGGCAGCCCCACCTCGATCTGGCGGTCGAAGCGACCGGCACGCATCAAGGCCTTGTCCAAGATATCGGCACGGTTCGTCGCCGCCAGGACAATCACGCCCGTATTGGTCTGGAAGCCGTCCATCTCCGTCAGGAGCTGGTTCAGCGTATTCTCACGCTCGTCGTTGCCCGAGAATCCGGCATTCTTGCCGCGGGCACGACCGATCGCATCGATCTCGTCGATAAAGAGGATGCAGGGGGCTTTCTGCTTGGCCTGCTCGAAGAGGTCGCGCACACGCGAAGCACCCACACCGACGAACATCTCCACGAAGTCCGAACCCGAAATCGAGAGGAACGGCACATTGGCTTCGCCCGCTACGGCTTTGGCCAGGAGCGTTTTACCCGTTCCCGGAGGGCCGACCAGCAGAGCACCCTTCGGAATCTTGGCACCCAGGTCGCGGTACTTCTCGGCATTTTTCAGGAAATCGACAATCTCCATGATCTCCACCTTGGCCTCCTCCAGACCGGCCACATCCTTGAACGTCACGGGCTTCTTATTCTCCTTGTCGAAGACCTGGGCACGGGCCTTGCCGACATTCATGATGCCGTTACCGCCTCCGCCACCGATGCCGCGCGACATCGAGCGCATGATGAAGAACCAGAAGCCGATGATGAGCAACCAGGGCAGAATCGAACCCAGGATATCCATCCAATCGCGCTGCTCGTTCTCGTACTCGACCGGAATCGGCTGCGCATCGGGGTTTTGCGCCTCGGCGGCCTTCAGATCCTCGCGGAAAGCATCCACCGAGCCGATCGTGAAGTAGAGGTGCGTACCCGTGGCGGGCAGCTGCTTCAGGGTCATGTTCTCCCCCTTACGGTAGTTCTCGGCAGCCTCCTTCTTGAGCACGACACGCGCCGTCTCGCGATTCTCGATCACGATGCGCTCCACCTCGCCCGCAGCGATCATCTGCTCGACCATCGCCCAATTACCCTTGATCGGTTTGTCGTTCGACGTGCCGAAGAACGACCACAGGATAATAATGGCGAAGATCACACCATAGATCCAAAAGATGTTGATTCGCAGCTGAGGGAGGATGTTGTTATTTTTCGGTTGTTTCTTGTTTGCCATCTTTACTCCTCATATTCGTACTTAACCATCGGCGCATCGGCCCACAGCTCCTCGAGTTTGTAGAACTCGCGCAGGTCGCTCTGGAAGATGTGAACCACCACATCGACATAGTCCATCGCTACCCACAGACCCGTCTGCTTACCCTCGACGCGCCAGGGCCACTCGCCCAGCACCTCGTGCACCTTCTCCTCCACCGAGTCGGCAATGGCCGAGGTTTGGGTCGTGGAGTCGGCGTTGCAGACCACAAAATTCGAGCAGATGGCGCCGTCGAAATCCGACAGATCCAACGATACAATATTCTTACCTTTCTTATCCGAAATCGCCTCAACGATCGTCTCAATGAGTTGTTGTTTATTCTCCATAATTTTCAGTAGGTCACTATAACCTTGCAAAAATACAAATTAAACCTCAAAGCGCCAAGCCAAAGAGCCAAAGAAAGCCCGAAAAAGCCAAAAAAAAGAGATGACCAACCAAAGGTTGGCCATCCCCGAAGTCTGAACAGAGACAAAAAGCGCCCGACCGAGTAGGTCGGGCGCCTGAATAACATAGCTTCGGAAGAGCTATCTGCTACCTCCAAATGTCAATCCGATATGCAGCCCCAACCATTGCAGATACCAACGATCGGTCGAGCGACCACCCGCCTCATTGAGGTAGCTCTCCTGAACACCGACACGCGAGTAATTCAAGCCAATGCGGAGCGCCGCGCGATCCCGGCGCCACACCTGTACGCCCACCGTCGGGGCAAAGTAAAGGCCGTCATAATCGAAGAGCGCATACCCCACTTTCAGATCCACAAACGGAGCGACCACACCGCGCATCAAACGGCTTTGCAGGTTGATATAGAGCGGAATACCGCCTATGCCGCCGGTCTCCCCCTCATCCCGCTCCAAAAAGCCGAATGCACCCACACCGCCACCGACAAACAATTCGGGGCAGAACTGATAACCATGCGAGGTATAGAGCGCCGCACCAAAGGCATTCTTCTCCATGCCGGAGGTCGTCATCGTTGGGCCGAACTCCACATAAGCTCGATAGCCACGCTCTTGCGCCATGAGTTGGGATGCACAAAAGAGAAGGAGGAGCAACAGACTTTTTCTCATAAGGTTCGTTAATTTCTATGGGTGTTTCCTATTAAACGGACGAGGATATGAAATACTGCATCGAAAAAATCGAAAAAATTCGATTTCGCGATCCGTAACGCGCAAAACGCGCATAAAAAGAGAGATTTTTAGGCTTGCGACCACTCGAACCCGCAGCATACTCGGGCGTATGTGAGGAGTTCGAGGGGGCGCGTAACGCAGAAAGCACCTTTTTAGGCGCGTTTTAGGCCGCTTCGGCTACTGACCTACACACTTTAGGATCGTCTCGTTCAGCGCCTTAATGATCGACCCCTTGACATAGGTGCGACGCACGGCGACCGAAATTTTGCGCGAGGTAGCCCCTTTGGCGAGCTGCTTCACACGGTCGCGGCGATTCTCAGGAATAAAGTCGATGGCCATCTCGGGGATGATCGTCAGCGCCTGCGTGCAATCGACGATGCGCATCAGGGTTTCGAGCGATCCGGACTCAAACGAGAAGTGCGAGGGCATCTGGCGTTTGGCCTGGCAAAGTTCAATGATCTGATCACGCATACAGTTACCTGCCGAGAGGATTACAAGGTCTTTAAGATCAATATCTTCGATGCGCACATTCGAACGCTCGAAGAGGGGATTTTCGGGCGACACATAGAGCCAGAAACGGTCGTTGAAAAGGTCGTGTTCCTGGATACCCTCGCCGCACGTTCCACCGGCCACAAGCGCAGCATCCAGCTGATCGCGCTTCAGCGCCTCGACAATGTCGGCGGTCTTCATCTCCGAGATCTCCAACTCGACCTTCGGGTACTCCTTGACGAAGGTGGGCATAAAGCGGTGCATGAGGTAGGGGGCGATGGTCGGGATCACGCCCAGGCGCAACTTACCCGCCGTCTCGCCCTTCAGCTCGTGAACCGCCTCGCGGATGTAGTTAAACGAGCGCAGCGTCTCGCGCACCTGCTCCAAGACCACCTCGCCGGCCTCGGTCGGCACCACGGGCTTTTTCGAGCGATCCAAAAGCACCACGCCCAGCTCCTCCTCGAGCGACTTAACCTGCATCGAGAGAGAGGGTTGCGTAACAAAACAGTGTTCGGCCGCCTGCGAAAAACTGCCGCAGTTGGCCACCGCCAAGAGGTATTCGAGCTGAATGATTGTCATAATGTCGGGCTATTAGTTAAAAGCAAAGGTATAAAAAAAAACTATACCCACAAACAATTTTTTCATAGCCGAGAGAATTTTCGTATTTTCGCAAGAAATTGTACCTGCAACGAACAAAAAAATAGAAAACAACAATATGGCTAACAAGAAAATCATCCTTACGGGCGACCGTCCCACGGGTCGTCTCCACCTGGGCCACTATGTAGGCTCGCTGCGCCGTCGTGTCGAGCTGCAGAACTCGGGCTCGTTCGACGAAATCTTCATCATGATTGCCGATGCACAGGCCCTGACCGACAACTGGGACAACCCCGAGAAGGTGCGCCAGAACATCATCGAGGTAGCACTCGACTACCTCTCGGCGGGTCTTGATCCCGAGAAGGTGTCGATCTTCATCCAGAGCGAGATTGCCGAGCTGTGCGAGTTGTGCTTCTACTACATGAACCTCGTGACGGTGCAGCGCCTGCAGCGCAACCCGACCGTGAAGGCCGAGATGGTGATGCGCGGCTTCTCGGAGCAGGCCGAGGCGGGTGACACGACCCAGAAGCAGGGTCTTCCCGTCGGATTCTTCTGCTACCCCATTTCGCAGGCTGCCGACATCACGGCCTTCCGCGCCACGACCGTTCCGGCCGGTGCCGACCAGGAGCCGATGATCGAGCAGACGCGCGAGATCGTCCACAAGTTCAACTCGCTCTATGGCGAAACGCTCGTCGAGCCGTCGATCCTGCTGCCCGAAAATGCCGCCTGCATGCGCCTCCCGGGTACGGATGGCAAGGCCAAGATGTCCAAGTCGCTGGGTAACTGCATCTACCTCTCGGACACGGCTGCCGAGGTGAAGAAGAAGGTGATGGGCATGTACACCGACCCGGACCACCTCCGCATCGAGGATCCGGGGAAGGTCGAGGGTAACTGCGTATTCACCTACCTGGATGCCTTCTGCCGTCCGGAGCACTTCGAGAAGTACCTGCCCGAGTATGAGTCGCTCGATGCGCTGAAGGATCACTACCGTCGTGGCGGTTTGGGTGATGTGAAGTGCAAGAAGCTCCTGATCAACATCCTCAACGAGCTGCTCGACCCGATTCGTGAGCGCCGTCGCTACTTCGAGGAGCGCATCGAGGAGGTCTATGCCATCCTCGAGAAGGGTACGAAGCGCGCCCACGAGGTGGCCGGCGAGACGCTGCGCGATGTACGCAACGCCATGCGCATCAACTACTTCGAGGATAAGGAGTTGATCGCCGCCCAAGCCAAGGCTTACGCCGAGAAAATGTAGAATTAAGAATTAAAAATTAAGAATTGGGGAAAAGGGTAAGAAGGGCGTGAAAGGCGACTAAAGGTTGCTAAAGGTTAGCTAAAGGAGTTTCAACTTTCAACTGTCAACTTTCAACTCTCTTTCCTCTTCGCTCTTTCCTCTTTCCTCTTTCAGAAGCCATGAAGGTAGTTCTGACCGATCGTATCTATGCCTACTTCCTGCGCCTGACACGCAGACTCTCAACCCGTCAAATGTTGATGGTGTTGGCCGTCATTGTGGGCGTATTGGCAGGTCTCGGCACCTTCCTCTTCGAGGTGCTGCTGCACGGCATCGGGCAGGGACTGACTCGCTGGTTCTCGGTCGAGAAGGCGCAATTCCTCTACCTGATCTACCCCGTGATCGGTATCATCCTCGCCACGCTCTTCGTGCGGCACATTGTCCGCGACAACATCTCGGAGGGTGTAACGCGTGTGCTCTATGCCATGTCGCGCCGCGACTCGCGCATTGCGCGCCACAACTGCTGGACCTCGATCGTGGGAGGTGCTACGACGATCGGATTTGGTGGTTCGGTGGGTCCCGAGGCCCCGATCGTATTGACGGGTGCCGCCATCGGATCGAACGTGGCCCAGCTTGCAAGGCTCAACTACAAGCACACCACCCTGCTGCTCTGCTGCGGTGCGGGTGCAGCCCTCGCGGCGATCTTCAAAGCACCGATTACGGGCGTGATCTTCGTCCTGGAGATTCTGATGCTCGACATCACCGCCACCTCGATTATCCCCCTGCTGATTGCTACCGTCACAGCCACCACCATCGCCTTTATCCTGCGCGGTTTTGACCCCATAATCGCCGTGACGCTCCGCCCCGAAGATGCCTTCGAGCTGTGGCAGATACCGCTCTTCATCCTGCTGGGCGTGGCGTGCGGATTGATGGCGTGGTACCTTACCTCGATGAATTCGCGCGTGGGTGCCTTCTTCAAGCAACAACCTACGCAATACCGCAAGTGGCTGATCGGTGGTGTGATCCTCGGTCTTTTGATCTTCATCTTCCCGCCCCTCTATGGCGAGGGTTACGATGCCTTCGTGGGGTTGATGCACGGACGGACGGACCAGCTCTTCAACAACTCGCTCTTCTACCGCTTCTCGCACATCGAGTGGGTAATCATCCTCTTCGTGGTGGCCACGATGTTCTTCAAGGTGATCGCCATGGCTACGACCAATGCCGCCGGTGGTGTGGGTGGTACGTTTGCCCCGTCGCTCTTCGTAGGTGCCTTCACGGGTGCCGCCCTGGCTCTGATCTGCAACGCGCTGTTCGATTGGCAGGTGCCGATTGCCTCGTTTACGCTGGTCGGCATGGCGGGCGTGATGGCAGGTGTGATGAATGCACCCCTCACGTCGATCTTCCTCATCGCAGAGCTCTCGAACGGCTACGGCCTCTTCATCCCGCTGATGATCACGGCCTGCATCTCGTTTGCCGTGAATTACTACCTCGACCCCGACTCGATCTACACGAAGCAACTGCGCCAAAAGGGCGAGCTATTGACCCACGACAAGGATCAATCGGTCTTCGTCTTCCTGAAGCTCGACGAGCTGATGGAGACCGACTTCATCCGCATCCGCTCGCACATGACCCTGGGCGACCTGATTACGATCATCTCCTCGGCACGCCGCAACATCTTCCCCGTGATCGACGACTTCGGCCGCCTGCTGGGTGTCGTGCAGCTCGATGACCTTAGAAAGGATATGTTCAAGCGCGAGAAGTACGGCAACTCGGTGATGACCTACATGATCCAACCGCCCGACCGCATCCTGCGCCATGAGACGATCCAGTCGATCCTCCCCAAATTCGAGGATAACCGAACCTGGATGCTCCCCGTGGTGGACCGCGATAACCATTACTTAGGCTTTATCTCCAAGTCGAGAATCCTAAATGCCTACCGCGAACAATTGGTAAAAATCCAGCAGTAATGCTGGATTTTTATTTTGTCCCATTCACAAGCCACGATAAACTTTTTGTCAATTTTATTTGCTATTTTGTAAAGTTTGCTTTACATTTGCAACAGCAAACGGGACAAGTGGCCACGTCCGACGGTTTGCACAAAACCTTAAACACGTTATTCGTATGCAAAAAGAATGGTTATTGCCTTACGGCTTCAAGTGGGTCGGATGGCTGCTGTTGGCGATTGCCGTGCCTGTGGGCATCTGGGCCGCAGCGATTGGGTTCAACTACCAAAATGTCGAGTGGTTGCAAGCATTGCAACTCTCCGACAAACCGCTCATCAACAACCACCTGGTGTTGTGGATGTGGCTCGGCGTGATCTTCGTTGCCTGCTCACGCGAGAAGATCGAGGACGAGATGATCAGCCGCATCCGTCTCAATGCCCTGCTGGTGGCACTCTACATCCAGGCCGCCTTTATCATCGTGGCGACCTTCGCGTTCAACAGCCTCGATTTCCTCAACATCATGGTCTACAACCTTGTCACCTACCCGATTATCTTCGTGGGGGCCTATCGCGTGATGTTGTGGCGCACAAGAAAGGAGGTCGAGGATGAAGAATAGAATCCGCGTGGAGCGCGCCGAGAAGCGCATCACGCAGCAGGAGCTGGCCGAAAAGTGTGGCGTAAGTCGCCAGACGATCAACGCCATCGAGGCCGGAAAGTTCATCCCCTCGACGGTCCTGGCCCTCAAGATCGCCCACACCTTCCAAAAAGCGGTCGAGGAGATCTTCGAGCTGGAAGAGGAGGATTAGAGTGGATAGTTGAAAGTTGAAAGTTGAAAGTTGAAA
>JAGAMA010000031.1 GCA_017624955.1 Alistipes sp.
ACAACGAATTTTGCGCTTTTTTACCATAAAAAATAGAGATTAGTAGAAACCGGTTTCTACTAATCTCTAAAATATCGCTGTAATTTGCAAATAAACAGCCACTTACATTTTTATCCAAGCGCCGCTTTTGGCATCATTACCGGTTTTTGTAAGTTGAAAGTTGAGAGTTGAAAGTTAAAAGTTGAGAGTTGAAAATTAGTTAGCACAACAAAATGGGAGATAGCCACCGTTTAAGCTATCTCCCAATTATTTTGTTGTGCGGCTGAAAGCAAGACAAATTAACTTTCAACTTTCAACTCTCAACTTTCAACTTTACAACAGCTCTTCCAATCGCGCCACGGGGGCGATGTCGAGCGGGGCAAATTCGCCCTTCTGGTAGCGGTGGTAGCCTGCCATGGCGATCATGGCCGCATTGTCGGTCGTGAACTTAAATTCGGGCAGGAAGGTTCTCCAACCGCGCTTTTTGCCCTCGGCCGTGATGCCGTCGCGCAGCCCCGAGTTGGCCGACACGCCACCTGCAATGGCGATGTCGCGGATACCCGTCTCCTTCGATACGCGCACGAGCTGCTTGATGAGAATCTCGATGATGGTCGCCTGCAGCGAGGCGCAGAGGTCGGCTTTGTGCTCCTCGATGAAGTTGGGGTTCTCCTTCACGGCATCGCGCAGCGTGTAGAGGAACGAGGTCTTGAGGCCCGAGAAGGAGTAGTTGAACCCATCGACATGGGGGCGTGCAAAGTGGAAGGCCTTGGGGTTGCCCTCCTTGGCCAGGCGGTCGATGACCGGACCGCCCGGGTAGGGGAGTCCCATCACCTTGGCGCACTTGTCGAACGCCTCACCCGCCGCATCGTCGATCGTCGTGCCCAAAATCTCCATCTCGGTCGGCGAATCGACACGCACGATCTGCGTGTGACCACCGCTCACCAGCAGGCAGAGGAAGGGGAATCGGGGGTGGGGAAGTTCGCGCTCCGGCAGGTCGATCAGGTGCGAGAGGATGTGCCCCTGCAGGTGATTGACCTCCACCAAAGGGATATTCTGCGCGATCGAGAGCCCCTTGGCAAACGAGACACCCACCAGGAGCGAACCCACCAGACCCGGGCCGCGCGTGAAGGCGATGGCGTCGATCTCTTCGAGTTTCACGCCGGCCTCTTTCAGGGCGGTATCCACTACGGGGATGATGTTCTGCTGATGGGCGCGCGAGGCCAGCTCCGGAATCACGCCGCCATACTTGATATGCACCGCCTGCGAGGCGATGACGTTCGAGAGCAGCACGTTGTCACGCAGGACGGCTGCCGACGTATCGTCGCACGAGGATTCGATGCCTAAGATGGTGATGGTATTGTTCATGGCACAAAGTTACCAAAAAAAATGAGTTCGATACGCGGTCGAACTCATTTTTCTTTTCTTATGCCTTATAACAGCCCTTTTATCCACCGAAAAAGCGTGTAGGGCATGTAGCGCAACGGCAGATCCAGGAGGGTGGTCGTCTCGACCACCGAGCGGCGATGCGAGAAGCAGAGGTAGGAGTCGTAGCCGTGGTAGCAACCCATGCCCGACTGCCCGACACCCCCGAAGGGGATGCGCTCGTTGGCGATGTGCATGATCGTATCGTTCAGACACGCCCCACCCGACGAGGTGCGTCGTAGCACCTCCCGCCGGTGCTTCTTGCCGAAGAAATAGAGCGCCAACGGCTTCTCGCGCTCGGTGATGAAGGCGATCGCCTCCTCGATGTCGCGGAAGGGGATAACGGGCAGAATGGGGCCGAAAATCTCCTCCTGCATCACGCTGTCGGTCGGCTTTGTGTCCTCCAGCAGGGTCGGCTCGATGTAGCGCTCCGCACGATCGGTGCGACCGCCATAAAGAACCTTGCCCTCCTTCAGGTAGCCCGTCAGGCGGTCAAAGGCGCGCTCATTTACGATGCGGACGAAGTGGCGACTCTGCTGTGCATCGTCGCCATGCAGGGTGCGGAGAGCCTGCTTAAGTTCGCCGAGCAGCTCCTCGCGTACCGCCTCGTGCACCATCAGGTAGTCGGGCGCGATGCAGGTTTGACCCGCGTTGAGGGTCTTGCCCCAGGCGATGCGCTTGGCTGCCACCTTCAGGTCGGCATCCCGATCCACGATGCAGGGGCTCTTGCCACCCAGCTCTAACGTGACGGGGGTGAGGTACTTCGAGGCGGCCTCCATCACCTTGCGCCCCAGGCCGGGACTTCCGGTGAAGAAGATGTGGTCGAAACGCTCGGCCAGGAGTTGACCGTTTACCTCGCGGTTGCCCTGCACGAGGGCTACATAGCGCTCCTCGAAGGTGTCGCGGATCATCTCGCCCAGCACGCGCGATACATTCGGCACATAGGGCGAGGGCTTGAGAATCGCCGTGCATCCGGCCGAGATAGCACCCACCAGCGGGTTGAGCAGCAGCTGCACGGGGTAGTTCCAGGGGGCGATGATCAGCGCTCCGCCCAGCGGCTCGGTGATGATGCGGCTCTGCGAGGGGAACATCTTGAGCGGCGAGCAGACACGGCGGGGGCGCATCCACCCCTTGAGGTGCTTCAGGTGGTTCTTGATCTCGCCCCGTACGATGCTCAACTCGGTCATGTAGGCCTCCTCGTAGGATTTGTGCAGATCCTGCCACAGCGCTTCGGTGAGCGGCTGCTCCCACTTTTTAAGCCCCTCGGCAAGGCGGCGGAGCTGTTCTCGGCGGAAGTCGCAGGAGCGCGTAGCGCCCGAGCGGAAGTAGGCGCGCTGCTCCTCGATAAGGTGCAGGATTGTGGCGTGCGGTGTGTTTTGTAGTGCCATGCGGATTATTTTTTACGACCCGTGAAGTGGTCCATCGTGTGGTAAACGCCAAAGAGCTTACCGAACATGAAATCGAATACGGGAGTGGGGAAGATACCTTGCAGGAAGCGCACGATGTGGAATCCCCACGGAATGCCGTTGAAGGTCCGGTTGCGCTCGATCGAGCGGAGAATCTTGCGCGAGGTGTTCTCGGGGTCGAGAATCGGCATAAACCAGCGCGACTGCACACCGTCGAACATGCCCGTATTGATGTAGTAGGGGGCAATCGTTGTGACGTGCACGTTGCTCTTACGCTCCTTGAGTTCCACGCGCAGCGAGTCCGACCAGCCGATTACGGCCCACTTCGAGGCGGCATAGGCCGACATGCGGGGGTTGGCCAGCAGTCCGGCAGCCGAGGCGATGTTGCAGATGTGGCCCTCGTCGCGCGCAAGCATGTCGGGCAGGATCTCCAGGGCGATATTCATCGGTGCAAGGGCGTTGATCTCCATCGTGCGACGAATCTCGGCCGCGGTCAGCCCGTCGAAGTATTGGTTGCCGGTAACGATGCCGGCGCAGTTGATCAACAGATCGACACGGCCGAACAGCGCCTTGGCCTCCTCGTACCCCTTTTTGATCGAGTCGAGGTCCGAAACATCGACCATTGCCCCGTGCACCTTGCCCAACGGGGCAAACTCCTGGCAGGTGGTGGCGATGCTTTGGGGGTTGATGTCCCAGATGAGGAGCGCCTCGGCCCCCTTCTCGAGCGAGCGACGACCCATGATGCGGCCGATGCCCGATGCGCCACCCGTGATCAAAACAACTTTGCCTTTGATTTTCATCGTAACTTATAATTGGAATTGTGTGTTCAGATACAAAAACGGTGCTTGACATCCGATTGTTGCCAAGCACCGTTTGCTTTTGTGGTCAAATTCGGATTAGAACTTGAAGTCCAGACCGATACCCCAAGCCGTCGAGGTACGATCGTAGAGGTCGGTAAAGTTGATACCGTTCGAATCCTGACCTACGCTCGTTACCTCCTCGTAGAAGGTCGGCATCACGCCTACGTTGATGCGTACGAGGTCGCAAACCTGGTAGGCGGCACCGATACCCGTCGACCACGACGAGGTCGAGAAGTTCATATCCGAGTAGGCGTTCTCGTTCATGTCGAGCTGCGTGCGCTGAACACCGCAGCTTACGAGCCACTTCTTCGAGATCTGCCACTCGGCACCTACGAGATACTCCTGCGTGTTGCCCTCGATGCAGCTCGAGAACGAGTTCTCGGCATCCTTGTCGAAGTAGTAGTGCCACTCGGCCGTGATCTTCACCGGACCGCACTCGCGGCTGGCAGCGATAGCCAGCAGGGCGGGCGTTTCAGCCTTTACCTTCGAGCCGTCGGCGAAGATGCCGTTGATTACGGGATCCTTGGCCGAAACCTCGGCCGACTTGATCTCCAGCTCGGTAGCCATCTTGAACTCATACTTGGCCGAAGCAGCCCACTTGCCCTTCTGGAAGTAGAGAGCCAGCACGGGGCTGATCGACGTACCCGTCTGCTCCACATCGAGGATGTGATCCGACGTCAGGGCGGCGTACTGACCGGCAGCGGCAGCCAACTCGGGATTCACAGCGCCCAGCTGAGCGCCTACAGCCTGGAAGAACTGGGGAGCCGACATCATGGCACCGTTCAGACCCAGCGCAGCGCAGGTGGGGTTGATCTGAATATTCTTCATGTAGCCCTCGTAAGCGTTCGAGGTGGTGCTGTAGCGTACCATGGCGGCAGCCGACAACCAATCCGTGATGCGGAAAGCAACACCGGCGTTGAAGGCGAGCGTCTGCGACGAGCCCTTCAGGTACATATCCATCGCGTACTGGTTAGCCGAGAGACCGAATGCCTGACCCAGATTCGATACGCCCATGGGCAGTACCGAGAACTGACGCTCGAACGAGCCGAGGCCGTTATCGAACTCCAGCGAACCACCGCCACCGTTTACGCCCATGCCGAGCATCACGGCCCAACGGTTCTTCTTCCACGTCAGGTGTACCGAGGGAATCAGCGGCGAGAATACCTCACCCTTGAACTCCTTGCTTGCCTGGCCGTTGTTGCCTGCGCCCATAGCGAAGGGGGCGAAGGTCGAATTGATCGTGCGGGTCTGCTTGGCCATCTGGTTGTTGATACCGAGGTGCCAGCCGTCAGCCATGAAGGCCGTACCGGCGGGGTTGTTATACACAGCGTCGGTGTCGAGGGTCGTACCGCGAGCGATGCTGCGCAGGAAAGCTGCACTCTGGTTCGAGTTGGTCATCGGGCCACCTGCCAATACCGTCGAAACGGTAGCAAGCGACAGAATCAGCGTAAAGATTTTTTTCATCTTGTAAAGTTTAAGTTAACAACTTTGTCGAACCCCGATGGGGCGCGACCGATAATTTCCTTTTTTTATTAAAGGTGAATTTCCGCCTTTGCGGGTCAATTCGGTCGCAAAGATGGACATTTAATCCCAAATAGACAAATAAAAGTGGCAAATTGGACAAAATGAGGACGAAAACAGGATTTTTAGGGGCGAAAAATAAAATTATGGGGCGAAATTTTGGAAATTCGCCGCGTGTGAGGGGTGAAATAGCTGTTCTAAATTTCCGATTCGTTGGGTTGAAAATTCGGATTTTGGAGGATGAGAACCGACGGAACCGACCGGGTCGATTGGCCCCACTTAATCTGCCGAGAATGAACCGACCGAAATGCAATCGCCATCCGGAGGGAGTGAAGCGACCGAAGGATCTCCACCCGGACAATTTGTCGCAGTAGAGATCCTTCGCTTTCAGAGTTCAGGATGACTTTTTTTAGTGACCCCAGTGGCCCCAGTGGGCTCAGTGGCCTCAGTTGCCTCAGTCCAAAGCCCGCCAACCTTCCACCGCCTTCCCGACGCTTAATTTTTAATTTTGAATTTTTTATCGTTCCTCCGAGACGAGCCAGCGCGTGATGCTCTCGGCGTAGGTCTTCGAGATCGGAATGTCGGGCACGCCCTCCAGGCCAAGCTCGGCAAAGATGCCCTCCTTCTCGCGGCGCAGCACGCGGACGTGGTCCAAATTGACCATGTAGGAGCGGTGGCAACGCAGGACATGCGTGCCCGAAAGCTGCTCGGAGAGCTGCTTGAGGGTGGTGCGGATCATCATCTTGCGGGGCGTGTCGCCGTTTTTGTACCACACGCAGACGTAGTTGTCGGCCGACTCGATGACGGCTAAGTTTTGGCGGTGGATCGAGAGCTGCATCTTGCCCTTCTCGTCGTAAATCTGCAGGTAGGCCTTCTGCAGGGCGTTGTCATCCTCCTCGAGGCGCTTGCGGATCGCCTTGAGCTCGCCGACACGCTCCTGCCAGATGAAGTAAATGTAGCTCATCACATAGGGAATCAGCAAGATAAGGATCGACTTGATGAGCGTGTTCTGGAAGATGGTCGTCAGGTCGCCAACGCCCGAGAGGTCGCTCAGGAAGTAGGTGGCGATGGTGTAGATCAGCACCATGATGATAATCTCCAAGGCCACCCAGCTGATGTATTTGACATAGGAGAGGGCGTGCGAACGGGCATAGGAGGTCATAATCAGGCGACTGATGGCCGCCACGGCCATACCGATCAAGACGATGACGATCGAAAGCAGGGTGATCTTTAGGTCGTAGTCGATGTTGAGCCACGGCAGCAGCTTTTCGTCCAGCGTGTCGAAATCGAGCGGTTTGTAGATCAAAATAAACAACAGCGCGAAGAGCGGCACGAAGAGAACCATCGTGATTTGGTTCTTTTTCTTGTAGATAAAAGACGGAATCGGTGTCATCGGTCGTTTTATTGGTAAATCTTCGGTAAAATGTGGCGCAGAAATGCACGCCTTTTGCCGAAAAAAAGTTATCTTTGCAAGTTACTAGTAAGCTAAAGTTATATAATAACCCTATAAAGCATCGCAGCGTTGCAGCACAAAGGTATAAAAATATTGCGAAAAACGGGCAAAATTTTTCTCTGGGTAATCCTCGGATTGCTCTTTTTGCCCCTGCTGCTCTCTGCGCTGCTGGCTATTCCGGCCGTGCAGAACTTCGCTGTGGATCGCCTGGCGGGGTTCGTGTCGCGCAAACTGCAGACCGAGGTTTCGATCGGTCATATCGACATCGGCGCGGCGGGCCGCATCCATATCGACGATTTTTATGTCGAGGATTATGAGCAGGATACGCTCTTCTATGTCAGCCACCTGAAGGCCTTTGTGCCGCGCCTCGGTCTCTCGGAGGCGGGTCTGCGCTTCACGCACGGCCACCTCGACGGGGCAAAGCTTTATCTGCGCGAGACCCCCTCGGGCGAGATGAACATCAAGCAGGTGGTGAACAGCTTCTCCGATCCGAACCGCAAGAAGAAGGGTAAATTCCACCTCGAAATTGACGATGCCTCGATCCGCGGTATGGAGTTGGTGATCGAGCAGCAGGAGCACCGCAACCCCGAATTCGGAGTCGATTACGGCAATATGCGCGTGCACGATCTCGGCGCTACGCTCAACCACTTCGAGATTGACGGCCAGGTGATTGTGGCCGATATCGAGAAGATGAGTTTTTGGGAGCAGAGCGGCTTCGAGATGAAGGAGCTGACCGGAAATTTCTACCTCACGAACGGCTGCCTGGGCTTCGAGAATGCCCGCTTGAAGACCAACGAGAGCGATTTGCGAATCTCCTCGCTGGCGCTGGTCGGCTCCTCGTGGGAGGATTACAAGTACTACATCTCGGAGGTCGAAATGGATGTCGAGATCCCCGAGGGAAGGCTCTCGACCGACGACATTGCCTACTTCGCACCGCGCATGCAGCGCTGGCAGACCACCTTCTCGGAGATCGATGCCACATTCCGCGGTACGGTCGATGACTTCGAGGCGGAGATTCACCGCCTGTGTGCCGGGGATCGGACGCTGCTTCAGGGTAGTGGCCGCGTGAAGGGCATCCCCGAGGTGAAGCGTTCGCGCTTCGATATTCAGCTCTCCCGCCTGCAGACCACGGCCGACGAGGCGATGCTCCTGGCGCACAACATTGCCGATTTGGAGTTCACCCCCTCGCTTAAGACGATGCTTGGTCGTATGGGGGCGATGAGCGGCTCGGCACGTTTCAACGGCACCTTCTCGCTCTTCGATACGCAGCTGGCCCTGCAGACGGCACTCGGTCTCGTGCACGGTAAGGCCGAAATGAAACCTTCGGAGGCGGATCGCTCGCTCAAGAACCTCTATGCACTGCTCACGACCGATCAGTTTGCCGTGGGACGGTTGATCGGCAAGGAGCCTCTGCTCGGTACGACCGACCTGAAGGCCGAACTGCGCGGCGTGGTGGGGCGTGCGGGGTTGGATGCCCGTGTCGGGGTCGATTTGAGCGAGGTGGGCTTTAATCGCTACCAATACGACTCGGTGCGCCTTATGGGACGACTGCGCCGCAACCAGTTCAGTGGCCGCGTGGTGGCCGATGATCCCAACCTCGATGTCAAGGTAAACGGCTTCCTGGATTGGGGCGACTCGATTCCGCGCTACGACTTTACGGCCGACCTGGATCGGGTCGATCTTGCAAAGCTCCATTTCAACCGGCGCGATTCAATCTCGGAGCTTTCGGCACGCCTGACGGCCAAGGCGGGAGGTCGTTCGCTGGATGATTTGAACGGCTTTTTGACCCTCTCGAATGTCCGCTACCGCTACAACGACAGCCTGGTGACGGCGCGTAATGTGGTGTTGCGAGGCGAGAATACGGCCGATAACAAACATGTCGAGCTGCGCTCCGACTTTGTGGATGCCACCTTCCGCTCGAAGACGGGTTATCGCCAGGTCTTCGATTACCTGCAGAGCGCGGCATGGCGCTACCTGCCCCTGCTGGGTAAGCAACGCGTAAGCCGCACGATGCGCGAACAACGCCAGGCCGCCCCGAACGACTTCTCGATGCTCGATGTGAAGATTCGCCGCTTTACCCCCGTGGCCAATGCCATTTCGGAGGGTCTTCAGGTGGCCGATGGCTCTTCGTTGCGCCTGATGTTCAATCCGGCAAGCGACCACCTCTCGTTGCAGGTGGGGTCGGACTACATCGAACGCAACAACCTGCTGGCTACGAACCTGCATATCAACGCCTCGAATAACAACGACTCGCTGAAGATGTACGCCTCGGCCGATCACCTCTACCTGGGTGTGATCCGTCTGCCGCAACTCTCCCTCTCGGGAGGTGCCAAGGCGGGCCGTGTGCAGCTCACGGGCGGATTCAACGATACGACCACCCTCTCCTCGGCGCGCATCGGCGTAGAGGCTTCGGTGGCCGAGGAGGAGGGCCCGAACGGCCGAAGGATCAACCTCCAGATCCGCCCCTCGCACCTGACGAGTCGCGGCTCGACCTGGAACCTGATCTCGACCCGCATGTTGATCGACACCGCATCGATCGATGTGGGGCGCTTCGTGATGCAGAACGAGGAGCAGCTCCTGATGCTGGGCGGCATCGCTTCGCGTAGTGCGGAGGATTCGTTGCAGATGCGCCTGGTAAACTTCCACATCGCCCCCTTCATGCAGTTTGCCGAAAAGCTAGGCTACCAGGTCGATGCCCGCACGAACGGCTTGGCGACGATGACCGCTGCGCTGGGTAAGGCGATGCTGACGGCCGATATCAGGGTCGATAGCCTCACGGCCAACGAGTTGATCGCACCCCCGATGCGGATTCGCTCGGGCTGGGACTTCGCCCGCAATCGGGCCGGTGCCTACATCCTCGACGAGCAGAAGCGCGATACGCTGTTGCGCGGTTACTATGTCCCCGATCGCAAGCGTTACTACGCCCGCCTGACGGCCGACAGCCTCAATATGGGGCTGCTGGATCCGATCCTGGAGGGGGTTGTGTCGGGTACGCGCGGTGTCGGTGTGGCCGATGTTGTGCTGCAAGGCGAGGGGCGCAAGGCCGACCTTTCGGGTGTGATCGATGTGAGCGATCTAAGTACGAAGGTGGACTTTACGCAGGTAACGTATCGCATGCCCAAGGCGCGTGTACGGGTGCTCGACAACCACTTCCGCGCCCAAAATGTGGAGATAATCGACCCCGACGGCAATCGTGGTACGTTTGCCATCGACCTCAATATGGAGCACCTGCAGAATATCCGCTATACGGTGCGACTGCGCCCTGAGCGAATGTTGGTACTCAACACCACGGCCGAGGATAACAACCTCTTCTACGGCAAGCTCTACGCCTCGGGCGATGCCCGCATTGCAGGCAATAAGGGGGCGGTGGAGATGGATATTACGGCCGTGACCGAGGATCACTCGACCTTCTTCATGCCCCTCTCGGACAAGGGCAATATCTCGCATGCCGAGTTTGTGACCTTCCTGCAGCCCGATCCGGTGGATAAGAGCGATCCCGTGGCCGAGCGTCGTCGTCAGTTCGAACAGCGCTACCGCAAGAAGAACGCCACCTCGAGCCAGATGCGCATCAACCTCGATATGGATGTGCAGCCCAATGTGGAGGTCGAAATGCTCGTCTCGGGCAGCCCGATCAAGGCGCGCGGCGAGGGTCGCCTGAATATGGAGGTTGTCCCCTCAACCAACACCTTCGAGATGTATGGCGACTACACGATCCAGGAGGGAAGCTATAACTTCTCGCTCGAAAACCTGATATCAAAGAAGTTTGTCATCGAGAGCGGCTCGCTGATCCAGTGGACGGGCGATCCGGTCGATGCACGCCTCAATATCGATGCCCTCTATAAGCTCAAGACCTCGCTGCAACCCTTGTTGCAGGGTACGGCCGATAACCTCTCGGTGGACCACTCGGTGCCTGTCGAGTGCCGCATCCATATCGGCGATCGCCTGACGAATCCCGATATTTCGTTTGCGGTTCATGTGCCGGAGGCCGACCCCGAGACGCAGTCGGTCATCGCCACGGCGTTGGCCACCCCCGAGTCGGTCGATATGCAGTTCCTCTACCTCTTGGTCTTCAATAATTTCATGGCCGAGAACAACTCCTCGACGGGATCGAACCTCGGTGCTTCGGCCTCGGCGGCTACGGGTCTGGAGCTGCTGGCCAACCAGCTGAGCCGTCTGCTCTCGGCCGATGATTACAACCTCGTGATCCGCTATCGTCCGAAGTCGGAGGTGGCGAGCGATGAGGTCGATTTCGGCCTTTCGAAGAGCCTGATCAACAACCGCCTCTTTGTCGAGGTGGAGGGTAACTACCTGATCGATAGCAAGCAGGCTGTGAACGGCTCGATGTCGAACTTCATGGGCGAGGCCTATGTAACCTACAACATCGACCGCGCCGGAGCACTCAAGCTGAAGGCCTTTACGCAGACGATCGACCGCTTCGACGAGAACCAGGGTCTGCAGGAGACGGGTGTGGGCATCTACTACAAGGAGGATTTCAATAATTTCCGCGACCTGATCCGCCGCATCAAGGAGCGCTTTACGAGCAAGAAGCGCAAGGCGCGCCGTGAGGCCGAGGAGGCTGCCCGACGGGCTGCCGAGCTGCAAGCTGCGGAGGCGGACGAAACAAATGAAACAAACGCGATAGACGAATAAACAAACAAATAAAAAACAAAGAAAACTATGATCCATTTTTTGCAGGCTGCCGAGGCGGTGGCCATGAATGAGGGGACCCGCATGGGTCTGTGGGAGTTGTTCACCAAGGGTGGTTGGCTGATGTGGCCGCTCTTGGCGCTGGGCGGTGTGACGATCTTCATCTTCGTGGAGCGTTACATGCAGATTCGCAAGGCTTCGGTCCTGGATATCAACTTCATGAACCGCATCCGCGACTACATTTCGGAGGGTAAGATCGGCGTAGCCGTGAACCTCTGCCGTAAGACCGACACGCCGATTGCCCGCATGATCGAGAAGGGTATCGAGCGCATCGGCCGTCCGATGTCGGATGTGCAGACCGCGATTGAGAATGTGGCCAACCTGGAGGTGTCGAAACTCGAGAACGGCCTTCCGTTTCTCGCCACGATTGCCGGTGGTGCGCCGATGATCGGTTTCCTGGGTACGGTACTCGGTATGGTGCAGACCTTTATGGATATGTCGGCAGCCGGTGGTACGGTCGATCTGGCTCTGCTCTCGAGCGGTATGTATGTGGCCATGGTGACGACCGTCATGGGTCTTATCGTGGGTATTCCGGCCTACTTTGGCTACAACTACCTCGTGGCCCGCATCGAGAAGCTGGTGTTCCAGATGGAGGCCAACTCGATCGCCTTCATGGATATTTTGAACCAACCCGTAAAGTAGGCGCGTATGGCTATCAAACATGGATCGAAGGTCGATAAGAACTTCTCGTCATCCTCGATGACCGACCTGATGTTCCTCCTGCTGTTGTTCCTGCTGATTGCGACGACGCTCATCAACCCCAACGCCCTGAAGCTGATGCTGCCCAAGAGCTCGAACCAGCTCAAGGACAAGGCGATGACCACCGTCTCGATTCAGGATGCCGGTCGCGGTCAGTACCGCTACTATGTCGAGCTGCAGGAGGTGGGTTCGATCGAGGGTGTGGAGCGCGCCCTGCAGGAGCGCCTCGCCGGTACGGAGGAGGCTACCGTCTCGCTGCATGCCGATAAGACGGTGGTGTGGGACGAGATTATCCGCGTGATGAATGTGGCGAAGCGTAACGGCTACAAGCTCCACGCGGCCACCCAACCCGAGTAACCCGAAAAACCAAACACGATGCAATACTACGACCCGAACGACCGCAAGCCCCGCCTTTGGGCGGTGGTGATTACCCTCCTATATGCAGGGGTAATCGGGGTGTCGTTTGCCTTCGTGTCGTTCGATTTCAGGCGCATCGAGGAGAAGGTGGGGGATGAGATCGAGATCGAGTTGTACGATCCCCCCGTCAAGGTGACTCCGCCGACCCCCGTGCGCCCCTCACCCGAGCCGCGTGTGCATGAAAAGGCAGCCCCCACGGAGCAGACCGCGCAGGTGGAGGGCAAGGACGAGGTGACCCGCACACCCAACCCCAAGGCGCTCTTTAAGATGAACCAGGGAGGCCCCGATGAACCCGAAAATGCGGGCAATCCGCATGCCCCCGAGGGGGAGGATAAGGCTTCGGGTACGGGTCCCGGACTCAACCCCGACGGCCTGGATCAGCTCGATAAGGGGCTGCAGGGGCGTGGCCTTATGGGTAACCTGCCGAAGCCGAGCTACCCGGGCTCGAAGAGTGGTAAGGTGCTGATTCGCGTGACGGTCAATAGCGCGGGTCGGGTCACGGGAGCTACGTTTGAACCCAAAGGCTCGACCACGAGCGACAGCCAGCTGGTCGAGGCGGCCATCGCAGCAGCCAAGAAGGCGCGCTTTACGGAGAGCCGTGCTGCCCTTCAAGGTGGTACGATAACCTATGTTTTCCGCATGGAATAAGATGAAAATGAAGAAGCTATTAACCCTGATGCTAGTGAACCTCCTCCTCGGTGTGGGGCAGGAGGCCGTGGCCGGCGACCAGACCGCCGGTGCCGTGATTCGGCTTCACGCAACGCAACACAACTTTGGCGATGCGCCCCGTCGCGGTGGCGATCTCAGCTACGAACTGCACTTCACGAACGAGGGTACGGCCCCGTTGGTGCTGACGCGTGTCGTGACCTCCTGTTCGTGCCTCAAGGCCCACTTCCAGCGCCGTCCCGTGGCACCGGGTGGCGAGGGGGTGATCCGCATCGTCTATGAGCCGCAGAAGAGCGAGCCGGGCACTTTTAGCAAGGTGGTGCAGATCTACTCGAATGCCGAGGGCGGCCGTGTGATCTTCACCGTGCAGGGCAACTCCCTGGAGGAGGAGCGTGTGAAGGTGAAAAACGACAAGGTCAAGATTAAGAGGTAATGCCATGGAGAGCCTGTTACTCAAAGATGCCCGGGTTGTCCCGATGACGGCCCAAGCGGGGGAGCGGGAGTCTTTCCGCGCCTCGGTAGGTGTGGTGGGGCAGCGCATCGTGCTCCTTACGGAGGAGGCCGATGCCGTGTCGCGCTTTTTGGCCGAGCATTCCGATTGCCGTGTGATCGACTGCACGGGTAAGGCGCTGCTGCCCGGCCTGATCAACACCCACTGCCACGCCGCGATGACCCTGCAACGCAACCAGGCCGACGATATCCCCCTGATGGCCTGGCTCAATGACCATATCTGGCCCTTCGAGGCGAAGCAGACGAAGGAGGATATCGCCCTCGGCATGACCCTCGGCATGACCGAGATGCTCCTGGGAGGCATCACCTCGTTTGTCGATATGTACTTCGAGGAGGACCATTGTGTGGAGGTGGTCAATCGGATGGGGATGCGCGCCGTCTTGGGGTGCAGCTACTTCGATGCCACGATCGACAAGACGTTATCTTCGGCCGAGCGAGCCGTGAAGGCAGCCGCAGGTAAGGAGCGCATCCGTATCTCGGTAGCTCCGCATGCCCCCTATACGGTCTCGGATGAGAACCTCAAGCGCGGAAAACGCTTCGCCGAGGAGCATGGCCTGGATTATATGGTGCATGCCGCCGAGACGCAGGACGAGCTGAAGCAGGTGGCCGAGCGCTATGGCACGACCCCCGTGCGCCTGCTCGATCGCCTCGGCTTGTTGGATGAGCGTACCGTCCTGGCGCACTGTGTCTGGGTCGATGAGGAGGAGATCGCGCTCCTGCGTGAGCGTGGCGTTACGGTGGCTCACAACGCGCAGAGCAACATGAAGATTTCGAGTGGGGTAGCCCCCGTGACGAAGATGGTCGATGCCGGGGTGTGCGTCACGCTGGCTACGGATGGCTCGTCGTCGAACAACGACCTCGATCTGTGGGAGGAGATGCGCTCGGCTGCCTTCATGCAGAAGGTCTCGACGATGAATCCCCTGTCGCTGCCAGCCTACGAGGTGCTGAAGATGGCCACTGCGAATGGTGCGCGCGCCATGGGCCACGAGGGGGAGCTGGGTGTAATCCGCGAGGGTGCCCTGGCCGACCTGATTGTGGTCGATCTCGAAAAGCCCCACCTGCAGCCGATCCACGACCTGGTGGCCGACCTGGTCTATTGCGGCAAGGCTTCGGATGTCGAAACGGTGGTGGTCGATGGCCGTGTCGTGGTCGAGAATCGCCGAATCAAGGGCCTCGACCTCAATGAGTTGTACCGCAAGATCAGCGAGACGGTACAGCGAATTAAAGAGCAAAGAGGATAGAGCGAAGAGGAAAGATTTTTAAGAGGAGAGAAAAAGAGAACGCCATCCAATGAAAGGATGGCGTTCTTCGTTAATCTCGTTAATATCTTTAAATTCTTTAAACTCTTTCCTCTTTGCTCTCTCCTCTTACCTCTTTCTAAGGTACACCGTAGCCGTGCGGGCGACGTTGTAGATCTTCAGGCGGGGCCACTTCTTGCCCTCCTCGTCCTCGACATTGAACGAGAAGTGTTCGCCCTGCATATCGACCGTGTCGTGACCGCCGAAGCGTTTCTCGTCGGTCGAGAGGATCGGGACATACTTACCCGCCTGCTGCACGGGCAGCTCGTAGTCGGGAATCGAGGCCGTGGGGTGCCAGTTGAAGACAAAGAGCAGCTTGCCGTGCGAGAAGGCGATCGTCTTGTTCTGCTCGTCCATCTGCAGATTCCAGGCGTAGCCATCCTCCAGGACCTTGTACTTCTTCATCAGCTTGATCATGGCGCGGTCGAAGTCGCCCAGGAACGAGTAGCGCAGGAATCCGTTCGTGGAAAGCGACCACTGACGGCGGGCGTGGGCGTAGCTCCAGTCGTTGCCCTCGCGCGGGAAGTCGATCCATTCGGGATGGCCGAACTCGTTGCCCATGAAGTTGAGGTAGGCCTGGCCACCCGTCGAGATGGTCATCAGGCGGATCATCTTATGCAGGGCCATGCCGCGCTCGACGATCAGGTTCTCCGAGGCGCGGTTCATATCCGTATACATCTCCTTGTCCATCAGGCGGAAGGCGATCGTCTTGTCGCCCACCAGCGCCTGGTCGTGCGACTCGGCGTAGGCTACGGTCTTCACCTTCGGCAGACGGCCCGTCAGTACATCCCACATCTCCCAGATGTTCCAATCCTCGTCGGGGATATCCTTCAGCAGCTTGATCCAGAAGTCGGGTATGGCCATACCCAGGCGATAGTCGAAGCCGACACCGCCCTCCGCGATCGGAATACACATGCCCGGCATGCCGCTCACATCCTCGGCAATCGTGACGGCCGTGGGGTTCAGCTCATGGACGAGTTTGTTGGCCAGCGTGAGGAAGCAGATGGCATCCGTATTGACACCCTCGTCGAAGAACTTCTCGCGCGCGTCAAAATCGGTGTAGCCGTGGTGGTGGTAGAGCATCGAGGTCACACCGTCGAAGCGGAAGCCGTCGAAGTGGAACTCCTCCATCCAATATTTGATGTTCGAGAGCAGGAAGTGCTGCACCTCGCGCTTGCCGTAGTCGAAGATCATCGAGTCCCAATAGGGCTGGTAGCCCGCATCGCCCGCCTTCGAGTAGTGGCAATCCGTGCCATCGAGCTCGTTGATACCCTCGTTGAGGTTCTTGACATAGTGGGCGTGTACGAGGTCCATAATGACGGCGATGCCCTTCTCATGCGCTACGCGGATCAGCTCCTTCAGCTCCTCGGGCGTGCCACAGCGCGAGGTGGGGGCAAAGAAGTTCGAGACGTGGTAGCCGAACGAGCCGTAGTAGGGGTGCTCGGCTATGGCCATCAGCTGGATGGCGTTGTAGCCGTTCTTCTTGACGATCGGCAGGATCTTCTTTGTAAACTCGCGGTAGGTGCCTACGCCCTCCCGCTCCTGCGCCATGCCGACATGCGATTCGTAGATCATCAGCGCGCCGTTCTTCGAGGCATCGAACCGATCGCCCTGCCAGTCGAAGGCCTCGCCCGGCCACCAAAATTGGGCGGCAAAGTCTTTCGACTCCTCATTCTGCACCACGCGCGTAGCATAGGCCGGAATGCGATCCATCCAGCCGTTCGGGCCGTGTACATGGATCTTGTAGAGCGAGCCGTGCGTGAGGCGGTCGCGGTACATCGCCGCCGGCAGGAAGATGCTCCATACGCCGGCCTGGTCGCGCTTCAGGCGCAACTCGGTGCGTTGCCAGTTGTTGAAATCGCCAAAGAGGTAGACATCGTGTGCACCGGGCAGCCACTCGCGGAACCACCAGCCATCGAGCACATCGTCCCACTGCCACCCGTAGTAGCGGTAGCCGTTGGCGTAGTCCGAAATCGAACCGTTCGAGGCCTCGATCTCGTCGATCTTCGCCTTGTAACGCGCATAGCGGGCATTCATCTCGCCCTCGACGGGCTGCAACCACTCATCCTCGGCCACAATGGGCAGTATCTGTTTCGAATTTTCCATCGCGAAATTTTGTTAGATAGACAAATATACAAAAAAAATTGCTATATTTGTCCTCGTTGAAGAAAAAGCTGGAAACCAACAAGTATTTTTTATAAACAACTAATTTTCATTCTATGTTCAAAGGACACCCCAAAGGCCTTTTGGCCGCCGCGTTGAGTAATATGGGTGAGCGTTTCGGCTACTATATTATGAACGCAGTGCTCGTACTGTTCCTCTGCTCGAAGTTCGGTTTGAATGAGGCAGTCAGCGGCACGATCTATTCGGTATTCTATGCCGGTATCTACCTCCTGGCGCTTGTCGGTGGTTACATCGCCGACCATACGCAGAACTACAAGGCTACGATTAAATCGGGTCTGGTGGTGATGGCTACGGGTTATGTGTTGCTCTCGATTCCGATCCTGGCTACGGCCGGCAATACGACCTGGCTCCTGATTCTGACCTGCTTCGCCCTCTTCCTGATCGCCTTCGGTAATGGTCTCTTCAAAGGTAACCTGCAGGCCATCGTGGGTCAGATGTACGACAACTTCGAGGCCGAGGCCGCCAAGGTCAGCCCCGAGGCACTCGCAGAGGCCAAGAGCAAGCGCGACTCGGGTTTCCAGATCTTCTACGTCTTTATCAACGTGGGTGGTCTGATCGCCCCCTTCGTAGCTCCGCTGCTGCGTTCGTGGTGGCTCGAGACGAACGGCATGGTCTATAACGCCCAGCTGCCCGCCCTCTGCCACGAGTTCATCAATGGCGCTGCCGCCATGGCTCCCGAGGCGCTCTCGAACCTGCAGCAGCTCATGACCGCTGCCGGTGGTAACATCGCCGACATGGCCGCTTCGTGCCAGCAGTACCTGCAGATCTTCAACGAGGGTATCCACTACTCGTTCATCGCTTCGGTGGTTGCCATGTTGATCTCGCTCGTGATCTTCTTCCTCTCGCAGAAGATGTTCCCCACGCCGGCCAAGAAGGCCAAGGTGGAGTCGGTAGAGTACACCGCCGAGGAGAAGGCCGCCGCTGCCAAGGAGATCAAGCAGCGCCTCTATGCACTCTTTGCCGTGCTGGGCGTGGTGATCTTCTTCTGGTTCTCGTTCCACCAGAACGGTATGTCGCTCTCCTTCTTCGCCCGCGACTTCGTCGATTCGTCGGCCGTGGCTCCCGAGGTATGGCAGGCTATCAACCCCTTCTTCGTGATTGTACTCACGCCCGTCATCATGGCTATCTTTGCCGCCCTGGCTCGCCGTGGTAAGGAGATCTCGACCCCGCGCAAGATCGCTATCGGTATGTTCATTGCAGGTCTGGCCTTCCTGTTCCTGGCTATCTACTCGCTTATCGCCGGTTACCCCTCGGCCGATGCTTACAAGGCGCTGCCGATTGCCGAGCAGATGGCCGGTAAGGCTCACTGGTGGGTGCTGATCGCCGTTTACTTCTTCCTCACCGTGGCCGAGCTCTTCATCTCGCCGCTGGGTCTGTCGTTCGTATCGAAGGTAGCCCCCAAGCACCTGCTGGGTCTCTGCCAGGGTCTGTGGCTCGGTGCTACGGCGCTTGGTAACCTGATGCTCTGGGTCGGCCCGCTCATGTACAACGCATGGCCCATCTGGGAGTGCTGGACCGTCTTCCTGGTTGTCTGCCTCATTTCGATGGGTGTGATGCTGGGTATGGTGAAGTGGTTGGAGCGCGTAACCAAGTAGTTTTCCATTTTATGCGGAACCTTCCGCACTTCGCTTGCAAGCCCCGAATGGGACGTACATTAGTACTACCCATCCGGGGCTTACTTCGTGAAGTACGAAATCTTCTCGCCTAAAATGAAAAACGGGTCGTGATTGGTATGACCCCAACGCAAAAGCCGGCTCTTAGCCGGCCTCTAAAATCAAAAAAGCGGTTGTGGGTTTTGGGACTTCTTGTTTTTAAGGGAGTAAAGGGTATAAAGGGTATAAAGGGTATAAAGGGTATAAAGGGTATAAAGGGTATAAAGGGTATAAAGGGTATAAAGGGTATAAAGGGTATAAAGGCCCCCCTTATCGCCTTTTCTGCCTTTATCGCCTTTCACGCCTGCGAATTCAAAAGTTAATTTTTCATTTTTCATTTTTAATCATTAATTTTGTGTGATGAAGCTCACATTTCTTGGTACAGGAACCTCGCAGGGTGTGCCCGTTGTCGGGTGTCGGTGTGCGGTGTGTCAATCCACCGACGCGCACGATAAGCGGTTGCGCACCTCGGCCCTCTTGGAGTGGCGTGGGGTGAAACTGCTCATCGATGCAGGTCCCGACCTGCGTCAGCAGTTGCTGCGTGCCCATGTGAGCCATTTGGATGGCATTCTTCTCACACACGAACACAAAGACCATATTGGCGGTTTGGACGATGTGCGTGCCCTGAATTTCGTCGATTATCCCACGGTGCACCCCATGGACCTCTACGCCACGGCGCGCACCCTGCAGACCGTCAAGAAGGATTTTGACTACGCCTTTGTGGCCGACAAATATCGCGGTGTACCCGAAATTCGTCTCCACACCATCGCCCAAAGTGAGCCCTTCCGCATCGGCCCGGCCTATGTGATTCCCGTGGCCGGACACCACTCGTCCCGCTTCGAGGTGACGGGATTCCGCTTCGGCCGCTTGGCCTACCTCACCGACTTTAAGTCGATCGAGGAGACCGAGTTGCGCAAATTGAAGGGGGTTGAGGTGCTGGTGGTCAATGCCCTGCGCTTCGAGGAGCACGACTCGCACTTCAACGTGGAGGAGGCCCTCGCGCTCATCGAAAAGGTTGCCCCCAAAAAGGCCTACCTGACCCACATGTCCCACGAGATTGGGTTTTATGAGGAGGCTAATAAGCGCCTGCCCGAGGGGGTGGAGCTGGCCTATGATACTTTGGAAATAGAATTAAACGACTGATATGAAAGATTTTAACGGTAAGACCGTCATCGTGACGGGTGCTTCGTCGGGTATTGGCGAGGCGTTGGCGCGTGAATTTGCCGCCCTGGGTGCCAATGTGGTGCTGGGCGCACGCAGCATCCAGAAACTGCAACTCATCGCAGGCGAGATCCGCGAGAAGGGTGGTAAGGCCGCCTATTGCGGGTGTGATGTGGTGAAGGAGGCCGAGTGTAAGGAGCTGATCGACACGGCCGTCAAGGAGTTTGGCGGAGTCGATATCTTGATCTGCAACGCCGGACTTTCGATGCGTGCCATCTTCGACGATGTCGATCTGGAGGTGCTGCACCGCCTGATGGATGTCAATTTCTGGGGTACGGTGAACTGCTGCAAATATGCCCTTCCCTACCTTCAGCAGGCCAAAGGCTCGATTGTCGGCATCTCCTCGGTGGCGGGTCTGCATGGTCTGCCCGGTCGCACGGGATACTCGGCCTCGAAGTATGCCATGACGGGCTTTTTGGAGACCCTCCGCATCGAGAACCTGAAGAAGGGGCTGCATGTCATGGTCGCCTGCCCGGGCTTCACCGCCTCCAATGTCCGCTTCTCGGCCCTTACGGCCGATGGTTCGCAGCAAGGCGAGACCCCTCGCAACGAGGATAAGATGATGACTGCCGAGGAGGTGGCCAAGATTGTCGTGCGCGGCATTCGTCGTCGCAAGCGCCTCTGCCTCATGGAGATCGAGGGTCGCGCAACCCACTTCGTGAAGAAGTTCGCCCCCGCCTTCCTCGACAAGATGTTCTACTATGTGATGTCGAAAGAGCCCAACTCGCCCTTCAAATAGTTTTTTGATTTTATAGGGCATATTTGCACTTGCACTTGCGAGGCACGAATGGGAAATACGCTTAAGTATTCCCCATCCGTGCCTCACTTCGTTTAAGCACAAATCTGCTCCTCTAAAATCGAAAAAACGGTCGTGGTACTGACCACCCAATCACAAAAGCGGCTTCTTAAGCCGCCCCATCCAGGCCGAACTTCGTTCATGTCAAAATCTGTTCCTCTAAAATCAAAAAACCGGGTAGTGATGCTGGTAATGAATTTAAGGATATTAATGAAATTAAGGAGATTAAAGAATCTCTCCTTAATCTCCTTAAAATCTTTAATCTCATTCTCTTACCATCTCTTTCCTCTTTCCTCTTCGCTCTTTCCTCTTGGGATTTTGTTACAAAAGCCCGAACCCTCCTGCGATCAGGCCGTAGCGCAGCGCCTTGCCGAGGAACATCGCCGTGAAGGTAATCGTTCGGTTGCTGCGCATCAGGCCGAGCACCACGGCAATCGCCTCGCCGATCGTGGGCAGGAAGCTGAAGAAGGCCATCCAAGCACCTCGTCCGCCCAGGAAGCGTGTGGCCTTGTCGAGTTGCTCCTCCCGAATGCCGAGCCGCGCGATCCACTCCCGCTTGCCTAATGTGCCGATCCAGTAGCAGGTCATGCCGCCGAGTGTATTGCCCAGCGTAGCGGCCACGACACACCCCACGGGGTTCAGCCCCAGCGCCAAGAGCCCCACCATCACCGCCTCGGAACTCATCGGAAAGATGGATCCCGCGATCAGGGCCGAAAGAAACAACCCCCAATAGCCCCATTCGAGCATAAATTCGTTGAATAGCTCCATCTATTTTGCTTTGACGGTCAGCAGCTCGCTCCACTCGGTCGTGTAGCGGCGGCTGACATGTTCTCGATTCATTTTGAACGGTTTCTGCCCCTCGGCAGCGGTCTTGAGTGTCCGCTGTCCGTAGTGGCGATTTACCTGATCCATCACCTCCATCAGCCGCTCATGGCGCGGATCGGAGGGGGCCTCAAAGAGGCTCTGCTGTTGTGTGCCCCGCACCTCAAAACCGCCCAGCGTGATCCCCGCCTTCTTGTAGCCGTAGCCCGCGCGGTAGATCGTGCGCAGCAACTCACGCCCCGCCTTGACCAGCGAGAGGGTGCTGTCGGTCGCGGTGGGGAAGTGGTGCACCGCCTCCTCGATGTGTTGCGGTTGGTCGGGGCGGTGGCGGTTGGTCATCACAAAGCAGTGCACGGCCCGACACAGCGACCCTTGTCGGCGCAGCTTCTCGCCACACATGGCGGCAAACTCCGCCACAATCCGCTCCAGCTCTCCACAATCATAAATCTCATGCGGAAAGGAGCGCGAGACGGTAATCTGCTGCTTCGTGGCCGAGAGGTCGTCCAACGGCAGGGAGGGTATTCCGCGCAGCTCCTGCCAGGTGCGCACCCCCGTAATGCCCATGCGCCCCTGCACCCACTGCTTGTCGAGGTCGATGAATTGTTGAGCCGTCAGGATCTGCATCTGATCGAAGGCCTTGCCGTAGCGACGACCGATGCCCCAGACATCCTTGAGCGGAAATTTCGTGAGCACCTTGCGGATATCCTCCGCGCGGTGCATGTAGCAACAGCCGCCTAACTTGGGGTACTGCTTGGCTAACTTGGCGGCAATCTTGGCCAGCGTTTTCGTGGGGGCGATGCCGATGCTGACCGGAATACCCGTATGGCGACGGATCGTGTGGCGAATTTTACGTCCCAACTCATCCAACGGCTCATCGTACCCCTCGAGGTTGAAGAAGGCCTCGTCGATCGAGTAGATCTCAATCTCCTCGACCAACGAGCGCAGGGTCGTCATCACGCGCCGCGAGAGGTCGCCATAGAGGGTGTAGTTTGACGAGAAGACCGTGCCCCCGTGCCGTTCCAGCAGCCCCTTGGCCTGAAAATAGGGTTGCCCCATCCCCACGCCGATCACCTTGGCTTCGTTCGAACGGGCCACCACACAGCCGTCGTTGTTGGACAATACGACCACAGGCCGACCCTCCAAATCGGGTCGGAAAACGCGCTCACACGAGACGAAGAAGTTGTTGCAGTCGCAAAGGCCGTACATGGTTTGAGAGGAAAGAGAGT
>JAGAMA010000032.1 GCA_017624955.1 Alistipes sp.
AAGGAGCTGCTGGGTGACAAGGCCATCTTGGTGGTTGCCGGTGCTCCCGCCTGCACGCCCGAATTGGAGGCACAGGGCATTACGAACTTCATCAACGTGAAGTCGAACGTGCTCGAAACATTGAAGTTCTACCTTAAAGAGATGGGAATCTAATTATGAGAGCGAAATTTTCTGAACTGAAATATGAGGCTGCAGCCACGACGTCGTGCTGTGGCAAGAAGGGCTGCGGCGAGAAGCAGCCTTGGATGACCGCTGAGCAGATTCCCGTCAAGGGAATGTATACGGCCGAGGATTTGGCCGGCATGGAGCACCTGAACTATGCTGCCGGTGTGGCTCCCTATCTGCGCGGTCCCTATTCGACGATGTATGTGATGCGTCCGTGGACGATTCGTCAGTACGCAGGTTTCTCGACGGCTGAGGAGTCGAATGCCTTCTATCGTCGTAACCTGGCTGCCGGCCAGAAGGGTCTGTCGGTGGCCTTCGACCTCGCTACGCACCGTGGTTACGATGCTGACCACCCGCGTGTAGTCGGTGATGTTGGTAAGGCCGGTGTATCGATCTGCTCCGTAGAGGATATGAAGGTGCTCTTCAACGGTATTCCGCTTGACCGTATGTCGGTGTCGATGACCATGAATGGTGCTGTGTTGCCCATCTTGGCCTTCTACATCGTGACGGGTCTGGAGCAGGGTGCTACGCTCGATCAGCTGGCCGGTACGATTCAGAACGACATCTTGAAGGAGTTCATGGTGCGTAACACCTACATCTATCCGCCCGAGTTCTCGATGCGTATCATCGCCGACATCTTTGAGTATACGTCGAAGAACATGCCGAAGTTCAACTCGATTTCGATTTCGGGTTACCACATGCAGGAGGCCGGTGCTACGGCCGACATCGAGCTGGCCTACACGCTGGCCGACGGTTTGGAGTACCTGCGTGCCGGTATTAACGCCGGTATGTCGGTTGACGCCTTCGCACCGCGTCTGTCGTTCTTCTGGGCCATCGGTATGAACCACTTCATGGAGATTGCCAAGATGCGTGCTGCCCGTATGCTGTGGGCCAAGATTGTGAAGCAGTTCGATCCGAAGAATCCCAAGTCGCTGGCCCTGCGTACCCACTCGCAGACCTCGGGTTGGTCGCTCACGGAGCAGGATCCCTTCAACAACGTAGCCCGCACGGCTATCGAGGCTATGGGTGCTGCCCTGGGTCACACGCAGTCGCTGCACACGAACGCCCTCGACGAGGCTATCGCTCTGCCGACCGACTTCTCGGCCCGTATTGCTCGTAATACGCAGATCTACATCCAGGAGGAGACCTCGGTTTGCCGTCAGGTGGATCCCTGGGCAGGTTCGTACTATGTGGAGTCGCTCACGCAGGAGATCGCTCACAAGGCTTGGGAGCACATCCAGGAGGTGGAGAAGCTCGGCGGTATGGCCAAGGCCATCGAGACGGGTATTCCCAAGATGCGTATCGAGGAGGCCGCTGCCCGCACGCAGGCTCGTATCGACTCGGGTGAGCAGAAGATCATCGGTCTGAACGAGTACCGCCTGGAGAAGGAGGCACCGATCGATATCCTTGCCGTAGATAACACGGCTGTACGCGAGAGCCAGGTGAAGCGTCTGCAGGAGCTGCGCGCTAACCGCGATCAGGCTGCCGTTGATAAGGCGCTGGCCGCTATCACCGAGTGCGTGAAGACGGGTGAGGGTAACCTCCTCGAGCTGGCTGTTGAGGCCGCCAAGGTTCGCGCTACGCTGGGTGAGATCTCGGATGCTTGCGAGGTTGTAGTTGGCCGCTATAAGGCTGTAATTCGTTCCATTTCGGGTGTTTATAGTTCAGCAGTGAAAAACGACGAGTCGTTCGAGCGCGCCAAGCAGATGTGCGCCGAGTTTGCCAAGAAGGAGGGTCGCCAGCCCCGTATCATGATTGCAAAGCTGGGTCAGGATGGTCACGACCGTGGTGCCAAGGTCGTAGCTACGGGTTATGCCGATATCGGCTTCGACGTCGATATGGGCCCGCTCTTCCAGACCCCTGCCGAGGCTGCCAAGCAGGCAGTTGAGAATGATGTGCATGTTGTCGGCGTTTCGTCGCTGGCCGCAGGTCACCTCACGCTTGTTCCGCAGATTATCGAGGAGCTGAAGAAGCTCGGCCGCGAGGATATCATCGTGGTAGTGGGTGGTGTGATCCCCGCACAGGACTACGATCAGCTCTATCGTGATGGTGCTGCTGCTATCTTCGGCCCCGGTACGAAGATTGCGACGGCGGCGATTAAGATGCTTGAAATCCTTTCGGAGGAGTAGCAGGAAGCTGCCTGACGGGCGATTTCGGCGTTACGCTCGAGTCGAAAATGCTCACATACGCTTAGTATGCTGCGCTTTTCGACCCATCGCAAGCCTTGAACTCGCCTCGTCATCCAACTTCTGATAACTTATCGCCAAGAAGGTCACTCGCTAACGGGTGACCTTCTTTTTTTTGCGCATCCAGTAGGCTCAGTGGCCTCAGTAGCCCCAGTTGGCCCAGCTCAATAGATGGCAAAAAACAAACCCCCGACCATGTTGGTCAGGGGTTGTTATTTATCCTTACTTCGCGGGATTAGTCATCCAGGTGGTAGGTGTGCTGAACGTAGATGGCACGCATCTTGTCGGCACGCTTCACCATCGAGGGCTTGTTGAAGAACTGACGGCGACGCAGCTCCTTCAGAACGCCCGTGCGCTCGTACTTACGCTTAAACTTCTTCAGGGCGCGCTCGATGTTCTCGCCCTCCTTTACAGTCGTGATAATCATAGTTGTATTCCTTTTTTTGTTTTGTTAAATCTTGTTTTTGTTGTTGCCCCTCTTTTTTAGCACGGGAGCATGCGCTTTCTCTTCTTTGTTCTATCTACTCGGATATTGCCTTTTGCACACCGTAGACCACATAAGGATCCAACCTTTCGGCCTCCTCCTCGGTCAATATGTTCTGTTCAACTAACTCTTGTGTGCAGGTCCAACCTCCTTTCAATGCTCTTTGTTTAACAATCTTCCTCACAAGCCTCGGCCCGATGTACGGGTGGTCTAACTCGCTTGGGGTTGCAAAGTTAATATCTATTTTTTGAATTTCAACATCTTTGCAGCAAATTTGTTGCAAAATTTTCTCGTAATTCGACTCCGTGACCCCACGCACCTCGGCTAATTGCTCCACGCGGAGGAATCCTCCCAGCCGTTCGCGGTAGCGAATGATCTCCGAGGCCGTCTTCGGGCCGATGCCGACAACCTCTACGAGGCGCGACGAGTCGGCCGTATTGAGGTCCACGGGCGCTTCGTAGGGTGTAAGATCACGTTCAGGGAAGAGGATGTAAGGCTCTAAAGCAGTAGCTACCGAGTCCTCTACCACATAGCAGGCGCGCACCTCCTCCATATCCCGAAAACCGCTCCGATCGCGCCAGCGGACGAAGGCCTCGGCCTGTCGCTTCGTGAAGGCCCCGATGGCGCGGAGGTAGGTGGCCGATACGGTGTCGATCCGAAACGGGGTAGGGGCAAGGAGCACCACGCTGTCGCGCTCGTGCTTTTGGTAGCTCCGCTCTGCGTAGTTGCGCGGGTGGAGGCGGTATTGGTCACCTATATTTATATAGGGCTTCAGCACCTGGTAGGCCGAGTCGGTCAGTTCATAGCAGAGGGCCACATCCTCGGCAATGCGGAAGACCTTGCCCGAGGTGCGGAACTTTATGAGCGATACCACCTCGCGCCGACTCATGCCGAGCGAGAGCAGCTCCTCGTAGCTTACCGTGTTGGGGTCAAAGGGGCGGAGGTGGCAGGTGGTGTCGGGCAGGGAGAGGTCGCTCACGGGTGCATCCTGCACGGCGCGATGCTCCGCCGTGCGCTGTTGCGCCGTGAGAATCAGGAGCGCCACGACAATCGCTATCCCGACGAAGAGTACCGCCTGGCTGTTTATCCGTTTCTGTTGCCCGTTTGCCATAGAACAAAGATAGGGTTTTTGCCCCAAAAATCAAAGAACGAAAATTTTTCGTTGAAAAACTATGAAAAATAGTTGCAAAACGAAAAACTTTAGTTATCTTTGTTGCGTAAAACCTTTCACTATGGAGAAATTGACAAAACGAGAAGAGGCGCTGATGCAGCTTTTTTGGCAGCACGGCCCTTTGTTTGTGCAGGAGATCGTGGCGATGATGGAGGATCCGAAGCCCCATTTCAACACCATCTCGACCCAGGTGCGCACCCTGGAGCAGAAGGGCTATGTGGCCCACAAGGTCTTCGGGGGTACTTATCAGTACTACGCCACGGTGAGCGAGGAGGCCTTCTCGCGCCTCACGCTCCGCTCGGTTATCGACCGCTACTTCGAGCGCTCCTACCTGGGGGCGGTCTCGGCCCTTGTCGAGGAGGAGAAGATCTCCATCGAGGAGCTGCGCGAACTGATTCAGCAGATTGAGAAACAAGCCTAACCCTTGCTAGCGATGTTCTACGACCTCCACGCATTTGTGCTCTATTCGCTCCGCACGGCCCTCTGCCTGGCGCTCTTCTACCTCTTCTTTAAGTGGGTGTTGAGCCGTGATACGCTGCACCGCCTAAACCGCGTGGTGCTGCTTACGGCCGTGGTGGTGGCCTTCCTGCTGCCCGTCTGTCGGGTGACGATCATAGAGGTGGTGCCCGCTCCCGAGCCGATGCCGATCCCCGATGAACTCCCTATGGAGGAGATTGTAACAACGCTTCCGGATGATGGGATCGCCTGGCAGCAGGTGGTGGGGGCGTTGTTCCTCCTCGCCATGGCAGTTATGGTGGGGCGCATGGCGCTGGCGACCTTTAGCGTATGGCGCACGATTCATCGGCTGAAGCGCTCGGCCGAGGAGGTGCGCGAAGTGGAGGGGGCAACTATTATTATCGCCTCCGAGGAGCTGTCGCCCTTTAGTTGGGGGCGTTACATTGTCCTCTCGGCGCGCGATGCGGCGGAGAATGGCGAGGTGATCCTGAGCCACGAGCTGGCCCATATCCGCCTGGGGCATACCTGGGATTTGGTCCTGTTCGATCTTTTGATGGTGGGGCAGTGGTTCAACCCCGCGATGTGGCTATTAAGACGTGAGTTGCGTGCGATCCACGAATATGAAGCCGACCGTGCGGTGATTGCCCTGGGCGTTGATCCGCGCAGCTATCAGCTATTGCTAATAAAAAAGGCCGTTGGCGAGAGGTGGTGCTCGGTAGCCAACAGCCTGAATCACAGTAACCTTAAAAACCGTATTACCATGATGTTGCAAAAACGCACTTCGCGGTGGGCTGCAGCCAAATCGTTGCTACTCCTGCCGCTTGTCGGCCTGGCCGTAGGGGCCTTTGCCGAGACGCGCTATCTCTATGTTGAGGACAAAGATAGTGCAAAAAATCAAATTTCGCAACCTGCCGAGGAGGGTCTTCTGAAACTCCGCCTCACGGACGAAAAGGGTGCACCCATCGTCGGAGCCGTTGTCGTAAAGGCCGGTACGAATGAGGGTATCTGCACCGACCCGGAGGGGCGCGGTACGTTGCAGGTCAAGGCGGGCGATAAACTCATCTGCTCGATGATCGGCAAGGAGACACTTCACTACACCGTGGAGCAGCTTCCGACCGAGGAGCTGACCCTTCAGCTGAAGACCGAGGTGGTCGAGATCGACGAGCTGGTGGTGGTCGGCTATGGCACCAAGGAGCAGACGAAGGCCACCGCTGACGAGGAGGCCGTGCCCTTTATGCTGGTGGATGACGAGCGGAAAAAGGAGATTATGGCACAGCGTAAGCGCGACATGGAGCAGGCAATTGCCACATCAAAAGCCGAGTTTGAAGCGGCAAAGGCTGAACTTGAAGCGGCAAAGGCCGACCTTGAAGCGGCTAAGGCCGAGATGCAGCAGGCCAAAGCCGCAGCCGATGAGGAGGTATTTCTGATTGTCGAGTCGATGCCCAAATTCGAGGGTGGCGACATCAACACCTTCCGCCAGTGGGTACAGATGCGCGTGCAGTACCCCAAGGAGTTGCAGGATGCCGGCGTGAGCGGTCGCGTGATCGTTCAGTTTGTGGTCGATACCGATGGCTCGGTAACGAATGTGCAGACGCTTCGCACGCCCGATAAGCGCCTCTCGGATCAGGTCGTGGAGCTGGTGAAAAAGTCGCCCAAATGGCAGCCCGGCATGCAGCGCGGCGTGGCCGTGAAGGCCTCGATGACCTTCCCGATCGAGTTTAAGGTAAGCCAACCCGAGGAGGTCACTCCGAATGGCGTGACCCCTGCCGTGGCCGAGTTTGCGGGTGGCGATTACCGCCGCTTCGAGCAGTGGGCGCAAGCGAAGGTGCAGTACCCCGAGGCGGCCCAAAAGGAGGGTGTCAAGGGCGAAGTGATGGTCACCTTTGTTGTGAAGGCTAACGGCGAGGTGGGTGATGTCGATCTGATCGGTAAGGTCGATAAGCGCCTGGCGAAGGAGGCCCTGCGTGTGGTGAAGTCCTCGCCCAAATGGACCCCGGCCCTGAAGGATGGCAAGGCTGTTGCTGCCAAGTATGGTATCAAGCTCCGCTTCGATGATACGCCGTTCCTGGTCGTGGAGCAGATGCCGACATTCGAGGGTGGCGATATTAAAGCCTTCCGCCAATGGATCGAGGCCCGCATCGCACCGCAGAAAGGGGCTGACGGTAAGGTGCTGGAGGGGATGGTTATCTGCTCTTTTGTGATCGAAACCGATGGCTCGGTGTCGGAGTTTACCCCCTTGCGCTCGCCCGATAAGCGCCTTACGGAGGAGGTGGAGCGCGTGGTGAAACTCAGCCCCCGTTGGGAGGCAGGCCGACAGCGTGGCCAAAAGGTGCGCGTGAAGATTACCCTGCCCGTTCAATTTAAGGCTTAAGTAACCTTTTGCCTGAAAAGGAGTCTAATAGGTTGAAAAGCTACAATCATCCTGAATCGGAGGAACGAATCTCTGCTTGGTCAGCAAAAAAACGAAAGGGATTCATCGTTTCCGGTTCGGGATGATATCTTTTCCTCCGAAAGACGATGGGCGCGATATAAGAAATGCAAACTTAATAGTTCGATGCGATGAAAAAAATACTTTTAGTGGCTTGCGCAGTTGTGCTGATGGGCTGTGCGCGTTCGACGCGCATGACGCTGCACTATGAGGGTTTGACGAGTGATGAACTCTATCTTTCAGTGGCCGAGATTGGTCGTCCGATCGGCCAGGTAACCGATACGTTGCACCTCGAAGATGGGCGTGCAACCTATACCTTCGACAACGAAACTCCGATTGTCGTTTGGTTGATGCCTCGCGACTTTCTCTTCGATGAGCAGATTGAGGGTGGAGTGCGCATGTTGCGTAATGGTGGTGGCTTTATGGAGCTGTTTCTTGCTCCGCGAGAGTGTGTGACCCTCCATGCCCAATCGTATGGTGCACATGTGACGGCCGAGGTGCAGGGATCAATCCTGAATCGTGAGGTGGTGGCTTTGCGTAATGAGCGTAATCCTTTGCTGGGTGAGCTCTACACGGCGGCTCAGAGTGGTGACTATGTTACGATGATGCAGACAGGACCGAAGATGACGGCACAACTGACGGCCTACATCGAGGCCAATCCTGCGCATGAAGGTGCCGCCTATGCCCTCTCACAGCTTGATAAGGAGTGTTTGCCCGTCTATTTCGACAAAGTGGATGCTGTGGCTTTCGAAGGCCTGCTCAGCCCCTTGAAAGAGTCGTTGCAGCTCGCGGCTGAAGGGCAGCGCGTGCTTGAGGGTGCAAAGGAAACGATCGCTGAGGGACGAGAGGCTCCCGATTTTACGCTGCCCAATTTGGCGGGTGAGTCGGTATCGCTCCGCTCGTTACGCGGCAAGTGGGTGGTGCTCGATTTCTGGGGCTCGTGGTGCGGTTGGTGCATCAAGGGTTTCCCTCGGATGAAGGAGGTCTATGCCAAATACAGCGATCGCATGGTGATTGTAGGCATCGCCTGCAAGGATCAGGAGGAGCCTTGGCGTGCGGCAGTTGAAAAGTACGAACTACCGTGGCTGCAGCTCTTCAACGCGCAAGATTTGCGCCCCACCGAATCACCTATGCATTGCTACGGCGTGGAGGGTTTCCCAACCAAAATCATCCTTTCGCCCGAAGGTGTGATTCACCGCATCTTTGTCGGCGAGAGCGAGGATTTCTATCGGGCATTAGAACAAGCGTTGAAATAGAAAGAATGGGGAATGATGGGCGCGTAGAAACGCCGATAAACGGAACTGAAAGACGACTAAAGGCTGCTAAGGGGCTATGAAAACTCCTTGGCAGCCTTTAATTAACCTTTAGTAACCCTTAATTCCCTTGCCTAAAAGACGATGGGCGAGACGATGTTTTGCAGCACTGCGACCACCGACCAGGCGGCGATTTCGGGCGTGGCGCTATAGACATCGACCGTGGCGCGTACCTGCGGGTTGCGAATCTCGACACGCTGCGTGTCACCACGGAAATAGGGCGAGGATTGCATTGTGACATTCATCTTCTCGGGGCCTACCGAGGCACGCGAGGCGGCCACGGTGACATTTACGCGCGTGGGGAACTTGGCGATGGCCTCCGTAGCCGTGCCGTGGAAGACTACGCGCTGCTCCTGCTGGAGCGATTCATCATAGACGGGCGTACCCTTCAGGGCGTTGGGGCCCTTCTCGTTGAAGAACTCGGCCGTAGCACCGCCCATGAGCGTTGCCGTGCGCAGGACATCGAAACCACCCGTCGCGCCCGAGGCCATATAGACCTTTGTGCCGTGCTTGGCGGCCGTTGCGCGCACCTCGGCATAGAAGTTATCGTCGGCAAAAGCACCAATCGAAAGGCAGACAATCGAGCAGCCGTTTTCGAGGCACTTCACCGCTACGGTACGCATGCCGGCCGGCGTAGCGGCCTCGGCTACGATATCGGGGCGTTGCTCCAGCAGCTCCTCAATCGTGTGGCAGGGCTTGCAGGCGATCCCTCGCTCGGCCATCGCAGCAGAGAGCTTCTCGGCACTCTCGTAGGTGCGCGAGTAGCATCCCACCAACTCATATTCGGGCAGCAGACCATCGGCCACCGCCTCGGCCACGATGCGATTCAGACGACCGCAGCCAACAATTCCAAGACGTAACTTTTTCATTGCCAATGCGCCTCTAATTTTGAATTACGCTCGTCCGAGGAACACCTTCATATTGTGCAGCACCTTCTCGCTCAGGCGGACAAAGGCCTGCTTCGTGCGACCCGTCGAGACATTCACGCAGCGCACAAAGGGGTGATCGAGGAGGTGCTCGCCACCCAAAGCGCCCACCGTGTCGCAGTAGAGACGGCAACCGCAACCTGCGAACCACTTCATCAGCGCCGGCTCATCCCACGCGGGCGAAAGACCCGTGTTGAACAGCACCTTGCCGTAGCCTAACGCCTCAAACTCCTCCTCGTGCAGCAGCACCGTGTTCTTGTTCAGGCAGCAGAAGACCACCGAGCTTTGCTTCAGCAGCTCCTTCAGCGGCAGGAACGTGTAACCCTTCTCCTTGGCCCACTCCTTCTCCGAACGGGCGAAGTAGCTCACCTCGGCCCCGAAGAAGCGCATCGCATCGGCAATCATGCCGCCCGACTTGCCGAGACCCACGATGCCGACCTTGAGGCCCGTGATCTCGCGCGGCATCCCCTCCCAGGGCTCCTCGCCAAAGCCGTGCAGGAGGCGCACCAGCTCGCTTACGACATACTCCACGACACCCTCGTCGCCATAGTCGCGGATGCCCGTCACGGTGATACCGCGGCTCTCGGCGTAGCGAATATCGACATTGGCACTCTCGGGCGAGTACAACGAGCAGCACATCCCGACATAGCGGATGTTGGGGCACTTCTCCATCGCCGCACGCTCCAGGCGCGAGGTGTAGCTCAACAGCACCGCATCGGCATCGCCCACGCGGGCAGCAATCTCCTCGTCCGAGGTGGGAATATCATCGTAGAGCTTCACCTCGTCAGCCAAGGTGTAGAGCTCCATTTCGGCCGACGGGATCAGACTCACCGGCTCGATAGCAACCAATTTCTTGAATCTCATAGGGGTAAGTTTTATGCCAGATTTCTCAACCACTCGATCGAGGCGCGGTTGAAGAACTTGTTGTTGTCGATGTTGCAGACATGGCCCGCATCGGGCACGATCACCACCGAGGCGTAGTCCTTCGATACCTGCGCCGCGAGATAGACGGGCGGCAGGAAGAGGTAGTCGCCCTCGCCCATGAGGTAGAGGGTGGGAATCGAGAGCTTTTTCGAGAAGAGACGACCCAGACGACCCGTGATGTTGTCGCTCAACGTGAGCCAGCGCAGGAAGTTGTCAAACGAGACCTTCTTGGCATTCTCCAAGAAGAGGTGCATCGACTTTCCGTAGCGGCGTTGCGGGATGATCGCCTTGGCGATGCACCACTTCAACAGGCGGTAGGGGACGATGTGTTTGCCCCAATCGGCCAGCTTCAGGAGTGTGCGCGCCTCCCAACCTAATTGGGTCACAGCACCCGCCAAAACCATCGAATCGACCCGCTCGGGGTGCTCCTCGGCAATCACGCGGACGATGATGCTGCCGAGCGAAAGACCCATGTAGTGTGCCTTGCGGATGCCGACGTGGTCCACCACCTCCATCACCTGCTCGGCGGCACGCTCGAAGCTGAACTCCTTGCTCACGATCTGCGCCATCGAGCCGCCATGACCCACCAGATCGACCAGCAGGAGGTTGAAGTGGTTGCGGTAGTCGCTAATCTGGCGAAACCACACCGCGCTACTGCCTCCCGCACCGTGGATCATCACAAGCCAAGGGCTTTCGGGGCTTTTCTCTATGGTTTTGTAGTGCAACATTCGATGCAAATGTACAACAAAAAATGCTGAAAACCGCAGCTTTGTGTGATTTCTACTAAAAAATAATAGGGGCTAAAGGCGGTTAAGGGAGATTAAGGGTAACTAAAGGTAGCTAAGGGTAATTAAAGGCCTTTAGTTCCCTTTAGTCGCCTTTAGCAACCTTTAGTCGATTTGAAGACCAAAATATGCTCCTCGGAAAAAGTCGCTTGCTGTATTGTTGTTTTGAAAAATGTTTTTTAATTTTGTAATATCGTGTGGCGTGTCCATACGATTACATATTACGAAAGTGTTTTCGCTTTTGTCTTTAATCGAAAATGTGGAAGTTTTCAAAACTGAAAGACAAACGAATAGCACTCATTTCTTGTATAGCTATGTGGCTCTGCACGATCCGTGCATATACCTCATACTATTCAAGTGTGGGGTATTGCATCGTTTATTTCAGTTTGGGTCTTTCCACAACCTTCGATTAGATAAACGAAATCAGCTCCGCACTTTCTTTTTATACTAATAACAGCCTAGCTTGGAGCTATCGGGTAACTAAATTTCTATTTATTATGAACAAGGTAAGCAATGTATGTGTTTTAGCAATGAGTTGTGTATTTGCCCTTCTTTCACTCGCAGCTTGTGATAATCGTGATGTTCGTGAGGCTCAACAAAATGTGAGGAACTATTTTGAAGAAGAACTTTCTTCCAATAGTGAGAAATTATCAATTGAGAAGTGTATGTATAGTGATTTGTATATTTTGACTCCCTACGATGAAAATAAGGTTGTTAAACCAATCGAACCAGATCGTAACGATGAAGAAAAAACTTTAGAATATATGTTGGATTTGTTTGATTCAGCAGTGATTTTGTCAGTAAATGGATGTAGTCGTGGTATCATTGAGGCAATTATAAAAAATGATGCTAATTATAGAAAATGGAAAACAGGTGCTAAAGAATATGTTATGATATCATATCACTACTGTCCCATTAAAATTTGGGAATGTTCTTTGAAATTATTGAAATATAGTTAGTTGCAGAGATTTTTCGGGCGCAACGATTTGAAATTATAAATTTGCAGTCATATAACTATTGACCGCAATGAATAAGGACA
>JAGAMA010000033.1 GCA_017624955.1 Alistipes sp.
CTAAGCGCGAAGCCATCCCCAAGATAAGTCTTCCCTTGAGGGGCGTAGGAGACTACTACGTTGATAGGCTGCAGATGTAAAGGTAGTAATATCAAAGTCGAGCAGTACTAATTACCCGAACGGCTTTCTTACAGTAAAGTTTATCTCATATCCGAAAGATGTCAAGTTATACTGACTCGGCAGATAAAATCCGAGAGGCTTCGATAGAATGAAGCAAACGTTCTTTTAGGTGGTTATAGCAGTGAGGTTCCACCTCTTCCCATTCCGAACAGAGAAGTTAAGCTCACTAACGCCGATGGTACTGCGGTTTTCCCGTGGGAGAGTAGGTAGCCGCCTCTTTAAGGAGCAGACCCAAGTGGTTTGCTCCTTTTCTTTTTGTTTATAGCACACCGTCTGCTGCACAAGACGCGAGGTGATGTTTGGGCTGTACGGGCGTACTATCCCAAACATCACCTCTTTGCTTTGCACAGCATACGATGCACTATAAACAAAAATCAAGAGGAGCAAGTTTTCAGGTGGTGTGCTATAAACGAAAAGAAGATGTGCGCGGTTGTGGTTCGTTAGCTCCTTAAAGAGACAGCTACCTACTCTTTTATGAGTAGCCGTAGTACGGTCGGTATTAGTGAGCTTAGCTGCGATGTGTAACAGAGGACGGCGGCAGCAGGTGAGTGAAGAGCGCAAGCAGGAACTGCAAACAAAAAGTAGCGGGAGAAGGTTTATAGCATCTATGAAAACCTTTTCTCGCTACTTTTTTGTTTGGTTTAACCTAAACCGCGCTCTTCCGAACCGCCACAAGCCAGAGGGTCGTGCGCAGCACGAGCCAAGTTAAGCTCACTAATACATACCGTCCACTCGCCACTGACGGTCAATCATGCCGCCACCTATATAGACAATCCCTCCAAACCTCCCTTTGAAAAGGGAGGCTTTGTGGTTTATAGTACGGCTTAATCTCAGAAGCCTGCTCTTAGCAGGCCCGAGCCGCCGCAAGCCAAGTTAGGCTCCTTGTTCGCGTCTGAGCCCACTAAGCCCACTAAGCCTACTGCGTGTATGCGATTACTTAAAAAGTGTTCGAATAAATTGGGATTGTTGCTCTTTCTCGATGCCTAATAATGCGAATACCTCATCGTAGGTGGTTGCCTCAAGGAGTTGTAATACCATGGATTCTGTGCCTTTTTGTAAGGTGTATTCGATGATAGCTGCAGCAACGACATTGGATAATTGCACCTCGTTACCCAATGTGACATCGAGTGATTCTTCGGTGCTCAAATCCTTATCTGTCAGTTTGATGTAGCTTTTAGCAGTGGATTTTATCTCCTTGTATGTTTGTTCGGCCATTCCTCCGTAATAGGTGGCGATTCCCTCGTGAAGAAATAGTGGCGCATCGGGATAGCGTGGCAGCATAATAGCATGCACGATTTCGTGCAGGTGGTTCAACCTTGTGGAGAGTATCAAATTTTGTATGGTTCGACCGGCAAATGGCTTGTGTGAGCGCATGGGCGTATAGGTAAGCCCAATCATCGCAGCGCATTCGTCGATGCTGCCTGCCGCCACATAGGTGATAGGAGTTTTATTGCCTAATTGATAGCTGCTAATGAAAGAATCTGCAAATCGGGCTGACTCCTTCATCTTTTTCTGATCGGCCACAACGCCAAGCCCGATATAAAAATCGACACTCCCGATTCGATGCGATGCATAACGGCTTTTTGTAGCATCGAAATAATTCATCAAACGCCATCCCTCGTGGGTCTGCATGGCGCAAACTTTATAAATTGCGTTGATCAAACCGCCTTTGATTGCCTCGTCGGGATAGTAGGCTATCGTGTTAATCTCATAGATATCATCGGTGAGTTTGCGGATATTGTAGGTGTTAAGAAGCCCATCTTTATGTGTGTCAAGGAGAATATCGTGACTATCTTGTACCCAAAACGGCGTTGTGTCGTTCCCTTTGGCAACGGCATTTACATAACCCTCCCATACCTGTTTGATTGCAGTAATGTTTTCATCGTTGCTGAAATAGCCCAATTCGGAGGAGAAGGTCAGTAGCTGGGCATTGGCTTTCAGTGTGAATACCAGTAACAGGAGAGTTAAAATGCGCTTCATTATATAATACCGTTTATATATTATATTAACGGCATGTTCGCGCGTTTTATTGTATTGTTTTACAAAGATGGGCGGTGTTGCTAAAGGCTGCTAAAGGTTATTAAGGGTAGCTAAAGGCGAGAAGGGATGAGGGGTGTCAAGGTCGAGAAGGAGATTCTGCCTCACGCGCAAAAGTCTGCGCGACTTTTCGCTATGTACATTTGCTGTTGTCGAATGGGTGCAAAGAGCATGGATTATTCCCAGCCCTTGTTGATCTTGCCTGTGCCGAGGCAGGTGGGGCAGGGGATGGTGTAGGAGTCGAAGTAGATGGTGCCATTGCAGCGCGGCGCATCGATGGGCAACGCATCCAGATTGTACTCTTCGAAGAGGTAGTCGCTCTGCTTTAGGGCGTTTTCGAGCAGCGTTTGCAGGGCTTTCTCATTACGAAAGAGGGTGATGTGTCCCGCCCGATCGCGGTGGCAAAGGGCATGGTAGCGCCAGCGAGTGAGCTTGCCTCGCCCTTCACAAGTGGGGCAAGGCGGTGTTTTGTAGCGAGGTCTAACCTCTTCAGCTTCGAGTTCGAAATCGTGATCGATCATGATTGGCAGCTTTGCTCGGCTCCGCGGGCAGTTTGGTGGTCATAAAAAAGTGTGGAGCCTGTTCGCTTATCTGTACCGAGGTTCTGGAATACCTTTCACGAATAAACAAATACCCCACACCCGTATTGGATAGGGGTTCTCTCCCCAAATGATATACCAATACCAGGTGATGAGTGTCTTGCTCTCCTCGTGATGGTGAAATTTTCCAGATTTCGGTACAAGGACAAAAGCGAATACACTTTCATCAATAATATGTCGGTGCAACCCCTTTGAGCCGCACGTTTAACAAAGATAGCTAAAAATATCGCTCGGTGATCAATAGTCATCAAAAAAAATAGCCCTATCTACGAGATAGGGCTATACCTATATTATATATAGCTCGTTAAAATTCGGTGATGACCTCTTTGCCTTCGAGCCAGGCGGCCATATTCAGCACCAGCAGATTCCAGTTTTGGAACCCCTTATTGAGCACCGGTTCGCCATTTTCGGGGAGGTAGTACTCGTGCAGAGCGCCGTGGCGCTCGTAGTCGCGGCCCAGGAGCAGAATCGTCTTCTCGGCCAATTCGCGGGCCTCGTCCGTAAATCCGTAGCGCACCAAGCCACGGAATACCAGGTAGTTCACGTTGATCCAGATCGGCCCTTGCCACGACGAGGGGTTGCCACTCGCACGCAGGTCGTACATCTTCTCCAGGGGCGAGAGGGTACGAATACCTGCGGGGGCATTGAACGATCGGGTGTCGTGGAATTGGCGGGCAACAATCTCGCGCGCCTGCTCCTCGGTGGCGATTCCGGCCCACATCGCCATAAAACCGCTCCAGACACTGAAACGCTGAATCAGGCAGTCGTAGGTACGCGGCTGGCCGACATGGAGGTAGAGATCGCCCGGCTGCAGGCTCTCGATTTCGGGCTTCTCCACGGGCAGCAGGTTTAGATCGACGCTGTAGTAGAAGCCGTCACGCGGATCCCAGCAATGCTCGCGCACGCACCCCTTCAGCTCCTCGGCCTCGCGGGCGTAGCGGTCGGCAATCTCGGGCATCGAGAGGCAGTCGGCCAGGTACTCCATGGCCAACAACTCGCGGTACATTAGGGCATTGAGATAGATCGAACCCGACGAGCCATGCGGGCGGTAGAAGGTGCTGGGGTCGTTATCCACGCCGATCGCCTCGTCCGTCTGCCAATACATGAGGCCCGTCAGGCGGTGGCGGTGGTGGTTCAGGTAGCACGACACGAAGGCCTGCAAGTGGTAGAACTTCTCGCGCAGCCACTCGGCATCGCCCTCCATGTTGCGCACGATGAAGGCGGCATGCTGGGCGATTGTCGGCTTGTGCATGTTGCTCTTCCAGGGGTTGCGCTTCTTGAGCATCTCCTCGCGTGAGGGGGCGTTGCGCTCGATCCAAATCGGGATCCAACCCTCCATGCCGCCGTAGTGCAGGGCGTTGAGTACGCATCCCTGCTCATATTGCAGCGCCTCGTCGCTATCCTTCTTCGAGCCGTTCTCGAGCAGAATCTGGCGCAGGGCCACATTGCTCAGCCATGAATCCCAATCCCACAACATATCGAGGTATTGGTTGCTACCCGGAGCGAGAAAGGGGTAGACGAGCGCTCCGCCCGCCTCGCGGTACATGCCGCGCATATCCTTGTAGATGTGGTCGCGGCAGATTTTGGTGTACTTCTTTACGTTCTCGGCCGTCCGCTCCGGAAGCTGTGCCGAAGCCGACGAAAGCATGCAAAGTGCTGCAAAAAGGGTCAGTAGTCGTTTCATATATACAAAGTTAATGAAACGAATCCTAAATAAAAAATGAAAAATTATAAATGTAGCTTGAATATTAGCAATCAGCAATCAGCAATCAGCGATCAGCAGTCAGCTTTTGTCAGGTGGTTAGCATTCTAATTATGTAGCCTATGAGATCTATAGGTCTTTTTTTATTTCAACGACAAACCACAACAATTATTAGCACCACCCGGGGAGCGAAGCGACAAAGTCCCCCTTTTCAAAGGGGGATTTAGAGGGATTGTCTATATAATTTATTATAAATAAGCGGGTTGCCCATATTTGCCTTGTCTTCAGCCTTTTGAGGTCACCTTTAGGTGGCTTTGCAAAAAGAGAAATCCACCTCCAAGATTTGCTTGGAAAGGTGGATTTCTCTTTTGCAAATCGGTTGCTGTTCTACGGCAACCCAAAAGGCTGACACGGTTTATTGCATCAGCACTAATCTTGGATTTTACAGGACACCTTGCTCAACCATCGACTTGGCTACCTTCATAAAGCCGGCCACGTTGGCACCCTTCATGTAGTTGATGTAGCCATCCTCCTCCGTGCCATACTCCAGGCAGGCCGTGTGGATCGAGTTCATGATCTGGTGCAGCTTGGCATCCACCTCCTCGGCCGTCCAGTTCAGCTTCTGCGAGTTCTGCGTCATCTCCAGACCCGACGTAGCTACGCCACCTGCATTGACCGCCTTACCCGGTCCGTAGGGAACCTTCGCCTCCAGGAAGGCCTCGATGGCCTCCGGACGGCAACCCATGTTCGATACCTCGGCTACCATCTTCACGCCATTGGCCAGCAGCTGCTTGGCATCCTCGCCGCCCAGCTCGTTCTGCGTAGCGCACGGCATGGCGATATCGACAGCCACCTCCCAGGGCTTATGACCGGCCACGAAGACCGAACCCGGGAACTTCTCGGCATAGGGGGCAACCACGTCGTTGTTCGAGGCGCGGAGCTCCAACATGTAGGCGATCTTCTCCTCGTTAAGACCGGCCTCATCGTAGATGTAACCATCCGGTCCCGAGATTGTTACCACCTTGGCACCCAGCTCGGTGGCCTTCTTGGCAGCACCCCAGGCCACGTTACCGAAGCCCGAAATGGCAATGCGCTGACCCTTCAGCTCCATGCCGTGCTTGGCAAGCATCTGGCAGAGGAAATAGACCGCGCCGAAGCCCGTAGCCTCGGGACGAATCAGCGAACCGCCGTAGGTCATGCCCTTACCCGTCAGTACGCCCGTATTCTCGAGGGCGAGCTTGCGGTACATGCCGTAGAGGTAGCCGATCTCGCGCGCACCTACGCCGATATCACCGGCCGGAACATCCGTTTCGGGGCCGATGTGACGCCACAGCTCGGTCATGAAGGCCTGGCAGAAGCGCATCACCTCGCGGTCCGACTTCCCCTTGGGGTTGAAGTCCGAACCACCCTTGGCACCACCCATCGGGAGGGTCGTCAGGGCATTCTTGAAGATCTGCTCAAAGCCGAGGAACTTAAGAATCGAGGGATTTACCGAGGGGTGGAAACGCAGACCGCCCTTGTAGGGGCCGATTGCGTTGTTGAACTGCACGCGGTAGCCCGTATTGACCTGCACCTCACCGCGGTCATCGATCCACGTCACCTTGAAGGTGAACTGACGATCCGGCTCCACGATGCGCTCGGCAATCTTGTTGGCCTCAAATTCGGGATGTTGGTTGTAGGCCTCCTCCACGGTGGTCAGCACCTCGCGGACAGCCTGCAAATACTCGCTCTCGCCCGGATGACGACGCTCGAGTTCTGCCATAAGTTTCGATACGTTCATAGTTATGAAGTTTTAGGTAATAAAGTCGATAGCGCTTTACAAAAATAAACTTTTTTTCGAGTATTTGTTATCAGAAATCGAAAAATTTTAGCAAAAAGTTAGAATTTGATGCTATTCGGCATGCATTTCAGGCATTGCCTCCTCCTCTTGCGGCGTGATCGGGGCAATCATACCGCGATTCGAGCGGCCGTCGATCACCACCTCCAACCCCTCGTCGAAGCGTACCATGCGCAGGAACTCCCCTTCGTAGGCAGCCTCGCGGGCATCGAGTGCCGCGGAGTCGAAATGGCCCTCCCCGCGATAGGGGCTGATCGTAAGATAGCCTACCCCGAGCGAGGTGACATTTTGGAAGAAGTGCGTTCCCTGCGAGGGCTCGATTTCAAAACTCGGTATACCGCACTCGACAATCACCTTGGCCTCCGAAATGTGGGTCCATTTGACGGGAACACCCAGGAAGGGGTCGGACGTACCCCAACGCCCCGGTCCGACGAGGATGTAGCTCTCGTCCTTGTCGCGCAGTGTGCGGTTGAGTGCGAGCAGCTCCTCGGCAATGCGTTCCGTAACGAGTGACGAGAATTGCTCGTTCTTGATGTAGACGATATTTTTCAGTTCGTTCATGCGCCCGATGCCGAGTGCCTGTTCGCCATAGATGAGGGTTTGGGACGGATTTACCTGCGACCAATCAATCGGGCGGTTGTCCTGGTTGTCGATGATGGGACGAATCTGCAGCAGGTTGAAGAGGCGCTCCTCGCCCTGTGCCACATCCATATTGACGGCAAACTCCACCTCCACGGGGCAACGCATCTCCTCGGCACCTATTTTTAAGATCTCGGTTATGATTTCGGATAGCGGGAAGGTGTTGTATTTTAGGATGTTGTTAAACGTGATTACGCGCCGTCCCCGATCAAACGGGCTGTCCGAAATGCGCTCGTTCTCGCGGTCCCACACCGAGCATACATGGCGCGTATGGCGAATCGGCTCCAACTCCGTGAGGCGCAGATGCTTCAGGTTGACCGCATCGTCGGTCGAGGAGCGGAACGAGGCGGGGTTCAGGTCGAGGGCCAACACCTCGTTTTGAGTCTCGCGCAGTGCCAACTCGGGGGTCGAGGTCTGCAAAATCCGTTGCGGGAAGGCGGGCGAAAAACGTAACGTGCGACCACCATCCACGACCAATTTACCGAGGCCCATAGCCACGTTGCACACGCCATCCTCGGCCCGCTCATCGCCAATCGGGTAGTAGTTGATCGAGCGAGCCACGCCCGAGAAGGTCGGCATAAAGTGGTTGCCCTGCTCCGAGCCGCACACCTCCTGCAGAATGACGGCCATCTTCTCCTCCGAGATCAGGTTTTGCGAGGATTGAATATAGGCCCTCGACTCGGCAAAGAAGACCGAGGCGTAGACACTCTTGATGGCACGCAAGACGAGGCGCAACATCTGGTCTTCGTTCGGCGTGTAGGGGACCATGTAGGTCGAGTAGATGCCTGCAAAGGGCTGATAATGCGAATCTTCGAGCTTCGAGGAGGAGCGAATCGCCAATGGGCGACGTACCGTACGGATGTAGGCTTTCAGCTCCTCCTGCAGGCGCTGCGGCACGGTCGAGGCGACAAATTCGGCCAAAATATCCTCGTCCGAGAGCTCCTGCGAGAGGAGATATTGCAGGCCGTTCTGCTCCAGGAAGCTGTCGAAATACTCCGTGGCGATAACCACCGAGCGCGGAATCAGCATGCGCACGCCCGGGTATTTGTCGTATTGGCGGTGCTTGATCAGCATCGAGTTCATGAAGGCCAGACCGCGCGCCTTGCCGCCGATCGACCCCTCGCCGATACGGGCAAAGGCGATGGCATCGGTGTAGGTGGCGGCATCGAAACGGGCAATCACACCCTGCCCAAGCAGGGTGCGGTAGTCGCGTATCGCGCCAACAATCGAGCGACGATGCTCCTCGATGGTTCGGAAATGGCTGCTGTCGTATTGACGAATGGCGGCAGCCAAGGGGAACAGACCGCGCGAATAGAGCCATTTCGAGAGGTGGTTCTGCGAGGTGTGGTACTCGAAGGCATCGTCGGGAATCGTGGCAATCATCTCCTGCATCTCCCTCAAATCCTTTGCGCGCCCCACTTCGATACCCGAATCGGGATTTTTGAAGATGAAGTCGCCGAAGGCAAACTCACGCGCAATAAAGTCGCGCAACTCTCCGTGCAGCGTTTTCGAATTCTTGGCGATAAAGCCCGCGCCAAGCGCGTGCGCTACCTCGCGAAAATCGGTTTGCGAAGATTGCAACAAGACGGGCATCAGGGGGTTGTCCTCCTTGATGAGGCGGCAGAGATCGATACCCGCATCGAGCTTTTCGTTCTCGGGGGCATCATTCGGCTTCACGACGAACCCCACATCCGAAATCACGCCCAGCAGATTCTTCTTATAACGGCGGTAGAGTTGCTCGGCCTCCTCGTAATTTGTGGCCAACAGCACCTTCGGGCGGGCGCGCTTACGCAGGATTTGTTGCTGCTCGTTGTAGGCATCCTGCAAAAACTCGGTGTTTTGTTGCAGCAGCATCTTGTACAATTCGGGCAGGTAGCTCGAATAGAAACGAATCGAATCCTCGACCAAAAGAATAGCCTGCACGCCCCCTTGTTCGATATCTTCGGCTGCATTCATCCGATCCTCGACGAGTTTGATGATGGCGATAATCAGGTCGGCATTGCCGTGCCAGCAGAAGGTGTAATCCAGGCCCGAGCGATCCTGCTCCTTCATGCGGCGATAGATATCTTTCGAGAAGGAGGTCAGAAGAGCCACCGGAATACCATATTTCTCGCGCACGATTTTGCCAAACGTAAAGACATCCGGTTCGCCAATGTTGTACATCGTCAGGATAAAATCAAAGCCCCGATCCTCGGTCAAGAGGGCCAGCGCCTCGGCCGTCGAGCTGACGCGTGTCAGGGCGGGGGGATTCGACAAATTCAGGTCGAGGTATTCGCGGTTGATTTGCGATTCGATGTGTCCATCCTCTTCGAGGATATAGCCGTCATACGAGGAGCATACCAGCAGAATGCGGTGTATGCGGTATTTCATATAGCGATGCGACTGGTCGCTGCGCCGGTTGTGTTCGTGAACGCTCATGGTCGGATGTGCGGTTACGCAGGTTAGATAATACACAAATATAGAAAAAAAATGGGAGCGGTGGTTGTTTTTGGCCGATTTTATTGGCCGTGTGGCGAATAAATCGTATTTTTACAATGCGAAAAACTATAAATGAAGCGCCTTATGAAAAAACTCCTTGTTGCATTGCTGCTTCTCGTGGGCTTGCAGGCCACGGCACAGAACGTGCAGCTACACTACGACTTCGGTCGTTCGCTCTACAGCGAGCTCGATGACTCGGCTGAGGCCGATGGTCGCGCCACGCTCACCACAACGGTCGAGATGTTCCGCCCCGACAAGTTCGGTTCGACCTTTTTCTTTGTCGATCTGGATTACGACGACGGCGTGAGCGGTGCCTATTGGGAGATCGCTCGTGAACTGAATTTCTGGCAGCAGTCGAAGCTCGATTGGCTGTCGGTGCATGTGGAGTATAACGGCGGTATGAATCGCGCCGTGGGCTCGTATAATGATGCCTACCTGGCCGGTCTTACCTACTCGGGCCACTCGAAGGACTTCTCGAAGACCTGGTCGTTGTCGGTCATGTATAAGCATATTCCCCACACAACCGATATCGATGGCGACAAGGCCAATGCCAACTTCCAGATTACGGGTGTTTGGGGAATCTCGTTTGCCAAGGGTTGGGGCTCGTTCTCGGGCTTTGTCGATTTTTGGCGCGAGTGCCGTCCCTGGCAGGATACGACCCATATCCTGCTGGCCGAGCCTCAGTTGTGGCTCAACCTGAATAAGATCAAGGGTTGGAACAATATCAATCTCAGCCTCGGTACCGAGCTGGAGCTTTCGAACAACTTTGTAGGTATGGGGTTCTATTGCATCCCCACCCTTGCGGCCAAGTGGACCTTCTAATCTGCAAGACGAACCATTAACACCAAACTATTTATGTGGAAGAGACTCTTTGGGTTTGACCCCGCAAAACATACCGTTCGTACCGAGGTGCTGGCCGGTATTACCACCTTTTTGACGATGTCCTACATCCTGGCCGTCAATCCCAACATGTTTAAGGAGTTGGAGGGTATGCCCGGTGGCGCTGTCTTTACCTCGACCGCCCTGGCCGCCATCGTGGGTACGCTTGTGATGGCGCTGTGGGGTCGTCTGCCCTTTGCCCTGGCTCCGGGTATGGGTCTGAATGCCTTCTTCGTCTATACGGTTTGTATGGGTATGGGCTACTCGTGGCAGTTTGCGCTGACGGCTGTCCTGATCGAGGGTCTGATCTTTATCCTGCTGACGGTAACCAATGTCCGCGAAGCGATCGTGAATGCGATTCCGGCGGCTCTAAAGAATGCCATTGGGGCCGGTATCGGTCTCTTTATCGCCTTCGTGGGTCTGAAAAATGCGGGGGTAATTATCGACAATTCAGCCACGCTCGTCTCGCTGGGCGAGATCACGCATGGCAGCGCCCTGTTGGCATGTATCGGCCTGGTCATCACGGCCGTGATGGTGGCCAAGAATGTGCGAGGCGCGATGTTGATCGGTATCCTTGTGACGACCCTGATCGGTATCCCGATGGGTATCACGGAGTGGGGTGGCTTGGTGTCGTTGCCGCAGTCGATTAAGCCGATTCTGTTCCAGTTCGAGTGGGAGCACATCTTCACGCTCGATATGTTGGCCGTCGTCTTCACGTTCCTCTTCATCGACCTCTTCGATACGGTGGGTACGTTGGTGGGTGTCTGCCTCAAGGCCAATATGATCGGCCCCGATGGGCAGATTCCGCGCCTCAAGCAGGCCTTCATGGCCGATGCCATTGCCACGACCGTCGGTGCCTGCATCGGTACTTCGACTACGACGACCTATGTCGAGAGTGCCTCGGGTGTGACGCAGGGTGGTCGCACGGGTCTGACGGCCTTCGTGGCGGCTTGCTGCTTCGCGGTGGCGCTCTTCTTCTCGCCCCTGTTCCTGGCTATTCCGGCAGCCGCTACGGCCCCCGTGCTGGTGATCGTCGGTCTGTTTATGTTGGAGCCGGTGCGCAACATCCCCTTCAACGACTTCTCGGAGTCGATTCCCGCCTTTGTCTGCATTATCGCCATGCCGCTCAGCTACTCGATTTCGGACGGCATCCTGCTCGGTATGATCAGTTATGTGTTGATTAACCTCTGCTGCGGTCGGGTGAAGAAGATTCCCGTGGTGACGGGTATCTTGGCGGTGTTGTTTATCCTGAAATACATCTTTATTTAAGCTATGAAAAACGAAAAATATACCCTGCACGAGGTCAAGACTGCAGCCGAGAAACGGGCCTGGATCGACTTCCCGAAGCAGGGTTTGTACAAAGATTACCCGAATTGGGTCTGCCCGCTCGATACAGACATTGAGAAGGTCTTTGATCCGGCGCACAACGAGCTGTTCGCCGAGGGCGAGGCGATTCGTTGGGTCGCCCGTGACGAGAAGGGGGCGATTGTGGGTCGTATAGGTGCCTTCTACAACCGCGAGAAGGCCTTGATCGAGGAGCAGCCGACGGGTTGCTGCGGCTTCTATGAGTCGATCGACGACCACGAGGTGGCCAACCTCTTGTTCGATGCCGCTCGTGACTGGCTTAAGTCGAAAGGCATGGAGGCGATGGATGGCCCGGTGAACTTCGGTCAGCGTCGCGATTGGTGGGGCCTTTTGGTGAAGGGCTTCGAGTATCAGCCCCTCTACATGAATCCCTACAATCCGCCCTATTATCAGGCTTTGTTCGAGAACTACGGCTTCAAGAACTACTTCAACCAGAACTCCTATCAGTGGCGTGTTGGAGAGTCGGAGGCTTCGCAGCGCATCCACGACCGTGCGGCGCGTCTGCTGGCCGATCCGACCTATCACATCGAGCCGATCAACAAAAAGCAGTTGCCTGAGGCTGCCGAGCACTTCCGCACGATCTACAACAAGGCGTGGTCGTTGTTCTCGGGTGTGAAGCAGATGACCCGTGAGGAGGCGCAGCAGATCATGAAGACGATGTTGCCGATCATCGATCCGCGCATCATCCTCTTCGCCTACCACAACGACGAGCCGATCGGCTTCTTTATCACGGTGCCCGACCTGAACCGCCTGATCGGTAAGTTTAACGGCAAGTTCGGCCTGTGGCAGCAGTTGCGACTGATGTGGAATCTGAAGGTGAAGAAGTCGTGCGACCGTGTCTTCGGCATCATCTTCGGTATCACGCCCGAGTATCAGGGTAAAGGTGTCGAGTCGGCTATCATGAGTCGATACCACGCCTTTGTGCAGTCGCCCGAGAGCGAGTATAAGTCGATTGAAATGGCCTGGATTGGTGATTTCAACCCCGTGATGAATCGTATGTTGGTCAGCTATGCGGGTGCCGAGTGCCACAAGGTACACACGACCTATCGCTACCTCTTCGACCGCGAAAAGGAGTTTAAGCGTTGTCCGCGCCTGGGTCTGAAGCGCAATAAGGAGTAAATAATCGTATAACATTGAACCATAAAACAATGAAAACAACAGTTTTTACCAAGTACCACATTGCAAACGGGGCAAAGATGGCCGAGTTTGCAGGTTACAACATGCCGATCGAGTTCTCGGGCATCAACGACGAGCATATGACCGTTCGTGAGAAGGCGGGAGTCTTTGACGTAAGCCACATGGGCGAGATTTGGGTCAAGGGCCCGAAGGCGGAGGAGCTGCTGCAGAAGATTACGACGAACGACGTGTCGAAGCTCTTCGACGGCAAGGTGCAGTATACCTGCATGCCCAACGGCCGCGGCGGTATTGTGGACGATATTCTGGTCTATCGCATCGATGCGGAGTGCTTCCTGCTCTGCGTCAATGCCGCCAATACGGAGAAGGATTGGCAGCACATCTGCGCCGAGGGTGCGAAGCTGGGCATGGAGGCCGGTCACGGCAAGCAGCTCTACAACGCCTCGGACGAGATCTGCCAGCTCGCCGTGCAGGGTCCCCTGGCGATGAAGATCGTGCAGAAATTGTGCGCCGAGCCGGTGGAGGAGATGGAGTACTACACCTTCCGCAAGATGGAGGTGGCCGGTGTGGATGCCATTCTCTCGATCACGGGCTACACGGGCTCGGGTGGTTGCGAGATCTATGTGGCCAACGAGGACGGCGATAAGCTCTGGGAGGAGCTCTGGAAGGCCGGCGAGGAGTTTGGCCTGAAGAACATCGGCCTGGGTGCCCGCGATACGCTGCGCCTGGAGAAGGGCTTCTGCCTCTATGGCAACGATATCGACGATACGACCTCGCCCCTGGAGGCCGGTCTGGGCTGGATCACGAAGTTTGTCGAGGGCAAGCAGTTCATCGACCGCGAGAAGATGGAGGCCCTGAAGGCTAACGGCGTGGAGCGTAAGCTGGTCGGCATCAAACTTATCGGCCGTGGTGTGCCGCGCCACGAGTATAAGATTGCTTCGCCCGAGGGTGAGGAGATCGGTCACGTTACCTCGGGTACGATGTCGCCCTGCCTGAAGTGCGGTATCGCGCTCGGTTATGTCAAGACCCCCTACGCCAAGGTAGGTACGAAGGTTGCCATTGTGATTCGTGAGCGCCTGATCGAGGCTGAGGTGGTAAAAATCCCCTTTGTATAATGGATACTAAAAAATATCGTTTCGAGACCCGCCAGATTCACGCGGGTCTCGATCCTAAAATCGAGAACGGTTCGCGCGGTGTGGGCATCTATCCCACGGCGGCTTATCGTTTCCGTAGCTGCGACTATGCAGCCAAGCTCTTCGAACTTTCGGAGCCGGGTAACATCTACACCCGCCTGCAGAACCCCACGACCTCGGCCTATGAGGAGCGCATCGCGGCGCTCTATGGCGGTGTGGGGGCTTTAGCCCTCGCATCGGGTATGTCGGCCATCCTGATTACAGTCACGGCGTTGGCCAAGCAGGGCGATAACATTGTCGCCTCGCCCTACCTGTATGGTGGTACCTACAATCAGTTCCGCATCTCGTTGCGTAACCTCGGTATCGAGGTGCGCATCGCCCAATCCGAGGAGCCGGAGGCCTTTGCCGCCTTGTGTGACGAGAATACGAAGGCGCTCTATGTCGAGAGCATGGGCAATCCGACCTGCGCGGTGCTCGACCTGGAGGGGCTGGCTGCGGTGGCCAAGGAGAAGGATATCCCCTTTGTGGTGGATAATACATTTGGTGCTGCGGGTTACCTCTGCAACCCCTTTGATTGGGGTGCGAACATCGTGGTCGATTCGGCCACGAAGTGGATCAACGGCCACGGTACGGCGATGGGTGGCGTGATTGTCGATGGCGGAAACTACAACTGGGCCAACGGCAAGTTCCCCCAGATCGACGGCCCGTCAGAGGGTTACCACGGGTTGAATTTCTACGAGACCTTCGGTGCGGCTGCCTTCATCATAAAGTGCCGTGTGGATGGCCTGCGCGACTTTGGTTGCTGCCCCTCGCCCTTCGATGCCTACCTGATGATGCTGGGCCTTGAGACCCTGTCGCTGCGCGTGAAGCAGGAGGTGGAGACCACCTGGCGCCTGGCGGAGTATTGCCGCAAGCACCCCAAGGTGGAGCGTGTGAGCTTCGTCGGTTTCGAGGATCATCCGAGCTATGCGAATGCCAAGAAGTACTTCCGCTTCGGCTCGTCGGCCGTCTTTACCGTGGAGCTGAAGGGTACACTGGAGAGTACGGTGCGCTTCGTAGAGGCGCAGCAGCTGGCGGCCCATATGACGATGATCGGCGACTCGATTACGGTCATTACGCACCCCGCCTCGACGACCCACAAACAACTCTCGGAGGCCGACCTGAAGGCGGCAGGCGTAACACCTACCTTGCTGCGTATCTCGGCAGGTCTGGAGCATGCCGACGACCTGATCGAGGACTTCGAGCAGGCCTTTGCGTGTGTGGAGTAGCCGCAGGCGTATCCATAAAAAAGACAACCTCGAAAGGGGTTGTCTTTTTATTTATAGGTGTTTCTCGCAGAACGAGACGACCTGCTGCGTGTACTCCTCGGGATGGTCGATAAAGGCATCCGCGTGTCCGGCATCGGGGGAGATCCACTTTTCGCGTTCGCCCTGCACCTTCGCCTCGTAGAGGGGATCGACCATGCGGGTCGGAACGTAGTGGTCGTTGCCACCGTGGATAAAGAGCATCGGGAGCTTCGCTTTGCGAACCGCCTCCAGCGCTGAAGCCTCCTTAAAGTCCCACCCGAAACGCCAGCGGGCGATGAACCGTGCCATGTGCAGAATCGGGAAGGAGGAGAGGTGATAATCCTCCTTGAGCTCTTTGCGGAATTGCTCCCAAACGCTCGTGTAGCCGCAATCCTCTACGATGCAGCGCACCGAGGCGGGCAGATCCTCCTCGCCCGAGAGCATCATGACGGTAGCACCTCCCATCGAAAGGCCGTGTACGATCAACTGCTGACCTGCACCAAAGAGTCGATCTGCCTCTGCGATCCAGCCCTTCACATCGAGTCGGTCGAGCCACCCCATCTGAATATGCGAGCCCTCGCTCTTGCCGTGGTAGCGCAAGGCCGGAAGGAGGAGGTTGCACCCTAACTTCTCGCGGTAGATCCATCCATACTGCAACATCCCGAAGGGATGATCCGTATAGCCGTGCACCAGGAGAGCCGTGCGCGTCGAAAGGGTATCGGCGGCGATGTAGTAGGCGTGTAGCAAAGTGCCGTCCTCGGCCCTAATCGTCGTCTGCTGTACTTTCCCCTCCGCACACAACGCCCCGAACCAGGGTTGCAGGTCGGGGTAGTGCTCGTTGAAGGAGTCGATATAGTGCTGCTCGGAGCGCTCCACCGCAGGGCGTAAAGCAAAGGCGGTGAGGTAGAAGCCTCCCGCCAAGGTTACGACAACGAGTGCCGCCACTCCGCCCAACAGCCAAGCCATCGCGCGTCGCATTGCTATTTACCGAGCTTTTTACGGATGTGCAGGAGCATGTCGTCGGTCATCGACGAGAGATCCCACTCGGGTTTCCAATCCCACTCCTCGCGGGCGCAACTATCGTCGAGCGAGTTGGGCCAGCTCTGGGCAATGGCCTGCTTCACGGGGTCGATGTCGTAGTCCATCGTGAACGAGGGCAGACGCTTCTGGATCTCGGCGCAGATGATTTCGGGCGTGAAGCTCATCGAGGCGAGGTTGAAGCTGTTGCGGTGCTTGAGGCGTGTGGGATCGGCCTCCATCAGCTCCACGCAGGCGCGCAGGGCATCGGGCATATAGATCATGTCCATATACTCGTGGGGCGGAATCGGACAGGTGAAGTGCCCCGTGCGGATCGCCTCGTAGTAGATCTCCACGGCGTAGTCGGTCGTACCGCCACCCGGGAGGGTTACGTTCGAGATGATACCCGGGAAACGCACCGAGCGGGTATCGACCCCGTACTTCTGGTGGTAGTAGTTGCCGAGCATCTCGCCCGTATATTTGCAGATGCCGTAGATTGTCGTGGGCTGCATGATCGTATCCTGCGGCGTGCCATCCTTGGGCGACGAGGGACCGAATGCACCGATCGACGAGGGGGTAAAAAGGGCGCAGTGGTGCTGACGCGCCACCTCCAACGAGTTGTTCAGCGCACCCATATTCACGGCCCAGGCCATCTGGGGATTTCTTTCGCCCACGGCCGAGAGCAGGGCCACGAGGTTGAAGATCGTGTCGATCTGGTAGCGAGCCACGACCGAGGCCATCGAGGTTGCATCGAGGGCGTTGAGCACCTCGAAGGGGCCATCTTCGCCCAGCTCCTTGCAGTCGCGCATATCGGTTGCCACGACATTTTGGTTGCCGTAAATTTTACGAAGGTAAACGGTCAGTTCCGAGCCGATTTGCCCGCCTGCACCGACGATAAGAATCTTTTTCATGGGCTTAAGGATTGTAAATATTGCTCAAAGATAGAAAATAATCCGAAAAGTTGTACATTTTTTTGGTCTTTTCATTTTTCTTGCTTACTTTTGCACCACTCAATTGAGGAAAGTTGCTGTTGTAGCTCAGTGGTAGAGCACTTCCTTGGTAAGGAAGAGGTCGTGAGTTCAAGCCTCATCAACAGCTCAACGGTCGCACCGACCAAACGCAAAGCCACCTAAAAGGTGGCTTTTGTTGTATAGGGCTGTCGCTATGCTTGCATAAGGCGAACAGCCCTATACAACAAAACAGCTTCCGCAGGAAGCTTTGCGTTGGCCGACAGCTCCCGTTGATAGCTACCCCGCGGGAGCGTGAGGCTCGACCGATGCGGCACGCATCGGTCAAACGAATCAACAGCCTAAACAAACGAGCCACCCACACGGGGCGGCTCGTTCTTTTTGCGGCTGCGGCGTAGATTACTTCTGCTCGCACTTGCACTCGCAGGTCAGGGCCTTCCATGCACCGGCTGCCAGGGCTGCACCTACCAGCGGAGCTACGATGAAGATCCACAGATCGCTCAGAGCCTGACCACCGGCCAGTACGGCGGGGCCGATCGAGCGTGCGGGGTTCACCGACGTACCCGTGTAGTGGATACATACGAGGTGAACGAGCACCAGCGAAAGACCGATTGCCAGACCAGCCAGATTCCCTGCGCCCTTCTTCTCGTCGGTCGTGCCGAGCACAACGAGGACGAATACGAAGGTGAAGACTACCTCGGCGATCACAGCACCGCAGGTCGAGATACCTGCCTGGATCGAGTTAGCACCCAGACCCGACTCGGGAGCCAGCGCGTAGAGAATAGCGGCACCGATGAAGGCACCAATCACCTGGAAGAGGACATACATCAGGGCATCCTTGCCGCTCATGCGCTTCGAGAGCCATACGCCCAGTGTGATGGCGGGGTTGATGTGGCAACCCGAAATGCCACCAATGGCATAAGCCATGGCAACTACCGAAAGACCGAAGGCCAGGGCCGTACCAACAACCGATGCCGTATCGACACCGCAGCTCAGGCTTACGGCCGTGCCGCAACCCATCAGAACGAGCACCATCGTGCCCACCATTTCAGCAAAATACTTCTTCATAGTTTATTAGGTTTGTAAAAGGTTTGCGTAAAATTAACGAAAAAAATCGAAAATTCCTACTCTTTTTGTTTGAGATATTGGTCAATCGTCTTTGCAGCCTTGCGACCTGCACCCATGGCGAGGATTACCGTAGCGGCTCCCGTCACGGCATCGCCACCGGCAAAGACACCCTCGCGCGAGGTTTGACCCTCCTCCGAGGCGGTGATGCAACCACGGCGCGAGGTCTCTAACCCCTCGGTCGTCGAGGCAATCAGCGGGTTGGGCGAGGTGCCCAGTGCCATGATCACCACATCGCAATCCACCTCAAACTCCGAGCCCTCCTTGACAATTGGCGAACGACGACCACTCTCGTCCGGCTCGCCCAGCTCCATCTCCACGCAGCGGATGCCCGTTACCCAGCCCTGCTCGTTGCCCAGGACGGCTACGGGGTTGGTTAGCATCTTGAACTCGATGCCCTCCTCCTTGGCGTGGTGTACCTCCTCGACACGGGCCGGCAGTTCCTGCTCACTGCGGCGATAGACGATCACCGCCTCGGCACCCAGGCGCTTGGCCGTGCGCACGGCATCCATCGCCACGTTACCGCCACCCACGACAACAACGCGCTTACCGACATAGATCGGCGTGTCGTACTCCGTATCGTAGGCGTGCATGAGGTTGGCGCGCGTTAAGAACTCGTTGGCCGAGACCACACCGTTCAGGTTCTCGCCCTCGATGCCCATGAAGCGCGGAAGTCCTGCGCCCGACCCGATAAAGACGGCATCGAAGCCCTCCTCGTCGAGGAGCGAATCGACCGTCACGGTGCGCCCGACAATGACATCCTTCTCGAATTTCACACCGAGCTTTTCGACCTCGCTGATCTCGCGGGCCACGATACGCTCCTTCGGCAGACGGAACTCGGGGATGCCGTAGACCAACACACCACCCAGCTTGTGCAGCGCCTCAAAGACGGTTACCTCGTAGCCCCACTTGGCCAAATCCGAGGCGCAGGCCAGGCCCGAAGGTCCCGAGCCGACCACCGCCACGCGGCGACCGTTGCTCGGCGTAGGCGTTGTGGCTACCTCGTCGCTGTGCTCGAGTTTCCAGTCGCCGATAAAGCGTTCGATCTTGCCGATGGCTACCGGCTCGCCCTTGATGCCGAGGATGCAGGCACCCTCGCACTGCGACTCCTGCGGGCAGACACGGCCACAAATCGAGGGCAGCGAACTGTCCTCGGCAATGATCGAGGCGGCTTGGCGGATGTTGCCCTCATGCAGGGCTGCGATGAAGCGCGGAATCTGCAACCCCACGGGGCAGGCGCCGACGCATCGCGGATTTTTGCAGTCGAGGCAACGCGAGGCCTCCAGCTGCGCCTCCTCGAGGTTGTAGCCGTAGCACACCTCCTCGAAGTTGGTGGCACGGATGGCCGGATCTTGTTCGCGCACCGGCACGCGCGGTATCTTGTTTGCCATAATGCTTGCTATTTATCCAATCCGATTCGACATTTGTGCCCCTCCTCACGCTCCTTGCGGATCGCCAGCGCGCGCTGCTCCAGGTTGCGGTACATCCCCTGACGGCGCATCGCCTCGTCGAAATCCACCTCGTGGGCATCGAACTCGGGGCCCTCGACACAGGTAAAGCGGGTCTTGCCTGCTACCGTGACACGGCATGCACCGCACATACCCGTACCATCGACCATCAGGGCGTTGAGCGATACGGTGGTCTTGAGGCTGTATTTCTTGGTCGTGAGGGCGACAAACTTCATCATGATCATCGGGCCGATGGCGACACACTCGTCATAGTGGTTGCCGGCGGCAATCAGCTCCTCCAGCTTGGCCGTCACGAGCCCCTTCGAGCCGGCCGAGCCGTCGTCGGTCGTGATGTAGAGGTGCAAGGCTACGCGCTCCATCTCCTCGGTGTAGATCAACATGTCGCGGTTCTTGGCGCCGATGATCACATCGACCTCCACGCCCTGCTCCTTGAGCCACTTGACCTGCGGATAGACCGGTGCAGTACCTACACCGCCACCAATGAATATATAACGGCGCTTGCGCAGCTCCTCGATCGGCTCATGCACGAACTCCGAAGGACGACCCAGCGGACCGGCAAAGTCGGCCAACTGTTCGCCTACCTCCAACTCGCAAATCTTTTTGGTCGATACGCCCAGGGTCTGGATGACGATCGTCACCGATCCCTCCGTCGTATCGAAGTCGGCAATCGTAAGCGGAATGCGCTCGCCGACAGCATCGGCGCGCACGATGACAAATTGGCCGGGCAGGGCGGCGTGTGCTACACGCGGAGCCTCGACCTTCATCAGGAAGATGTTTTCGGCCAGCAGCCTTTTCTCTAAAATAGTGAACATGCTTGTTTCGTAATCTTTTCGGTTTCTACCTTTCTTGCTTGTTAATCCTCGACCGTGGCGTTGATGCGGATGCGCCGTGCCGGTCGTTCGGGGTCATTTGTCACGAGGAGCAGCTGCCCGCTCAGGAAGCCGTACTCCCCCTCGCGCGGCGAAAGCGTGATCTCTCCCTCGAGCGCCTCGCCTGCCTGTAAACGTGCCCCTACGGGGAAACGACAGGCAAAGGGAGCCCGACACTCGGCCGCCTGCAGGATCAGCTCCGAGGAGCCTGCGTTGCGGAGGGTGATCCGTTGCGTGTGGGGCGCTTCGCGGTGTTTTACCGCCCCAAATTTAACGATTATTTCGCTTGCTTCGACCTTCGGGGCCCGATCTTTTAATGTCTTGTTCGGCGGGTCGATTGCAACACCGTGAACCAGAATGACTTTCTCGCTCTTGATGCCATCGACCCAAATCTCCAGTACATCGTTGATCGAGCCGTAGCGGGGCTTCGAAGCGGGGATCTCGTAATGGAAATTGATAGCCGATCGCTCGCCGGCCTGCAGGGTGGCGGGAGCATCGACTTTGAGCAGTCCGCTCTCCTGACGGGGGCGCAATGCGATCGTGTGCCGCTTGTCGGAGTGGTTTACGAGCGAGATGGCCGAGGAGATCGAGCGACCTACATATATATAAGTAAAGGTGCAACGCGTCGTGTTGAGGCGTACCCCTTCGCCCACCTCGATCGGGTAGAGCTCCTCGATCGAGCGCTCACGGGGCGTTACCATGCCGTGGATGGTCAGCACACCGAGCCGCTCACGATTCGGCCCATAGACGTGGAGCTTGCGGTCAAAGGCCCCCGGACGACCCAGCGGGTCGTAGCTTACCTCAATCTGCGTGCGCTCCCCGGGTTTGATCGGGCGGCGCGAAAAGGTGGGAACCGTACAGCCGCAGGTGGTCACCACATCGAGAATCAGGATCGGTTTTTTGCCGATGTTCGTTGCTTCGAAGGTGCAGCTACGCTTTCCGCCCAGCTCTTCGAAGGTGCCCAGGTCGAGGCGCTCGTTTTCGAAACGAAGCTGGCAGAGGGCGGTTTGCGCCAATAAGACGGTGATAATGAGTGATATGAATCGTTTTAGTGCCATCTGCTTGCTACATCTTGTTTATGCAAAGTTACATTTTTTGTGAAAATTTCCTGCATTTTTTTTGCGAGAATGAATTTTTGCCGTATATTTGCACTCGCAAAACGGATAAAACCGGTTTGATATTGCCTGAATAGCTCAGTTGGTTAGAGCACATGACTGTTAATCATGGGGTCCTAGGTTCAAGTCCTTGTTCAGGCGCAGATGCGCGAGGGTTGCGTAAGGTTCTTTACAAAATGCAAAGGTGTCGGTACGGGAATTAGATGC
>JAGAMA010000034.1 GCA_017624955.1 Alistipes sp.
ATTTCGTTGACTGACAAAACACGCTTAAAAGACCTCTTCGACAAAACTAAATTTCAATATGACAAAGAACCTACCGACCCTAATGGGCAAAATTTATTTAATGTTTAACCAGTCCCAAATTTTTATGGGACACTAATGAAATAATATCTATAATTGACAATTTCAGCCGTTCCTCACACGGCAGCACGCCGACCCACACATGACAAAAAACCGAAAAAGGGGACGAAGATTTTGTTTTTTCAAAATTCGTTTCTATCTTTGCCATCCCGATTCAACGATTATCGGCCTGCCCGGATGGCGGAATCGGTAGACGCGTTGGTCTCAAACACCAATGTCAGCAATGACGTGCCGGTTCGACCCCGGCTCCGGGTACGAAAGAGAGAAACTTTGGTTTCTCTCTTTTTTTGGGTCCGGAGCCGGGGTCGCAGCTTCGGTGGCGGTGTGGCAGACTTATCTACGCTCGGTAGTTGTTTGCTTACGCAAACATCCGTTGTTGCTGAACGATTGTGGCTGAAAATAAATTTTCGCCACCTCGTTCATCAACCCCGACAATCTGCGATTCACTACCTCGCTTCGGTCTGCTCAAACCTGCTGCGAACCTTCGACCACCAATCTTTAGGAAAAGTAACTGCTCCTTTAGTTACCTTTAGTTACCTTTAGCTGCCGTTAGCCACCTTTAATTCCCTTTAGTAGCCCTTAATTCGTCGGCCTTCTTTTGAATTTTAAATTAAAATTCATACCTTCGCGGCCGAAAGTTAGGTTAATAAAAAATTTTAATTTCAACAAATCCATGAATTTACGCAGCGCTATCGACTTCCAACCCAAACTTTTGAGTTGCCTGCGACACTACAACAAAGAGACCTTTTCGCGTGACGTAATGGCCGGAATCATTGTCGGCATCGTCGCCATTCCGCTCGCCATCGCCTTTGGTATTGCCTCGGGTGTAGGCCCCACGGAGGGTCTTGTAACGGCCATCATCGCCGGCCTTTTGATCTCCGTATTCGGCGGTTCGAAGGTGCAGATCGGCGGCCCCACGGGTGCCTTCATCGTCATCATCTACGGCATCATCCAGCAGTTCGGCCTGGGTGGTCTGGCCATTGCGACGATCATGGCGGGTATTATCCTCGTGGTGATGGGCCTCTGCAAGCTCGGCACGATCATCAAGTTCATGCCCTACCCCATCATCATCGGCTTCACAGGCGGTATCGCCATCACGATCTTCTCGACCCAGATGAACGACCTCTTCGGCCTCGGCATCGCGGATGTTCCGGCCAACTTCATCGACAAGTGGATCTGCTACTTCCAGCACCTCGGCCAAATCAACTGGTGGGCCTTCGCAGTGGGTATTTTGAGCATTCTGATCATCTGCTACACGCCGAAAATCTCGAAGAAGATCCCCGGATCGCTGGCTGCCATCGTGCTAATGACGCTCCTCTGCTGGGCACTGAAGCAGTTTGCCGGCGTGGATTCGATCAAGACGATTGGCGATCTGTACGAGTTGCCGTCGGGTCTTCCCTCGCTCACGATGCCCGACCTGAGCGCGCTGACCTCCTTCGAATCGATTCAGCAGCTCCTCCCCGTGGCCTTCACGATTGCCATGCTGGGCGCCATCGAGTCGCTCCTCTCGGCCATGGTGGCCGATGGTGTGATTGGCGACCGCCACAATTCGAACACGGAGCTGATCGGCCAGGGTATCGCCAACATCGTCGTTCCCTTCTTTGGCGGTATCCCCGCCACAGGTGCCATCGCCCGCACAATGGCCAACATCAACAACGGCGGTCGCACGCCGATTGCCGGTGTCGTACATACGGTGGTGCTGCTCATGGTGCTCCTGTTCCTGGGTGGTCTGGTGGGTGCTATTCCGATGCCCTGCCTGGCCGGTGTGCTGATCATGGTGTCGTACAACATGAGCGGCTGGCGCACGATTCGTTCGATGTGCCGCCAGGAGAAATCGAACGTGCTGGTACTCTTCACGACCCTCTTCCTGACGGTGATCTTCGACCTGACGATTGCCATCGAGGTGGGTCTGGTAATGGCCATCGTCCTCTTCATGAAGCGTATCATGGAGAACACGCATATCTCGGTGCTGCACAACGAGTTGGAGGTACACCACGACGGCGAGCGCGACGAGCGTCTTTCGATCCCCGCCCACACGGAGGTCTACGAGATCGACGGTCCCTTCTTCTTCGGTATTGCCACCAAGTTTGAGGAGCTGGCCCGCATGCGCGATGCCGAGCCGATCCGCATCGTGCGTATGCGCAAGGTGTCGTTCATCGATGCCACGGGTCTGCATAACCTCGAGATCTTCGTAACGGCCTCGCTGCAGCAGGGTCAGAAGGTGATTCTCTCGGGTGTAAACGAGTCGGTTTACCACGAGATCGAGCGCAGCGGCATCCTGGAGCTGGTCGGCAAAGAGAATGTCCTCGACCACATCCACAAGGCCATCAAGCGTGCCGAGGAGCTCGCCAAGGAGTACGACAACTAGTTTTCAGACGACGAAAAGCAAAAAAGGGGAGTTTTTTCTCCCCTTTTTTCGTATATTTGCCCTGCATGAAGGAGGTTAAACACAATCCGATCAAAGAGCAGGTGGCGCTCCTGCCACTCAGCCCCGGGGTCTACCAATTTGTGGATCGCACGGGGACGATCATCTATGTCGGTAAAGCGAAGAGCCTCCGCAAACGTGTCTCCTCCTACTTTGTCGAGAGCAAGGAGCACTCGGCCAAGGTGCGCGTGCTCGTGAAGCAGATTGTCGAGATTCGCCACATCGTGGTCGATTCGGAGCAGGATGCCCTCCTGCTGGAGAACTCGCTGATTAAGAGCCTGCAACCGCGCTACAACATCCTGCTCAAGGATGATAAAACCTACCCCTGGATTGTCGTTAAACGCGAAGACTTCCCACGGGTACTTTCCACCCGCCAAATCATCCGCGACGGCTCGCAATACTACGGCCCCTACAGCTCGATCTCGATGCAGCGCAGCATCCTGGAGTTTATCCGCGAGGTGATTCCCCTGCGCACCTGCAAGCTCAACCTCTCGCCGCAGGCCATCGCCCGCGGGAAATACGGGGTCTGCCTGCAGTACCACATCGGCAACTGCAAAGGGCCCTGCATCGGGGCACAAAGCGAGGAGGAGTATGAGCAGCAGGTGGAGCTCGTACATGCGATTTTGAAGGGCGATCTGCGCCCCGTGCGCCAATACCTGATGCACGAAATGGAGCAGGCGGCCACGGCCCTGAAATTCGAACAGGCGCAGCGCTACAAACAGCGCCTCGATGCACTCGACAACTACGCCTCGCGCTCGGTCATCGTGAGCGCCAAGATCAGCGATGTCGATGTCTTCTCGCTCCTGGTGGACGACGATGTGGCCTTCTGCAACTTTGTCCGCATCCGCCACGGCTCGATTATCGGTGTGACGACCCTGCGCCTCACGACGGGTATCGAGGGCTCGGAGGCCGACATGCTTACGCTGGCCATTCAGCACGCTGTCGAGAGCCTGACGGAGGGCAAATTGGCCCGCGAGGTGATCGTCCCCTTCCTCCCCTCTACGACCATGCTCTTTGACGGGGTGACCTTCACCGTGCCGAAGCGGGGCGAGAAGCTCGAGCTGTTGGAATTCTCGCTCAAGAGCGCCCGCATCTACCGCGCCGAGCAGCTCAAGAACCTCGAAATCAAGAATCCCGAACGCCACACCGAGCGACTGATGGAGGCGATGCGTAAGGAGCTGCACCTCAAGGAGCAGCCGCGCCACATCGAGTGTTTCGACAACTCCAACCTGCAGGGCACCTACCCCGTAGCCTCGTGTGTCGTCTTCCGCGATGGCAAGCCCTCGCGTAAGGAGTACCGCCACTTCAATGTCAAGACGGTCGAGGGACCCGACGACTTCGCCTCGATGCGCGAGATTGTCTATCGCCGTTACTCGCGCCTCCTGGAGGAGGGGCAGGAGCTACCCGACCTGATCATTGTCGATGGCGGCAAGGGGCAGCTTTCGAGCGCCTACGAGGTGCTGTGTGCGCTGGGGATCGAAAACCGCGTACCGATCGTGGGTCTGGCCAAGCGCATCGAGGAGATCTTCTTCCCGGGCGACCCCGAACCCTACTACCTCTCGCGCACGGGCGAGCCCCTGAAGGTGGTCTGCCACATCCGCGACGAGGCGCACCGCTTCGGCATCACCTTTCACCGTCAAAAGCGAAGCAAGGATTTCATCCACAGCGAATTGGAGCAGATCGAGGGCATCGGTACGAAGAGCATCCAATCCCTGCTCAGCCACTTCCGCACCGTGGAGAAGGTGGGCGCGGCTCACATCGAGGAGCTGGCGGGCATCGTGGGGCAGGCCAAAGCACGCAAGATTAAGCAACACTTTGATAACAAAACAACTAAGTAACAACCATGAAACAAAAACTCACATGCAAAGATTGGCTCTTAGCCACACGTCCCTGGTCTTTTACCGCCTCGGCTCTCTCGGTCGTGGTCGTGCTGGTCTATTTGGAGTGGCTGACGGGCAGCGTGAATTGGACGAACGGCGCGCTGGCCGTACTCGGCATCATCCTCTTCCACGCCGCAGGTAACACCTGGAGCGACTATTGCGACTTTAAGAGCGGTGTCGATACGGTCGAGGGAGCTATCAGCATCGATACGATCAAAGGGGGGCTGTTCCGTGCCGAGCAGATTCGCAACCTCTCCTTCGGGCTCCTCATCCCAGGCGTAATGATCGGCCTTTGGCTACTCTACACGACGGGCTGGGGACTGCTCTGGATCGGTTTGGGCGGTGTAATCTGCACGCTCTGCTACCCGCCGCTGAAGTACCGCGCCTTGGGCGATCTGGTCATTGTCCTAGCCTATGGTTTGCTGCCTGCCCTCGGCACTTCGTGGGTTGCCGTGGGTGAAATCGACTGGCGTGTACTGTGGGCAGCTCTGCCCGTGGCGCTCTTGGTCGATGCCATTCTGCACGCCAACAACACGCGCGATGCCAAAACCGACGGCAAAGCCAACATCCGCACGATGGCCATGGGTATGGGCGTGAAGGTCTCGGCCGTACTCTACACCCTGGAGCAGTTGTTCCCCTTCGCCTGGGTGGTGCTGCTGATCCCCTTCGGTATCTTCCCCTGGCTCTCGATTTTGGTGACCTTCGTGATGCGCTTCGCCATCCGCAACTCGCGGTCGATGCGTGAGTTTAAGGAGACGGGCAATGTGGCCGAAATTGCCGATCTCGACCAACGCTCGGCTCAAACGCAGATGCTCTTTGCTGTGGTATTCTGCATCTCGCTCCTGGTTGATATGTTATTACTGCGATGAAACGACTCTACTTTTCCCTGGCGGTAGCTCTGCTGCTCTGGACACTGATGTTCTGTCCGCTGACCGCCCCGCGCTTCGACTTTTGGGAGATGATGGCCGGCTCGGCACTCCTGCTGCTGTCGCTCGCTACGCTCTTTGCTCCCGCCTGGTGGGAGCGCCTGAAGTTCAACCTGCCGAACATCCTCTTTGGTGTTGTGGTGGCCGTAGCGTTGTGGTGTGTCTTTTGGCTGGGCGACAAAATCGCATCGTGGATGTTTGACTTCGCCCGCCCACAAGTCGATCTGATCTACGGCATCAAGGAGGGCGAGTCGCCCTGGGTGCTCTCGCTGCTGCTCCTGCTGCTCATCGGCCCGGCCGAAGAGCTTTTCTGGCGCGGATATGTACAAGAGCGCATGGGCAAGAAGTGGGGTCTGACACGCGGTTACCTGATCGCCACGGCATGCTATACGCTGGTGCATGTCCCTTCGTGTAACTTTATGCTGGTGATGGCCTCAATGGTCTGCGGCCTGGCGTGGGGCTTTCTCTACCGCTACTTCCCCGACCGCTTTACGGGCATCGTGATTTCACACGCGCTGTGGGATGCCGCGGTATTTGTCTGGCTACCAATTCTGTAAAGTTGAAAGTTAAAAGTTGAGAGTTGAAAGTTAGCTCAACAAAAAAGGAGATAGCCAACGGTTCAGGCTATCTCCTTATTTTTTGTTGAGCGGATGAAAGCACGACAAAATTTTCAATTTTCAACTTTCAACTCTCAACTCTCAACTTCTATCCCACGATGACTGCATCGAGCTGCCGATCGTGCTCCTCGGCAGGGAGTGTTTCCATCAGTTGGTGGGCATAGCCGACACCGATCGTATAGGCGCGGAAGTCGCTTTGCGACAAATACTTATCATAATACCCCTTCCCGCGCCCCAGGCGGTCGCCCTCGGCCGTAAAGGCCACCCCGGGGACAACCATCAGATCCATCGCGCAGGGTGGGCACAACTCGGCCTCCTCGCCCGGCTCTTCGATGCCGAACGCACCACGCACCAACTTCGAGGGTTCGTAGTAAAAGAAGCGCATCTGCTCCCCCTCCACGCGGGGAACGGCCACCCGCTTGCCCTGCTGGGCCCAGCGCTTGAGCACAGCCTCGGTAGTCGGCTCATCCCGAAGCGCACAAAAGGCCGCCACGACCTCCGCCCCGAGGAAGCGTTCGTGCTTTTCCACTTGTCGAAAAATGCGCGCCGAGGCCGCCTCGCGCTCCTCGGCTGCAAGGGCGCGGTTGCGCTGTCGCATCGCTGCCCGAATCTTGCTTTTATCCACCTCTACACCTATTTTTAACACGAAAAAGGCTTGTTATTCCGCGAACAATGATTATCTTTGTAGGCGAAACAGCAAATTCATTCACAAAAATAACAAATTTTACACATTATGAACTGTTTTCTGTACAATTCATCGGTAGGTAAGAAGCTGGTGATGAGTGTTTCGGGTTGCGCCCTGGTGCTCTTCATCCTCTTCCACATGTCCATGAACCTCACGGCCCTCTTCTCGGCCGAGGCTTACAACATGATCTGCGAACTGCTCGGCGCCAACTGGTATGCCCTCGTCGGCACGGCCGGTCTGGCTGCACTTGTAGTGGTGCACTTTGCCTATGCGTTGATCCTCTCGATCAACAACTACCGTGCTCGCGGTAAGCAGCGCTACGCTGTCGAGACGAAGGAGCCCGGTGTATCGTGGGCTTCGAAGAACATGCTCGCGCTGGGCGTGATCGTGCTCGTAGGTCTGCTGCTGCACCTCTCGCACTTCTGGGCCAAGATGCAGCTTGTGGAGATCCTCGGTGGTCACGAGTCGGAGGTGGGTGGTCAGATGATCGCTGCCACGGACGGTGCCGCCCTGATCGCTTACACCTTCTCGCAGTGGTACAACGTGGTGCTCTACCTCATCTGGTTCGTAGCCCTCTGGTTCCACCTCTCGCACGGCGTATGGTCGATGTTCCAGACCGCCGGTTTTGCCAACGACACCTGGTATCCCCGCCTGAAGTGCATCGCCAACATCGTTTCGACGCTGATCTTCCTCGGCTTCGCTGCTGTTGTCGTGATCTTCTTCATCAAGGCTCAGTGCGGTTGCTGCGGCGCTTGCTAAACTACCCTATCAAGAACAAACAAAACACATTCAGATATGGCTTTCAAATTAGATGCTAAAATTCCTGCCGGCGCACTCGCCGACAAGTGGAGCAACCACAAGGCAGCGATCAAGGTCGTGAGCCCGGCCAACAAACGTAAGCTCGATATCATCGTAATCGGTACCGGTCTGGGCGGTGGCGCAGCTGCCGCATCACTCGGTGAGCTGGGTTACAACGTGAAGGTATTCTGCATTCAGGACTCGCCCCGTCGTGCCCACTCGATTGCCGCACTGGGCGGTATCAATGCAGCCAAGAACTACCAGAACGACAACGACTCGGTATATCGCCTCTTCTACGACACGATCAAGGGTGGTGACTACCGCGCTCGTGAGGCCAACGTATATCGTCTGGCCGAGGTTTCGAACCTCATCATCGACCAGTGCGTAGCGCAGGGTGTACCTTTCGCTCGTGAGTACGGCGGTCTGCTGGCTAACCGTTCGTTCGGTGGTGCGCAGGTATCGCGTACCTTCTATGCCCGCGGTCAAACGGGTCAGCAGCTTCTGCTGGGTGCCTATGCAGCCCTGAACAAGGAGATCGCTGCCGCTTCGGTAAAGAGCTATCCGCGTCATGAGATGCTCGACATCGTGGTTGAGAATGGCGAGGCCAAGGGTATCATCGCCCGCAACCTCGTAACAGGTGAGATTGAGCGCCACGGTGCTCACGCCGTAGTAATCGCCTCGGGTGGTTACGGTAACGTATTCTTCCTCTCGACCAACGCCATGGGTTCGAACGGTTCGGCCGCCTTCCAGTGCTACCGCAAGGGTGCCGGCTTTGCCAACCCCTGCTTCACGCAGATTCACCCCACCTGTATCCCCGTACACGGCACGCAGCAGTCGAAGCTGACGCTTATGTCGGAGTCGCTGCGTAACGACGGCCGTATCTGGGTACCGAAGAAGATGGAGGATGTGAAGGCCCTGCGTGCCGGTACGCTGAAGCCCTCGGAGATCAAGGAGGAGGACCGCGACTACTACCTGGAGCGCCGCTACCCCGCCTTCGGTAACCTCGTACCGCGTGACGTGGCTTCGCGTGCCGCGAAGGAGCGTTGCGATGCCGGTTTCGGTGTGAATGAGACGGGTCTGGCCGTATTCCTCGACTTCAAGACCGCCATCGAGCGTCTGGGTGAGGATATCATTAAGCAGCGTTACGGCAACCTCTTCGATATGTATGAGGAGATTACCGACGTAAGCCCCTACAAGGAGCCGATGCAGATCTTCCCCGCCGTACACTATACGATGGGTGGTATCTGGGTGGACTACAACCTGATGACCACGATCCCGGGTTTGTATGCCATTGGCGAGGCCAACTTCTCGGACCACGGTGCTAACCGCCTCGGTGCTTCGGCCCTGATGCAGGGTCTGGCCGACGGTTACTTCGTGCTCCCCTACACGATCGGAGACTACCTCTCGAAGAAGATTCAGGCTCCGAAGGTAGATGTAAACAGCCCCGCATTCGAGGAGGCTGAGAAGGCCGTGAAGGAGAAGATTCAGAAGCTGATGTCGATTAACGGTAAGCAGTCGGTGGACGATATCCACAAGAAGCTGGGTCACATCATGTGGGAGAACGTAGGTATGGCCCGCACGGAGGAATCGCTCAAGACCGCCATCAAGGAGATTCAGGCACTCCGCAAGGAGTTCTGGAAGGATGTCAAGGTGGTTGGCGATCCGATGTCGTTCAACGTGGAGCTGGAGAAGGCACTGCGCCTGGCCGACTTCCTGGAGCTGGGTGAGCTGATGGCTCGTGATGCCCTGAACCGTGAGGAGTCGTGCGGTGGTCACTTCCGCTCGGAACACCAGACCGAGGAGGGTGAGGCCCTGCGCCACGACGACAAGTTCGCCTACGCTGCCGTTTGGGAGTACAAGGGCATGGACGAGGAGCCGGAGCTGACGAAGGAGCCGCTCGACTACGAGTTCACGCACCGTGCACAGCGCAACTACAAAGACTAATCACTTTTGACGTACAACACTTTAACAACACAGAAATTATGAATTTCACCTTAAAGATATGGCGTCAGAAGGACGCAAAATCGAAGGGCGCATTCGAGACCTACAAGGTTACCGATATCTCGGCCGACACCTCGTTCCTCGAAATGCTCGATATTCTGAACAATAACCTCGTACACGAGGGTAAGGATCCCGTCGCTTTCGACCACGACTGCCGCGAGGGTATCTGCGGTATGTGCTCGCTGCACATCAACGGTTTGGCTCACGGCCCCGGCCAGAACGCCACGACCTGCCAGATCTACATGCGTAAGTTCAAGGATGGCGACACGATTACGATCGAGCCGTGGCGCTCGGCTGCCTTCCCCGTGATCAAGGACCTCGTAGTGAATCGTGGCGCTTACGACCAGATTCTCCAGGCCGGTGGTTACGTTTCGGTACGCACCAACTCGGTACCCGATGCCAACGCCATTCCGATTCCGAAGGCCGATGCCGACGAGTCGATGGATGCTGCCGCTTGCGTAGGTTGCGGTGCTTGCGCTGCAACGTGTAAGAACGGCTCGGCTATGCTGTTCGTGGCTGCCCGCGTATCGTCGCTGGCCAAGCTGCCGCAGGGCCGCGTAGAGGGTGCTCGTCGCGCCAAGGCGATGGTTGCCAAGATGGACGAGCTGGGCTTCGGTAACTGCACCAACACGGGTGCCTGCCAGGCCGAGTGCCCGAAGGGTATCTCGATTGCCCATATCGCCCGCCTGAACCGCGAGTTCCTGGCTGCAAAGCTTCAGGACTAAACGGATTGTCATACGCAAAAACGAGTGGCCAAAATTGGCCACTCGTTTTTTGTTGTGCAGAGGCGAGCGATATGCGCGAAGCGCGCAATTGTTATTTACATCCCCCCTCCCCCTTGACAAGGGGGCGATTCGCTCGCCTGAACCGCGAGTTCCTGGCTGCAAAGCTGCAGGACTAAAATTCTACGGTCTATTCAAAAAAAGAGAGCTTCACGGCTCTCTTTTTTTTTGTCGGGTTGTTCCACAAAAGGTTACTAAAGGATGCTAAAGGTGACTAAAGGAAACTAAAGGCCCTTAATCGACTTTAGAGTCCTCCCTCGCCTTTATCCCCCTACCCCACAACACATTCCACTCCTCATTTTATTATCAATGATAAATCTTTGATATATTGTCAATATATCGTTGTGTAATAGGATCAGCCCATAAAGACATAAAAAAAAGCGCCCCTCTTTCGAAGGTCGCTTTTTATCTTATAAGGGCGTGCGATATACGCAACTCGCAATTGTTATCCGCCCTCCCCCTTGACTAGGGAACGATTCGCACGCCTCAATCATGAGTTCCTGGTTGCATAGTTGCAGGACTAATACGACGGTTTATTCATAAAAAAGAGAGTTATCCACCAAGAGCATTAGACGAACTCACTCATGCATATCCCAGTTAGCATGTAGTTAAGGAATGAGCTACTCGCTAAAAGGATTTGATAGTAGCATAAGCTTTATTCTTCAATACTTTAATATCTTCATAATCATCCAATTGCTTTATACAATTATCAACACATGCTTCTCTATCATCCATATATTCAAAGCGTTCTTCACCAAAAAGGGCATTAAGTTTCTTTACACATACAAACTTATAGGATAAATTAACTTCATTACCTTTTATGTACCCAACATAATGGTTATACATTCTCTCTAGATATTCAAACTGACAATCCACAGCGCCATAAAAACGTCCTGAAGTTTGACCAAAGAGTCGTAAATAAACATAGTCATCGTCGTCTTCTGTTACCGGATATACATTTATTATATTTAAATCTCTACTAAGACGAAAACACAACCCAAATTCTTCAATATCTTCCGAATGCGCATGTTTTACTTTTGCATATGATATCATTAGTGTCCCATAAAAATTTGGGACTGGTTAAACATTAAATAAATTTTGCCCATTAGGGTCGGTAGGTTCTTTGTCATATTGAAATTTAGTTTTGTCGAAGAGGTCTTTTAAGCGTGTTTTGTCAGTCAACGAAAT
>JAGAMA010000035.1 GCA_017624955.1 Alistipes sp.
AGAACTCGGCCAGGTGGCGCGGCGTATTCGAATTCTCGGCGCGGAACGTAGGACCGAAGGTGTAGATCTGACCCATCGACAGCGCGCCCAGCTCACCCTCCAACTGACCCGACACGGTCAGGTTGCAGGCCTTGCCGAAGAAATCCTGCGAGAAGTCCACCTCGCCCTGCTCCGTCTTGGGAACATTGTTCAAATCGAGCGTCGTCACCTGGAACATCTCACCGGCACCCTCGCAATCCGAGGCGGTGATGAGCGGCGTATGGAGGTAGTAGAAACCGCGCTCGTGGAAGAACTTATGGATGGCGAAAGCCATGGCGTGGCGGATACGCAGCACGGCACCAAAGGTGTTGGTGCGGGGGCGCAGGTAGGCGATATCGCGCAGGAACTCCAGCGAGTGACCCTTCTTCTGCAGGGGGTACGACTCGGGATCGGCCGTGCCGTAGATCTCGATCTTCTCGGCCTGCACCTCGACACCCTGACCGGCACCGAGCGAAGCTACCAGACGACCATCCACACGCAGGCAGGCACCCGTCGTGATGGGCTTCAGGCTCTCCTCCGAGATCTTCTGCAGATCGACCACGACCTGGATGTTGCGCATGCACGAACCATCGTTCAGCGCAATAAAGGCTACGTTTTTGTTTCCGCGCTTGGTGCGCACCCAGCCCTTGACTACCACATCGGTATCGACAGCGCCGGCGTTCAGAATCTCTACAATGCGTTGCGTTTTCATATAATTGTGTTTTCGTATTTGCTTGAAGTAGCTGACAAAAGTACTATTTATTTGTGATTTGGCCAAAAAAAAAGTACCTTTGTACACCTTTATACGATAAAAGAAAGTTATGAAACGCTATATCCTTGTTTTGGCCGCTCTTTGCGCTGTTGCAACCACCTACGGCCAACAATTTTGGGAGCTCAATCCCCAGCCGGCCGATCTCTCGGCCCGCCGCATCTACCGCACGGAGGTCGTGCCGTTCGATACGCGCCACGATGCCGAGGCGGGCAAGATCGAAAATTCGGGCTACAGCATCGCCTTTGCGCCGACCGTGATTGCCGCCTCGGGCGAGATGGCCATCGTGGGCCAAACACTCGAGATTCCCTATGCCTGGACCGATGGCGTGGTGTATCTCCACCTGGAGAATGTCGGTTCGGCCTACTCGCTCTTCGTCAATGACCAGCCCGTAGCCGAGGTCGAGGATCCGCTCACGCCGGCCGAGTTTCACCTCACGCCCCTGATGCACCAGGGCGAGAACAGCCTGAAGATGATTCTCCGTCCGAGCCGTACGCCCGAGATCAACCCCGCCCCCACCGTGGAGCGAAAAGCCTTTGCGGAGAGCTACCTCTACTACCAGGAGAAGCGTTCGATGCGCGACTTTGAGCTGAAGCTGATCCCCGACTCGCTCCACCGCGACGGCATCCTGCGCCTGAGAATGGCCACGCAGAATGCCTACAACTACGAGGAGCAGATCGACATGGGTTACGACATCTACTCGCCCCAGGGCAAGCTGCTCGACTTCAACATCCGCACGATCCCCGTCCCCGGACGATCGATCGACACCGTGAAGTTCGACCCCTTCATCTACCATGTAAACGAGAATCGCTGGCAGCATTCGGCCAAGCTCCCGCCCGTCTATAAAGTGATGCTCTTCTCACGTCGTCAGGGTGCCTACAAGGAGTATATGCCCCTGAAGATCGGCTTTGGCCGTGCCCGACTCGAGAACAGCAAAATCGTCCTGCACGACACGGTCTTGGAGCTGAAGAAGGCCGCCTACAACGCCGCTAAGGATCGCGCCACGACCCTCACCGAGATCAAGGCGCTCAAGGTCAAGGGGATCAACACCCTCTGCCCGAGCTATCCCCAGCCCCGCTGGTTCTACGAACTCTGCACCGAGCAGGGGATGTACGTCATCGACTGCGCAGCGATTGCTGCCCCCGAGAAGCGCACCGACCGCAAGGTGGGTGGCACCCCCTCGAACGATCCGGCATTGGTCGAGGAGTATATCGAGCGTGTCAAGGCGATGTACTACCGCTCGCGCAACTACACCTCGGTTATCGCCTACTCGCTCGGTTCGCCCTCGGGTAACGGCTACTGCATGTACAAGGCCTACGAGTGGCTCAAGAGCGTTGAAAAGGATCGCGCCGTGATCTACGAGGATGCCACGGGAGAATGGAACACCGATTTGTAAGCATTCCCCCATTTTGAATGCTAAATTTGAATTGCAGCATGCAGATTGAACTCATTGTGGTGGGCAAGACCGATTCGAAGGAGGTCGGTGCACTGGTGGAGATGTACCAAAAGCGCATCAACCACTATTGCCGTTTTGCCATCACAACCATCCCCGACCTGCGCAACACGAAGAGCCTCACCACGGGTCAGCAGAACCAAAGCGAGGGGGAACGCATCCTCGCCCAGCTGACCGAGAGCGACTATGTCGTACTGCTCGATGAGCGTGGTGCAGAGTTTCGTTCGGTGGAGTTCTCGGAGTGGATCCGCAAGCGCATGGTGAGCGGACTGAAGCGCCTGGTCTTTGTCATCGGTGGCCCCTACGGCTTTTCGGAGGAGGTCTACAAGCGTGCCAACCAGCAAATTTCGCTCTCGAAGATGACCTTCTCGCACCAGATCGTCAGGGCCATCTTCACGGAGCAGATCTACCGCGCCTTCACGATCCTGAACAACGAGCCGTACCACCACGAGTAGAATTATGAATTAAAAATTAAGAATTAAGAATTTACCATTTAGAAATAATAATTAAGTCGCATTGAACACCGTCGCATCAGCCATGACCCACCGTCCCTCCATAGCCGTCCTGACTCCCAATATCCTCACGGGTATCGGGCTGAAGGCTATTTTGGAGAAGGTGATTCCGATGGCCGAAGTGGAACTTTATGCCGACTTTGAGCAGTTGCAGGCAGCCTCGCCCGAGCGTTTCGTGCACTACTTCGTATCGGCACAACTCTACCGCCTACACGCCACATTCTTTGCCCCGCTACGCCGTCGCGTGATTCTGCTCACGAGCGGCCTGAAGCACGAGGAGGAGGAGGGCATGCACCAACTCAATGTCTGCCACAGCGAGGAGCAGCTCCTCCACGATCTGATGGCCATGCATCGCGGGGCACACCCCAATCGCGGCATGGCGACGGCCGACCCCGCGCCCCGCACCGCCCAACTCACCGAGCGCGAGGCTGAGGTGTTGCGCCTGATCGCCCGCGGCAAGATCAACAAGGAGATTGCCGACGAGCTGGGCATTGCCCTAACGACCGTCATCACCCACCGCCGTAACCTGATGGAGAAGCTGCACATGCGCTCCGTGGCCGAGCTGATGCTCTACGCCCTGCATGCCGGCTATGTAGAGCACGAAACGCTCTAAATCTCCTCATAAATAAGGATTGAGCAACAACCAATAACCCCTTTACTTTGCACCTTGAAAGAAACTGTAAAAATTCAAACGATCATGAAGCATTGTAAACTGATTATTGCGTTGTTCTCGTTCATAGCGCTGTCGCTTTCGGCTGCAGCCCACACCACCGAGCACCCCCACACCGAGGCCGTCGATACGATGATCCTCGTCGATGGCGTGCAGGTGACGGCCGTCAAGCAGGGCCTGGTGCTGCGCTCCGAGCCGATCGCCTCGACCATCGTGGGCGAGCGTGCCGTATCACGCAACCAAATCTCGGCCCTGAAGAACCTGGCCGAGATGGTTCCCAACCTCCACATCCCCGACTACGGTTCGCGCATGACCTCGTCGATCTATGTGCGTGGCCTGGGTGCCCGCATCGATCAGCCCGTGATGGGTATGACGATCGACAACGTACCCCTGATGCAGAAGAACGCCTTCGACATGGAGCTCTCGGATATCGAGCGCGTGGAGGTGCTGCGCGGCCCGCAATCGACCCTCTACGGGCGTAACACGATGGGTGGCGTGGTGAATATCTATACCCTCTCGCCCTTCCACTACGAGGGTGCCCGCCTGCAGCTGGGTTACAGCACAGGCAACACCTTCCGCCTGCGCGCCTCGTTCTACGAGCAGTTCAACGACAAGTGGGCCACCTCCGTTTCGGCCTACCGCACCACCTCGGACGGCTTCTTTAAGAACTCCCTGACAGGTGCCGACACCGATTGGGAGAAGAACTACGGCGGTCGCTGGAAGCTCCTCTTCCGCAACAACAAGGGGCTGCGCATCGAGAATACCCTCTCGCTCTCCGAGACGGAGCAGGGCGGTTACCCCTACGCCTTTCTGGGTGGTCGCTCGGAGGGTGTCACGAACGCCGACGGCTATGCCGTAACGCCGGGCCGGATCGCCTACAACGACTCGTGCCGTTACGACCGAATGACGTTGAGCGATGGACTGACGATCCAATACGAGATGGATCGCTACTCGCTGACCTCGATCACCTCCTACCAGCTCACGGACGATGATATGCACCTCGACAACGACTTCACGCCCCTCGATTACTTCACGCTGCAGCAGAAGATCAAGGAGCACGTCGTAACCGAAGATCTGATCTTCCGATCGAAGGGCGATCGCCGCTACCACTACCTCTTCGGTCTCTACGGATTCTACCGCGACCAGCAGATGGAGGCTCCCGTGGTCTTTAAGCCGGCTGGTATCGATGCGATGATCTTCGCCGCCGCCAACCAGGCTACGGGGGGTCGCGTGCAGATGCATGCGCTGGAGAATATGCCGCTCGACTCGGAGTTTGACTCTCCCGCCTACGGCTTTGCCGCCTACCACGAGTCGAGCCTGCGTTTCGGCAAATTTGAGGCCAAGGCGGGAGTGCGCATCGAGCATGAGCAGGTAAGCCTCGACACGCACGGATCGGGCACGCTGAAATATGCCCTCAAGGTGGGTGCCATGCTCCGCCCGATGGAGCAAGAGCCCGTGGTGTTGGAGACCGAAAGCAGCTACAAGCAGGACTTCACGGAGATTCTGCCGAAACTGTCTCTCATCTACCGCTTCGACGAGAACCGCAACCTCTACGCCTCCTTCTCGCGTGGCTTCAAGGCGGGCGGATTCAACACGCAGATCTACTCCGACGTGCTGAAGGAGATGCTTCAGGCACAGGCCATGGGTGGCGCTTATGAGGAGAAGGATATCATGTCCTACGACCCCGAATACAGCTGGAATTACGAGGTGGGAGGCCACTTCTCGTGTGCCGAGGGGGCGATTCGTGGCGACTTTGCCCTCTTTATGATCGACGGCCGCGATCAGCAGCTGACGGTCCTGGCCGATGCCTCGGCTACGGGTCGCATGATGACCAACGCCGGTCGCACCCGCTCGCTTGGTGGCGAGGTGGCCATGCAGTTCAAGCCGTGGCGCGCGCTCGATATCGACCTCTCGTATGGCTACACGGAGGCCACCTTCCGCCGCTACTTAGATGGCGAGCAGGACTACCGTGGCAACTACGTTCCCTTTGCTCCGCGCCACACCCTCGCCGCAGGCCTTACCTGGACGATCCCGACGGGCGTGAAGTGGCTGGGCGATGTGGTGCTGCATGGTGGCATGAAGGGGGTTGGTAAGATCTATTGGAACGAGGCCAACACCGTCAGTCAGCCCTTCTACACGACCTTCAACGCCTCGGTGCGTCTGGAGCATAAGAACTACACGCTCGACTTCTGGGGCCAAAACCTCACGGACAAGGAGGCCGATATCTTCTACTTCGAGTCGATCGGCAACCAATTCGTGCAGCGAGGCCGTCCGCGCGTGTTGGGCGTAACTTTGAGCATTAACATTCAATAACATAGGATTATGAAAGCAGAATACAAACCTTTTGTGGATGAACTCATCGAACTGGCCATTAAGGAGGATATCGGCGATGGCGACCACACGTCGCTCTGCTGCATCCCCGCCTCGGAGCAGGGCCGCATGCGCCTTTTGTGCAAGCAGGAGGGTGTGATTGCGGGCATCGAGATTGCCGAAATCGTGCTTCAGCGCCTCGATCCGACGATGAAGTTCGAGCAGCTGCTCCACGACGGAGATCGTGTTAAGCCGGGCGATGTAGCCTTCTATGTGTCGGGTGGTTTGCGCTCCTTGCTGCAGGCCGAGCGTATTCTTCTGAACATCATGCAGCGCATGAGCGGTGTCGCTACGCAGACCGCCTTCTATGTCAAGCACCTGGAGGGCCTGCATACGAAGGTGCTCGATACGCGCAAAACCACGCCCGGTATGCGTGTACTGGATAAGATGGCCGTCAAGATCGGTGGTGGCGAGAACCACCGCATGGGTCTCTTCGATATGATCCTGCTGAAGGACAACCACATCGACTTCGCCGGCGGTATTCGTCAGGCTGTCGAGGGTGCAAAGCAGTACCTGAAGGAGAAGGGTAAAAACATTCCGATCGAGTGCGAGGTACGATCTTTGGAGGATATCGACGAGGTCTTTGCCGCAGGTGGCGTGGATCGCATCATGTTCGACAACTTCTCGCCCGAGATGACCCGTGAGGCCGTGAAGAAGGTGGCCGGTCGTTGCGAGACGGAGTCGAGTGGCGGCATCACGCTCGAGACGATGCGTTCGTATGCCGAGTGTGGCGTAGACTTTATCTCGGTGGGCGCTTTGACCCATCAGATCAAGTCGCTCGATATGTCGCTTAAAGCCTGCGAATAGAGAACCTTGCAAGCCGATACCCGCATGCTTGAATTTCGGCCCATAACACTTACCGACCGCGCCCGCATTGAGCACTACACGATGCAGCGCGGTCTGTATAATTGTGACCTCTCGTTTGCCAACATCTACTGCTGGCGACACTTCTACTCGACCGCCTGGGCCGAGGTGGAGGGGTTTCTCGTCATCCGTTTTCAGATCGATGGCGGAAGCGCTACGGGCTACATGCAACCCATCGGCGAGGGGGATTTCGGGAGGGTCATCCGCCGTCTGATGCAGGAGGCCGAGGCGATGAACGAGCCGCTCAGACTCATTGGCCTCAATGACGAGGCAAAACAAGCATTGCAAGAACGCTTCCCCAAGCGATTCATCTTCGACGATAACCGCGCTACACACGACTACCTCTATCGCCGCGAGGATTTGAGCCGTCTGCAGGGCAAGAACTACCAGCCCAAACGCAACCACATCAACCGCTTTGTGGGCAACTACCCCGACTACCGCTACGAGCCGCTTACGGAGGCCAACATCGCCGAGTGCATACGATTGGAGCAGGAGTGGTGTCGCCACCGCAACGGCTGCACAGGGGAGGGATTAAGCGCCGAACGCACAGCAATTCACGAGGCCTTTGCCCACTTCGAGGCGCTGGGGTTGCAGGGCGGCTGTATCTATGTGGGGGATCAGCTGGTCGCCTTTACCTACGGATCGGCGCTGAACGATCACACCTTCGACATCCATGTCGAGAAGGCCGACACGCGCTATGAGGGGGCCTTCACGATCATCAACCGTCGCTTTGCCGAGCAACTCGACGAGCGCTTCACGCTCCTGAACCGCGAGGAGGACCTGGGGTTGGAGGGGCTGCGTAAAGCCAAGTTGTCGTACTACCCCGCCTTCCTGCAGCCGAAGCACCGCGCCGAGATTCCTACCCTGCGCCAATGCGCCTGCCGAAGGCTTTGGCGAGCCTGCTTTCCGCAGGACGAGGAGTCCTTTATCGAACAGTTCCTCATCCGCCACTACCGCGATGAACAGATGATCACGCACGAGGAGGAGGGCAAGGTGGTGGCCATGCTGCACACGATTCCCTTCTCGACCGCCTGGGGCACGATGCGCTACATCTACGGCGTAGCGACCCTCCCCGAATACCGAGGTCGGGGCTATGCCACGCAGCTCCTACACCGCGCGATTGAGCTGAGCCGCACGGCGGGCGATACAGCTCTCTTTCTCATCCCGGCCACCGAGCAACTGCGTACGCTCTACGACCGCGAGGGATTCACGGGCGATCATCCCGTACACTTCACCACGGGCGACGATTTCGATTTCAGCACGGGCTTTACCGAGCGCGATCGGGCGATGTTCTATTGGCTCGGCGAGCCGCAAGAGCTGCCCGAATCGCTGCATGCCGACCTGATACGCTAAACAACAACCTAAACTCCAAATACCATGAAACAACTGCTAACATTGGCCCTCGGCCTGCTGCTGACGGCCTGCTCCTCGCCCATCAAGCAGGAGCTCTTCCCCACACAGGGAGCACGCAATGTCAATCCCGACACGCGCCTTTCGATTCTCTTCAACAGCGAGCCCACGGTGGGCGCTTCGGGTATGATCCGCGTCTGGGATGCCGACACGGATACGGTGGTGGACAGCCTCGACCTCTCGATTCCGGCCGGCCCGACCGAGCCGCGCAAGCTGCCCAAGGCCCCCTATACCTGGGAGCCCTACAGCTACGATCAGCCCCGCAAGACGAATGCCGACACGAAGCCCGGCACCCCCTCGGGTGTGGCCGAGCCGACGAGTGACGAGTATCAGCTCACGATCATCGGCGGATTCACGGACGGCTTCCACTTCCACCCGATTCTGGTGCGTGAGAACCGTGCCGAGATCTACCTCCACCACAACCTGCTCGAGTACGGCAAGGAGTACTATGTGACCCTTGACGAGGGGGTACTCACCACCGCCGAGGGCGACTTCCGAGGGATCACGAAGGCCGACGGGTGGCGCTTTAAGACCAAGAAGCAAGGCCCCGCAGCCGATCAGCGCCGTCTGACGGTCAATGCCGACGGCACGGCCGATTTCAACACCGTGCAGGGTGCGCTGGACTACATCCCCGACTTCAACACCGAGCCCTACACGATCTTCATCCACAATGGCGACTACGAGGAGCTGGTTTACTTCCGCTCGAAGCGCCACCTGACGATCGAGGGCGAAAGCCGTGAGGGTGTCAAGGTACACTACCCCAACAACGAGGTCTTCAACCCCTATCCGAAGAATGTAGCCACGAACGAGTGGCCAGGCACCTTCCCCTCGCGCCGTGCAGCCTTCATGGCCGACAACTGCACCGATCTCACGATGCGCAAACTCACGGTGGCCACCGACCTGAAGGGTCAGGCCGAAGGTCTGCTGCTGATGGGCGAACGCATGTTCCTGGATCAGGTAACGATCATCGGCTCGGGCGATGCCCTGCAGGCCAACGGTTCGGTCTATCTGCACAAATGCCGCCTTGTAGGCGATGGCGACTCGATTCTGGGTCGTGGCCCGGGCTTCTACGACAGCTGTGAGCTCATCTCGGGCGGTCCCTTCATGTGGATCCGCAACACGAACGAGAACCACGGCAACGTCTTCGTGCGCTGCCACTTCGAGGGTGTCGGCCACCATGCCGTCATCGCCCGCACGAACCCCAAATACGACTATTGCGAGGCGGTACTCCTCCACTGCACGATGAATAACATCCAGCCGATCGGTTGGTATGGCCTGCCCGACAAGCTCGTCGATCAGCGCTATTGGGAGTATGACAGCCGCGACACGGAGGGTAACCCGATCGACTATTCGCAGCGTCTGAAGGGTTCGCGCCGTCTCGATGGCGAGAAGGACAAAGAGCTGATTGCCAATTACATGAATCCGGCCTTTGTACTCGACGGTTGGAATCCGATGGAGTAAAGCGAGCATTTAGAATTCAAAATTTAGAATTAAAGGGCGAGAACGGCGGAAAGGGCGGAAAGGGCGGAAATAAAGGTAGCTAAAGGAAACTTAAGGTTACTAAAGGTTGCTAAGGGAAGGCCCAATAGATCTTCATGGATAGTTCGCCGCGCAACCCTTGTTTTTGATTTTAGAGGAGCAGATTTGTGCTTAAACGAAGTGAGGCGCGGATGGGTCATACTAAATGTATTTCCCATTCGCGCCTCGCAAGTGCAAGTGCAAATATGCCCTATAAAATCGAAAACTATTTGCCGAGTTGCATCTTATCGATCAGCGCCTGCGTGGCAGGTTTGTGGCCGCGGAATTTCACATAGAGATCCATCGGATGCTCCGTGCCACCCTTCGAGAGGATGTTCTCGCGGAACGAGGTGGCAACCTCCTCGTTGAAGATGCCCTGCTCCTTGAACATCGAGAAGGCATCGGCCTCCAGCACCTCGGCCCACTTGTAGCCGTAGTAACCGGCTGCATAGCCACCCGAGAAGATGTGCGTGAAGGCGGGAGCCATCGCCGTACCGGCTACGACAGGCAGTACCTGCGTCGGAGCCATGGCCTGCTGCTCGAACTGCTCCACATCGCCCTCGAAAGGCTCGGTAAGCGTATGCCAAGCCATGTCGCTCATACCGAACGAAAGCTGGCGCACGTTGGCGTAGGCGGCCAGGTAGTTCTGGGCAGCCACAATGCGGTCGATGATCTCGGCAGGCATCTTCTCGCCCGTCTCATAGTGCTCGGCCCAGAGGTCGAGGAACTCCTTCTCGGTAGCCCAATTCTCCATGATCTGCGACGGCAGCTCCACGAAGTCGCGGTAGACGGCCGTACCGGTCATCGAGCCATACTCGCCCTCGGCCAGGATGCCGTGCAGGCCGTGGCCAAACTCATGCAGGAAGGTCTCCACCTCGTCGAAGGTCAAAAGGGCAGGCTTCGTCTCGGTCGGCTTCGAGAAGTTCATCACGAGCGACACCAGGGGTCGCGTCTCCACGCCATCGACAATCTTCGAGCCGCGGAAATCGGTCATCCAGGCACCGGCACGCTTCGTGGCGCGGGGGTGGAAGTCGAGGTAGAGAACAGCCATGTGGCGGCCGTTCTTGTCGGTCACCTCATAAACCGTCGTCTCCTCGTGGTAGCCCTCGATCTCCTTCGTCTCGGTGAAGTTCAGCCCATAGAGCTTGTTGGCCAGCATAAAGACACCCTTCTTGACATTCTCGAGCTTGAAGTAGGGCTTCACCACCTCATCCGAGAGGGCATATTTCTCATCCTTATACTGCTCGTTGTAGTAGGCCCAATCCCACGGCATGAGCTCGCCCTCGAAACCCTTCGAGGCAGCATACTCGCTGATGGTCTTGTAGTCCTGATCGGCATACTCCTTCGTAGCCGTCAGCAGCTCCTCCAAGAAGCCGTTTACGGTTGCCTTGTTCTCGGCCATACGCTCCTCGAGCACATAGTCGGCGTAGGTCTCGTAGCCCAACAGGTTGGCAATCTTAAGGCGCGTATTGACAATGCCCTTGATCACCTCCGAGTTGTCGAACTCGCCACCCAGGGCACGCGAATTCGAAGCCTTCCACAGCTGCTCCTTCAGCGCGCGGTTCGACGAGTAGGTCAGGAAGGGAACATAGCTCGGTGCCTGCAGCGTCACGGTCCAACCCTTCTCGCCACGCGCCTTGGCCTCGGCGGCAAGAGACTCCTTTACGAAGTCGGGCAGCTCCTCGACCTGCTTCGGGTCGGTGATATTGAGCGTATAGGCATTCGTTGCCTTGAGGGCATTCTGGCCGAACTGCAGCGTGAGGGCTGAGAGCTCGTTCGAGTACTGACGGTAGAGCTCCTTATCCTCCTCCGAGAGGGCGGCACCGCTGCGGGCAAAGCCCTTGTAGGTATCCTCCAGGAGCTTCTTGTCGATCTTCGAAAGGCCGATCTTCGACTTCTCATAGACGGCCTTCACACGCTCAAAAAGGGCAGGATTGAGCGAAATATCGTTGCCCAGCTCGGTCAGCTTGGGCTGGATGCGCTGCGCCACCTCCTGCATCTCGGGCGTAGCCTCCGTACCCATCAGGTTGTAGAAGACACCCGACACGCGACCCAGCAACTCGCCATTGCGCTCCAGGGCCACGATCGTATTGCCAAAAGTCGGCTTGGCAGGGTTCGTAACAATGGCCTCGATCTCGGCACGGGCACATGCGATAGCGGCATCAATAGCCGGCTCGAAGTGCTCCAGCTCGATCTTCGAGAAGGGAGGGGTCTGGTGCGGAGTATCCCACTCGGCAAGGAGGGGGTTCTGCAGATCCAGCTCCGGGTAGTTGGCCTGGGGGATCGACTGATCACCACACGATACGGCCATAGCGGAAATTGCCATCATGCATAAAAACTTTTTCATCTTTGCTACTTATTTTTTTGTTTGGATTCTTGTCTAATGCCAGCCCTCATCGGCTACAGCCTCCACTTTTTCGGTCTCGGCAGCCGTCTCGTTCTCGGCCCCGTTCTCGGGCTCCTCGACGGGCTTTTCGATCAGGCCACGCCCCACGAGCATCGCCCTCTTATCGGGATCCGCACCACGGAAGTCGCGGTAGAGGCTCATGCCGTCCTTCTCGCCACCGCTCTCGAGCAACGTGCGGAAGCGGGCGGCAATCTCACGGTTGAAGTAATCGCCACTCTCGGCAAAGGCGGCAAAGGCATCCTTATCGAGCACCTCGGCCCAGATGTAGAAGTAGTAACCGGCCGAGTAGCCGCCATCGAAGATGTGGCTGAAGTAGGGATAGCGGTAGCGCGGTTCGATCTCGGGGATCATCTTGCGCTGCTCGTAAAGGGCGTTGCGCTCAAAGGCCACCGGATCGAAGGGTTCATAGCTCGTAATCGAGTGGATATCGAGGTCGGTCAGGGCAGCGGCCACCAGCTCGGTGGTCATAAAGCCCTGGTTGAAGAACTCGCTGCGCTTCAGCTTCTCGATGAGGTGCTGCGGAATCACATCGTTCGTGCGGTAGTGCAGGGCGTAGTTCTTCAGCAGCTCGGGGTGGAAGGCCCAATTCTCCATGATCTGCGACGGAAGCTCCACAAAGTCGCCCTCGACCTCCGACAGGCTACGATACTCGACATCGTGCAGCAGGAAGTGCATCGCGTGGCCGAACTCATGGAAGAGGGTCTCGGTCTCGTCCAGGGTCAGGAGCGCGGGGGTCGAGGCCGTGGGGCGGGTAAAGTTGCAGACGATCGACACCACGGGGGCGACACGCTTGCCTTCGCGGTACGACTGCTCGACATAGTTACCACACCAGGCACCCTGCCCCTTACCATCGCGCGGATGGAAGTCGAAATAGAGCACGCCGAGGTGCGACTGATCCTGATCCAACACCTCGTAGGCGGTCACCTCCTCATGATAGAGGGGCACCAGAATCGGGCGGAAGGTTACCCCATAGAGGCGATTGGCCAAAAAGAAGATACCGCCACGCACATTCTCCAGCGAGAAGTAGGGGCGCAACATCTCCTCATCGAGTGAATACTCGCGCTTGCGCACCTTCTCGGCGTAGTACCACCAATCCCAGGGTTGGAACTTCTCGCCGGCATGGTCCTTCTCGAAGAGGGGCAGCATCGCCTCCACCTCCTTTTGGGCACGCTCCACGGCGGGGGTCCAGATCTCGTCCAGGAGGTTATAGACGGCCGAGGTCTTACCGGCCATTTCGTTGGCAATCACATACGCCGAGTAGTTCTCATAGCCGAGCAGGTTGGCCTTCTCGACACGCAGGCGCACGAAGTCGTTGATAAGCTGCTTATTGTCGTTCTCGTCGTCGTTGTTGCCGCGATTGAGGTAAGCCGTGTAGAGTTTCTCGCGCAACGCACGGTCGGTCGAGTAGGTCAGGAAGGGGATCAGGCTCGGCTTATGGAGCGTAAAGACAAATTTTTCGCCCAAGCCCAGCGCCTGTGCCTTCTCACGAGCCTGATCGCGCACACCCTGCGGAAGACCACCCATCTCCTTCTGCTCCAGCACCAGTTGGAAGGCGTTATTCTCGGCCAAGAGGTGACGGGCATACTCCACCGAGACGGTCGAAAGCTCCTCGTTGATCGCCTTCAGGCGCTCCTTCTTCTCCCCCTCGAGCAGGGCACCCGAGCGGACAAACTCCGTGTAGATCTTCTTCACAAGGCGCTCCTGCTTCTTGTTCAGCCCCGCCTGCGGCAGCTGATCATGCACCGCACGAACACGCGCGAAGAGCTTTTCGTTGAGCAGGATGCGGTCGCTGTGTGCCGACAAGAGGGGCATCACCTCGGCCTCGATCTCCTGCATCTCGGGGTTGGTATCAGCGGCCGACAACATGCCGAAGATGAGCGACACCTGCTCCAAGAGACGACCCGCATCGTCGAACTTAAGGATCGTATTTTCGAACGTCGGCTCCTCCTGATTGGCGGTAATGGCCTCGATCTCGGCCACATGCGCAGCCATCGCCTGCTCAAAGGCGGGCATGTAGTGTTCCAGCTCGATTTGGTCGAACGGGGGCACACCATAGGGGGTATTCCACTCCGTGAGCAGGGGGTTCACCGCCTCCTGCTTCTGCTGCTGACACGAAAGGTTCATCATAACGAGTAAAAGCGTAAAGATTGTAACAATCCGTTTCATCGATTCTCTTTTTCTTATTTTTTACTTAACTTTGTCGCACGCAAAGCGTGCCAACGGACAAAGATAAGGAAAAATTCGTCATGCAACTCTTTTATGCCCCCGAAATTACGCCTCCCGACTACACTTTGAGCGAGGAGGAGTCGAAACATTGTGTGCGCGTTCTGCGCCTCAAAGCGGGTGATCCGATTCACCTGACGGATGGTCGTGGTGCGCTCTACCGAGCTCGCGTGGTGGATGATCACCCGAAGCGTTGCCGCGTGGAGATTGAAGATGAGACAAATCCCTTCGAGCCGCTCGGCTACTCGCTCACGATGGCCGTAGCCCCGACGAAGAACAACGAGCGCTACGAGTGGTTTCTGGAGAAGGCGACCGAGGTGGGCGTAGAGCGTTTCATTCCGCTCGAGACGGAGCATAGCGAACGCCGTGTATTCAAGGCCGAGCGCAGCGAGAAGGTGATCGTCTCGGCCATGAAGCAGTCGATCAAGGCCTTCAAACCACAGTTAGCCCCCCTGACGACCTTCAACGAGCTGCTGGATATGCCCTTCGAGGGGCGCAAGCTGATTGCCCATTGCGACGAGGCGGTACGCGCGGAGGGGAAACAATACCTCGCCTCGACACTCAAAAAGGGGGAACGGGCACTGATTCTGATTGGCCCCGAGGGGGACTTCTCGAAGGAGGAGGTGGCCCGCGCCGTGGAGCGAGGCTTTGAGGAGATCACGCTCGGCACACAGCGCCTGCGTACCGAGACGGCTGCCGTCGTGGCGGTTACGATGGTGGCGGTTGTCAATAACCAATAACAAAAAACGGAGGGCATGATCCTGCAACTCTTTTGGAGCTTTCTGAAGATTGGCGCTTTCACGTTTGGTGGCGGCTATGCGATGATCCCGATCATCGAGCGGGAGGTCATCGAGCGTCGCGGCTGGGTCGCAAGGCAGGATTTTCTGGATCTGCTGACCCTGGCCCAATCTGCTCCGGGACCGATTGCCCTCAATACGGCCGTCTTCGTCGGGTATAAAGTCCACAAGCTGCGTGGTGCGCTTGCCGCTCTGATGGGCATTGTGATCCCCTCGTTTACGGTCATTCTGGTCGTAGCGATGCTCTTTGCCGATATTCGCCACAACCCCTATGTCGATGCCGCCTTCAAAGGGATGCGTCCTGCGGTGGTGGCGCTCATCGTAGCCCCCGTATTCAAGTTAGCGAAGGGGATGCACCGCGTGATGTACCTGCTGATCGTCGCTACGGCTGTGGCGATTCATTGGCTCGGCCTCTCGCCTATCTATCTGCTGATTGCAGCCGCCGTGGGCGGTATTGCCTGGGAGTTGTCACACCTTAAAAAGTTGAAGCAATGATCTTTTGGCAGCTCTTTCTCTCCTATCTTAAGATAGGCTTCTTCGGTTTTGGAGGCGGCTACGCCATGTTGTCGCTGATTCAAAACGAGGTGGTCGCCCGCCACGGTTGGATGACGGGTAGCGAGTTTGCCGATATTGTGGCCGTGTCGCAGATTACTCCCGGACCGATTGCCATCAACTCGGCCACCTATGTCGGCTACACGGTCGGCATGCAGGCCGGAGGGGTCGGTTACGGCATTCTGGGGGCGCTCATTGCCACCTTTGCCGTCTGCATGCCGGCCATGACGATCATGCTGCTTATTACGCGCTTCTTCCTGCGCCTACGACACAACACCCTCATCGAGGGGGCGATGTGCGGCATGCGACCCGTCGTGATCGGTATGATTGCCGCCGCCGCGCTGATGCTTATCTTTCCCCACTCCGCAGAGCCGGGCGAGCAGAGCTTCATCGATCCCTGGAGCTGGCTCTTGTTTGGTGCGGTGCTGATCGGGCAGTGGCGCAAAGTGAATCCGATTCTGCTCATCGTGCTCTCGGCCGTGGCAGGCATCGTGATTTACCATTAAATAAAAAAGAGGCTCGGTTGAGCCTCTTTTTCTTTTTTTACAACGCGGCGATCATTGCACCTCCGCCCAGCAACATCAGCAGGAAGACAAGCAGGCACAAAAAGCCCAGGAAAGCCAGGATGCCGCCAATGCAGCCCAGCCCCTTCTTTTGGCCGTCGGGCAGTTTCTCGGAGAGCAACACAATAATCAGACCCACCAGGGGCGTAAAGACAAGACTGAGGACAAAGGGCCAGCCAAAGCCGATCGTGCGACGACGGCCCAGCATACCGACCAAAGCGGCCAGGAAACAGCCACTCAACAGGGCAAAAATCAGGACTAATACCATAGCTATAAAGTGTTAAATGTGGATATTATCGCTCAAAGCGGTAGTAAGTGCCGAGCGGTAGCTCCTTACCGGCTCGGTCGGTAAAGGTCAGCTCGCCATATTGCTCCTTTTGGGGCACACCGAAGGCTTGGCGGACAGCCGTGCGCGCGAGGGTCGAAGAGAGCCCCATCGAGTAGAGGTTCAAGACCAGGAAGGCATCCTTCGCCTCGAGGAGTTCGGCACAGCAGGCCAACATCTCGCCGATGTTCTCCTCCAGCACCCACTTCTCGCCATTGGCACCACGACCATAGGCGGGCGGATCGAGGATGATACCGTCGTAGCGGTTGCCACGGCGCACCTCGCGGCGCACGAACTTCAGGGCATCCTCCACCATCCAGCGCACCCCCTCCAGGCCGCTCTGCTCCATATTTTCACGCGACCAGGTCACGACCTGCTTCACCGAATCGACATGCGTAACCTCCGCACCTGCGGCACGGGCTGCCAGCGTAGCACCACCCGTATAGGCGAAGAGGTTCAGCACGCGGGGCGTACCTTTAGCGGCAAGCGCGCGGCAGTTATCGTAGATAAAGTTCCAGTTGGAGGCCTGCTCGGGGAAGATGCCGACATGCTTAAACGAGGTCATCGCCAAGCGCATCTTTAGCTGCATCTCCTTGTAACGGTAGGAGATCGTCCAGCGGTCGGGCGTTTGGGGTTTTACACGCCACTCGCCACGCTCCTCACTCTTCCCGTCACGCAAAAACGAGGCATCGGCCAAGCGTTGCCACTCCGCCTCGGCGAGGCTCTTGTGCCAGATGGCTTGCGGCTCGGGGCGACGTGTTACGATGCGCCCGAAGCGCTCCAACTTCTCGAAGTCGCCCGAGTCGATGAGTTCATAATCCCGAAAATCGGGTGTCAGTTGCTCCTGCATACTATTTCGTACAATCGATCAAATTCATTTCACAACGCTTGCAGTCAAACTCCAAGCGATAACGGTGGCCACCCGTTTCGAGGTAGAGATCCCCTTTGAGGCGCGGATGCTCCTTCAGGCACTCCCCCATTTCGCGCCTGAGGCAGTAGGCCGACTGCATCACACGCGCCCCGCGGGTCGTTTCGGCAAGCTCCAGCGGCTCAACGACACGCTCCACGCCGTGGTCGCGGTAGAACTGCTCGGCGAGGCGGTTCGTTACATTCTCCTCGGCCATCAGGGTTCGTTGCGGATAGCGCGCATCGCCTTCGGTAAAGATGCGGGGTGAAAGGGGGCGGGCCATGCGTGCTTCGAGCAACCTTTCCAACCCCTCACGGCGCATATCGGCCATCATGGAGGCCGGCACAAAGCGGTTTTCGCCCGCTATCTCCACCTCATCGACCCGAAAAACCGTCTCGCCCGAGCGCATCACCTGACGACGGATGTTCTCCCGATTCTTCGCTTCATTTTGAGCCACATCCAACACTTGTTGCTGTTTCAGCTCCACTTCTACGCCCTCCGCATCGCACAAGCGCAACACTACTTCATCGGCCGAGAGCGTCACCCGGGCACGGGTCGGAATGACACGACGCGTGCGGTCGGCTGCAAGCTCCTTGTGGAAGAGGTGGTCGTAGTTGCGGTAAATGGGGGTACCTGGAGCTACCGCAATCGGACGGTTGGCCACAAGCAGATTGCCCTCAACGGCATTCAGATTCGTACCATAGAGCCCTTCGGCCGTCATCAGGCACACACCGTCACCGGCCGCAAGCGGCTTACCCGTTTCGATGCGCCACCCACGGCGATCGGAGCTCACTACGCGCCCCACATACTCCCCCACCGCCTTCGGCGTGTCGAACGAGGCGACCCCTCGGCGTTTACCATCGAGGAAGTACTCCGACTCGCCGCGCGTAAAGCTCTTGGCCGTATCGGGGCGGAACGAGGTCACGGACTCCCCCACCGAGGCGCGCTTTAGATTCGGGCGCTTTCGCAGCTCGGCATCGAGCGCCGTACGGTAGGCGGCCACGACATTTTTGATGTAGGAGGTATCTTTCAATCGTCCCTCGATCTTAAACGAAGTGACCCCGGCATCGAGCAGCTCGCCCAGGCGATTTTTAAGCGAGAGGTCGATGACCGACAGCAGGTGTTTATCTTTGAGGTAGATGCGCCCCTTGCCATCCGTGAGATTCCACTTCAGGCGGCAGGGCTGGCTGCAGGCACCGCGGTTACCGCTACGCGACGACATCGAACGCGAGAGGAAGCAACGACCGCTATATCCCACGCAGATTGCCCCATGCACGAAGCACTCCACCTCGGCCGAGGTCGTGTGGCAGATTTCTCGAATCTCGTCGAGCGTGAGGGCCCGCTCCAGAATCACACGCGCAAAGCCCACCTCGGAAAGGAATCGGGCCACCTCGGGGGTGCGCACCTGCACCTGGGTCGAGGCGTGGAGTTCGCACCCAAGCCCCATGCGACAATAGGCCATATCCTGCACAATGAGGGCATCGACCCCCGCAGCGAGCAGGGCTCGCGCCTCCTTTTCGGCTGCCTCAAGCTCCGAATCCCACACCAGGGTATTCATCGTGGCATAGACCTTCACGCCGAAGCGGTGGGCATACGCCACTACGCGGGCAATCTCCTCCACGGGGTTCGTAGCCCCCTGACGCGCACCGAAACGCGAGCCCCCGATATAGAGGGCATCGGCGCCATAATCCACGGCCGCCACGGCCGCTTCATAATCCTTGGCAGGAGCCAGCAGTTCGATGCGTTTCATTCGTGCGATAATTTTTCACAAAAATAATCATTTTTGGGAATTGTTTTGTATTTTTGCGAATCAAGAACGCTAATTCTAAACAAAAGATCAATCAATATGCTTACAATCAAGCAAATCCGCGATGATAAGGCCGCAGCGATCAAGAAGCTGGCCAAGAAGGGCGTAGATGCCGCCCCGGTCATCGAGAAGATCGAGGCGCTCGACGATCGTCGTCGCGCCATTCAGGTTGAGTTGGACAACACGCTGGCCGCCCAGAACAAAGCCGCCAAGGAGATCGGTATGCTGATGGGCCAGGGCCGTAAGGAGGAGGCCGAGGCTGCCAAGGCCAATGTTGCCGCCATGAAGCAGAAGTCGGCCGAGCTGCAGCAGGAGTCCGTAGCGGTACAGGAGGAGCTCAATGCCGCCATCGTATCGCTGCCGAACTTCCCCGCAGAGATCGTTCCCGAGGGTCGCACGGCCGAGGATAACCTTGTGGTGAAGATCGACGAGAACTACTCGCAACTGCCCGAGAATCCGCTACCCCACTGGGAGCTGGCCCGCAAGTACGACATCATCGACTTCGACCTGGGCGTGAAGCTCACGGGTGCCGGTTTCCCCGTCTATAAGGGCAAGGGTGCTCGTTTGCAGCGTGCGCTGATCAACTACTTCCTCGACTGCAACACGAAGGCCGGTTATCAGGAGGTGGAGCCTCCCATCATGGTCAATGAGGCTTCGGGCTTCGGCACGGGTCAGCTGCCCGACAAGGAGGGTCAGATGTACCACGCCACGGCCGATAACTTCTACCTCGTGCCGACGGCCGAGGTGCCCGTGACGAATATCTTCCGCGATGTGATTCTGCAGGCCGATGAGCTGCCCGTCAAGATGACGGCCTACACCCCCTGCTTCCGTCGTGAGGCGGGTTCGTATGGTAAGGATGTACGCGGTCTGAACCGTCTGCACCAGTTCGACAAGGTGGAGATCGTGCAGGTGGCTCATCCCGAGAAGTCGTATGAGGCTCTGGACGGCATGGTGGCACACGTCGAGTCGATCGTAAAATCGCTCGGTCTGCCGTACCGCATCCTCCGTCTGTGTGGTGGCGATATGTCCTTCACGTCGGCCCTGACGTACGATTTTGAGGTCTACTCCGAGGCCCAGCAGCGCTGGCTGGAGGTGTCGTCGGTATCGAACTTCGAGTCGTTCCAGGCCAACCGTCTGAAGCTCCGCTACCGCGACGAGCAGAAGAAGACCCAATTGGCACACACTTTGAATGGTTCGTCGTTGGCACTGCCCCGCATCGTGGCTGCCCTGCTGGAAAACAACCAGACCGAGGAGGGAATCCGCATCCCCGAGGTGTTAATTCCTTACACGGGATTTGATTTTATCAAATAAATTACTACATTTGCATTAACAACACACACATTAACTTAAAACAATAAGACTATGGCTTACAGAATTACTGACGCTTGCGTTGCTTGCGGTACCTGCATTGGTGAGTGCCCCGTTGAGGCGATCTCGGCCGGTGACATCTATGTAATCGATCCCGATAAGTGCATCGACTGCGGCACCTGCGCAAGCGCTTGCCCCACCGAGGCAATCGTTGCCGAGTAAGTTTTACGACTTACAAGAAAAAACCTTCGACCATGAGGCCGAAGGTTTTTTTTGTTGTTTGGTGAGGGGAAAAGGGGGCTTAAGGGTGCTTAAAGTGACTTCAGGGAAAACCTTTTTCGCCCACGCTCCTTTTGGGGCTGCTTCAGCAAAAAGTCGTCCAATCAGAGTTTGATATCGTAGATTTGGATCACACCCTGCAGGCTCTCGGCCTCATCCACGACCAGCAACGAGGTGACCTTATGCCGTGCCATCTGCCGCTCCGCCTCGATGAGTTTGGCCTCGGGGCGGATGGTTTTGGGGTGGGTGGTGGCGATATCCATCGCGCGGATGCTGAAGAACTGCTCCTTGAGCCGCTCCATGGCCCGTCGCACATCGCCGTCGGTCACAATGCCGCGAATCGTTCCCGCATCCATCAATACAATCAGCCCCAGCCCGCCCTTCGATATGGCATGAATCATCTCCACGGCCGAACAATCGGGTGTAACGATCGGCAAATCATGGTCACGCATGGCCTGTCCGACCGTCATCAGGAGCCGACGACCCAGGCTGCCGCCCGGATGCAGGCGTGCAAAATCGACGCTCGAGAAGCCTCGCAACTCCATCAATGCCACGGCCAGGGCATCCCCCATAGCCAGCTGTGCCGTTGTCGAGGAGGTCGGGGCAAGTTGCAGGATGCAGGCCTCGCTCTCCACATGCACATTCAAATGGATATCGGCATGGCGTGCCAGGGTCGAATCCTCGTTGCCCGTCATGGCAATCAGCGTGTTGCCGTTGGCCTGGATAAAGGGGACGATTTTCAGCACTTCGTCCGTCTCGCCCGAATAGGAGAGAGCCAACACGACATCCTCCTTCGAAATCATGCCCAAATCGCCGTGAAAAGCCTCGCCCGGGTGCAAAAAGAAGCTCGGCGTACCGGTGGAGGCGAGCGTAGCGGCAATTTTGCGCCCCACAAGCCCCGACTTACCCATGCCCGTAACGATGCACTTCCCCTCCGAGGAGAGTATCCGCTGCACCGCCTCGGCAAACGAGTCACCCAGGCTCTGCTCCAAATTCGCCAACGACTCGCGCTCGGTGCGTATCGCCCGACGAGCCAACTCCAAAATATGTTCTTTCAGCAGTTCCGTCATCTCAACAGTTGTTCAATAACCCCCTCCAAGGCATCAAGAGGCAACATATTCGGTCCGTCCGAGAGGGCCTTGTCGGGGTCGGGATGCACCTCGAAGAAAAAGCCGTCGGCCCCGAAGGCCTTGGCCGCATAGGCCATGGCGGGGACAAACTCACGATTGCCACCCGTCTTCCCGCCATCGGCTCCGGGTCGTTGCACGGAGTGGGTGCAATCCATAATCACCGTGGGGGCAAATTGTTTCATATCGGGGATGTTTCGAAAATCGACCACCAGATTGTGGTAGCCAAACGAGTTGCCCCGCTCGGTGAGCCACACTTCACGCGCCCCCGCCTCCATCGCCTTCTCATAGGGATAGCGCATATCTTCACCGGCCAGGAATTGGCCCTTTTTGATATTGACCGTCTTACCGGTTCGGGCGGCCGCAGTCAGCAAATCGGTCTGCCGGCACAGGAAGGCTGGGATTTGCAACACATCGACCACCTGACCGACCGCCTCGGCCTGCCAGGGCTCGTGAATATCGGTTAGCAGCGATAAGTTCCACCGCTCTTTGACGGAGGCAAGCATCGCAAGACCCCGCTCCAAGCCGGGGCCACGAAAGGAGCGGATCGAGGTACGATTGGCCTTATCGAAGGAGGCCTTGAAGAGAATGTCGGTCCCCAATCGTCGGTTGATAGCCACCAAACGGGCTGCCACCTCATCCAACAACTCGGCCGACTCAATCACACATGGGCCAGCTATGAATTTCATATAGCAACCTTTTTATAGGGTACGGGATGCCAAAAAGGCCTCCGCCTTTTCGAGGTCTTCGGGCGTATCGATGCCGATGGTCTCGATATCGGTCACGCCGACACCGATCTTGTAGCCGTTCTCCAACCAGCGGAGCTGCTCCAACGATTCGGCCTTTTCGAGGGTCGATTGCGGTAGCGAGGTCACGGCCTTCAACACCTCCGCGCGGAAGGCGTAGATGCCGATGTGCTTGTAGAAGGTGTGCTTCTCGAGCCACTCTTCACGCGCTACGCCACGCAGGTAGGGAATTACCGAGCGCGAGAAGTAGATCGCCTGCTGCCGGCCATCGAGCACCACCTTCGGGGAGTTGGGATTCTCCAAAGCAGCCAACCCATCCTCGGCCTTAAAGGGCTTGACGAGCGTAGCAATATCCGTCTCAGGGTTCTCGAAACAGGCCTTCAGGGCCTCCAACTGCGCCGCCTGGATAAAGGGCTCATCGCCCTGCACATTGACCACCACATCATACTCCTTGCCCTGCTTGCAGTAGGCCTCATAGCAGCGATCCGTGCCGCTGCGGTGCGCTGTGGAGGTCATCTCCACCTTGCCGCCAAAGGCCTTTACCGCTTCGTAGATGCGCTCGTCGTCCGTAGCGACCACCGCATCATCCAACACGCCCACAACCTGCTCATAGACGCGCTGAATCATCGTTTTACCTCCCAACATAGCCAGCGGCTTGCCCGGAAAACGGGTGGAGGCGTAGCGCGCCGGAATGATGGCTATAAATTTCATACCTAATTTATATTAAGGCGAGGCGCAACACCTCGTCGTTGGTTCTGACATAGTGGAAGGTCAAACCCTCGATGTAGTCGGCCTTGATCTCGGCCACATCCTTGCGGTTCTCCTCCGAGAGGATCAGCTCATGAATACCGGCACGCTTGGCGGCCAGGATCTTCTCCTTCACACCACCCACGGGGGTCACACGGCCGCGCAGCGTTGTCTCGCCCGTCATGGCGATACGCTCCTTGACCTGGCGTTTGGTGAAGGTCGAGACAATCGAGGTCAGCATCGTGATACCGGCCGAGGGGCCATCCTTCGGGATTGCACCCTCCGGAATATGGATATTCAGGTCATGCTTCTCGAACATCACGGGGTCGATACACAACTCCTCGTGGTGGGCCTTCACCCACTCATAGGCGATCGTAGCCGACTCCTTCATCACATCGCCCAGGTTACCCGTCAGGCTCAGGGCACCCTTACCGGGGGTGAGCACCGACTCGATGTAGAGGATGTCGCCACCCACCTCAGTCCAGGCAAGACCGGTCACAACGCCCGTCATGCCGCCCACCTCGTACTCATCCTTCAAGAACTTCGGCATACCCAGCACACGCTGTACCTCTTCGGCGCTGATTTCAGCCTCGTACGCCTCCTCAAAGGCGATCTGCTTGGCACGCGAACGGGCCAGCTTGGCCAGCTGCTTATCGAGCGAACGAACACCCGACTCGCGCGTATAACCACCGATAATCTGCTCCACGGTGGCGGGCGAAAGGGTCATCTGTCCGGCCTCGATACCGTGTGCCTCGCGCTGCTTCTGCAAGAGGTGGTCGAGGGCAATCGAAACCTTCTCCTCCATCAAATAGCCCGGGATGTTAATCATCTCCATGCGGTCGCGCAGGGCCGGAGCGATATGCTGAATGTTGTTGGCCGTAGCGATGAAGAGGACCTTCGAGAGGTCGTACTCCATATCGATATAGTTGTCATGGAAGGTGGTATTCTGCTCGGGGTCCAACACCTCCAACAGCGCACTCGAGGGATCGCCGTGGTTCGAAACGGTCAGCTTATCCACCTCATCGAGGATGATGACCGGATTCGACGAACCACAACGCTTGATGGTCTGGATAATACGACCGGGCATGGCACCGATGTAGGTGCGACGGTGGCCGCGAATCTCCGACTCATCGTGCAGACCACCGAGCGAAATACGGCCGAACTTACGTCCCAGCGCGGCAGCTACGGACTTACCGAGCGAGGTTTTACCCACACCCGGAGGGCCATAGAGGCAAAGAATCGGGGACTTCAGGTCGCCCTTGAGCTTAATCACGGCCAGATGCTCCAGGATGCGGTCTTTGACCTCCTCCAGGCCGAAATGGTCGCGGTCGAGTTGGGCGCGGGCGGCCTTCAGGTCGAGGTTATCCTCCGTATATTCCTCCCAGGGAAGCTCCAACAACAGCTCCAGATAGGTAATCTGCACCGTATATTCGGCCACGGCGGGGTTGATGCGGCTCAACTTCTGCAACTCCTTCTTAAAGAGCTTGGCCACCTCTTCGGGCCACTTCTTCTTGGCGGCGGCCTCCTCCAGACGCTCCAGGTCGGCATCGTTCGTATCGCCCAACTCCTCCTGAATCGTGCGCATCTGCTGCTGCAGGTAGTAGTCGCGCTGCTGCTTGTCGATCTCACGCTTCACGCGCTCCTGAATCTCGTTCTTCAGCTCGGCTAACTGCTGCTCACGGATCAGAATCTCGAGCAGTTTGCGCGAGCGGGCCAGCAGGCCGGGGGCCTCCAGCAGTGCCTGGCGATCCTCATCGGCAAGCTCCATATTCGAGCAGATGAAGTTGATGATGCCACGCTTCGAGTCGATGTTCTTGATGGCAAAGGCGGCCTCCTTGGGCATCGTGGGCGAGATGTTGATAATGCCGAGGGCCGTATCGCGGATCGAATCGACCAGCGCCTCAAACTCGACACTCTTCAGATCGGGCGTTGAATCCCTGAGAGCACTTACCCGCGCCTTGAAGTAGGGCTCGGTGGCGATGTATTCGTGTACCTCAATCTTCTGCAACCCGTTCAGGATGACCGTCAGGTTGCCGTTGGGCATCTCCAGAATCTTAATGATGCGGGCCGCCGTACCTACGCGGTACATATCGGCCGGTGTGGGGTTATCCACCTCGCTCTCGCGCTGCAGCACAGCGCCCAGCATACCACCCTCCTGATTCACGGCACGCACCAGGGCGATCGACTTATCGCGACCAACCGTGATGGGGGTGATGGCTCCCGGAAAGAGCACCGAGGAGCGAAGCGTAAGGATGGGCAGAATCTCCGGAATCTCGACCTCCTCCTGCGGCTCATCGTCACCGACGACAATGGGCACCACGCGTTGACGACCATCCGCCAACTCGGTCACAAAGCCGGCATCCTCCAACTCCAAACTCTCTATTTTCGTCTTTTTACTCATAACTTTCTTCCTATATAGCGCCACAAAGGTAACGATTTTTCGCCGATTTTATTTTAAGTTTGGCAGATTGTTAATAACTTTGCACCTCAAATCGGCCAAAACCGACCGACCAAGAGGAAATAAACGCTTTTATATACTATAAAACTATGCAAATCGCAGACAAATACACACCCCAACAGTTGGAGGCCAAATGGTATCAGTCGTGGATTGACAAGGGTCTGTTCCACTCGGAGCCCGATCATCGTGAACCCTATACGATCGTGATTCCGCCCCCCAACGTGACGGGTATGCTCCACATGGGTCACATGCTCAACAACACGCTGCAGGATGTACTGATTCGTCGTGCCCGCATGTCGGGTAAGAACGCTTGCTGGGTGCCGGGTATGGACCACGCCTCGATTGCTACGGAGGCCAAGGTGGTAGCCATGCTCCACGAGCAGGGCATCGAGAAGGCCGACCTGACGCGCGAGGAGTTTCTCAAATATGCCTGGGAGTGGAAGGAGAAGTATGGCGGTGTGATCCTCAAGCAGCTGCGCAAGCTGGGTGCTTCGTGCGACTGGGATCGTACCTGCTTCACGATGGACGACGAGCGCACGGAGAGTGTGCTGCGTGTCTTCTGCGATCTGTACGAGAAGGGCAAAATCTACCGCGGTGTCCGCATGGTGAACTGGGACCCCTCGGCCAAGACGGCCCTGTCGGATGAGGAGGTGATCTTCAAGGAGTCGCACGGCAAGCTCTACTACCTGCGCTACAAGGTGGAGGGTTCGGATGAGGCGCTGATCGTGGCCACGACCCGTCCGGAGACGATCCTGGGCGATACGGCCTTGTGTGTGAATCCCAACGACCCGCGTTACCAGCACCTTTCGAAGGATGCCCGCGTGATTGTGCCGCTTGTCGGTCGCTCGATTCCCGTCATCCGTGACGAGTATGTCGATATCGAGTTCGGTACGGGTGCCCTGAAGGTAACCCCGGCACACGACGTGAACGACTACATGTTGGGCGAGAAGTACAACCTCGAGACGATCGATATCTTCAACGACGATGGCACGATCAACGACAAGGTGGGTATCTATGTCGGCATGGATCGCTTCGAGCTGCGCAAGCAGATCGAGAAGGACCTGCAGGCGGCCGACCTGCTGGAGAAGACCGAGGACTACACGAACAACGTGGGCTACTCGGAGCGTACGGGTGTAGCGATCGAGCCGAAGCTCTCGATGCAGTGGTTCCTCTCGATGGAGGAGCTGGCAAAGCCCGCCACGAAGGCTGTCCTGGAGGATGTGATCCGCTTCGTGCCCGAGAAGTACAAGAACACCTACCGCCACTGGATGGAGAACATCAAGGATTGGTGCATCTCGCGTCAGCTGTGGTGGGGTCAGCGTATTCCGGCCTACTACCTGCCCAAGGGCGGTTATGTCGTGGCCCTCACGGCCGAGGAGGCCTTGGAGAAGGCACGCGCCAAGTCGGGTGACGAGACGCTCCGGCTGAGCGACCTGCGTCAGGACGAGGATGTGCTCGACACCTGGTTCTCGTCGTGGCTCTGGCCGATCTCGGTATTTGACGGCATCCGCAACCCCGACAACGAGGAGATCCGCTACTACTACCCGACGAACGACCTTGTGACGGGTCCCGATATCATCTTCTTCTGGGTGGCCCGTATGATCATGGCCGGTTACGAGTATCGCTCGGCCGAGCCCTTCCGCAACGTCTATTTCACGGGTATCGTGCGCGACAAGATCGGTCGCAAGATGTCGAAGCAGCTGGGCAACTCCCCCGATCCGCTCGACCTGATCGAGAAGTATGGTGCCGACGGTGTCCGCCTGGCGATGCTCATGTCCTCGTCGGCCGGTAACGACGTGATGTTCGATGAGGCACTCTGCGAGCAGGGTCGCAACTTCGGCAACAAGATTTGGAACGCCTACCGCCTTGTAAACGGCTGGGAGGTAAAGGATATGGAGCCCTCGGCGTGCAACCGCCTGTCGGTTGCGTGGTTCGAGGAGAAGCTCTCCGAGACGCTCCGCGAGGTGGAGGCAGACTTCCGCCAATACCGCATTTCGGAGGCCTGCATGAGCCTCTACAAGCTCTTCTGGGATGAGTTCAGCGGCACCTACCTCGAGATGGTAAAGCCCGCCTACGGTCAGCCGATTGATAGCGTAACGATGGAGGCCACGAAGCGTTTCTTCGATGCCCTGATGCGCATGCTGCACCCCTTCATGCCCTTCATCACGGAGGAGATTTGGCAGGACCTGGCACCCCGCAAGGAGGAGGAGTCGATCTGTGTAGCCGCGATGCCGACCCCCAAGGAGGAGGAGCCTGCGATGCTGGCCCGCTTCGAGCTGGCGCGTGAGGTGATCTCGTCGGTGCGCAACATCCGCAACCAGAAGAACCTCCCGCAGAAGGAGCAGCTGACGCTCAAGGTGGTCGAGGATGAGAACTACCCCGTGGAGTTTGCCCCCGTGGTGATGAAGCTGGCCAACCTGACGGCCATCGAGCCGACGACCGAGAAGGATCTGACGGCTGCCGCCTTCATCGTCAAGACGACGCAGTACTTCGTGCCCCTGGCCGGTATGATCGACACGGAGGCCGAGGTGAAGAAGCTGGAGGAGGATTTGAAGTACTACGAAGGCTTCCTGAAGAGCGTGATGGCCAAGCTCTCGAACGAGCGTTTCGTGCAGAACGCCCCCGAGAAGGTAGTTGCCAACGAGCGCGCCAAGCAGGCCGATGCCGAGGCCAAGATCACGGCCATCAAGGAGCAGCTTGCAGCTTTGAAATAATCGATTCGGACGAAGGGCGCAAAGGGCGTGAAGGGCATAAAGGGGGAATCCCCGAACACCTTAACGCCTTTAACGCCCTTCTCGCCTTTTAATCTTTTTTCGGTGCAAATCACAATCTATACCGACGGTTCGTCGCTGGGCAATCCCGGGCCCGGAGGCTATGGGTGTGTCCTCCTGGCAGGGCCTTATCGCCGAGAGATCGCCCAGGGCTATCGCCTCACGACCAACAACCGCATGGAGCTTATGGCCGTCTGCGTGGCGTTGGAGGCGCTCAAAAAGGAGGGCTCGGAGGTGACCATCTACTCCGACTCGAAGTATGTGGTCGATGCCGTCACCAAGGGGTGGGTCTATGGCTGGGAGAAGAAGCGCTTCCAGGGCAAGAAGAACCCCGACCTTTGGATGCGTTTCTTACGGATCTACCGCCGACATCGGGTGCGCTTTGTATGGGTCAAGGGGCATGCCGAGACGGTCGAGAACAACCGTTGCGACCAGCTCGCCGTAGCGGCCGCTTCTGGTCAAAATCTCCTCGAAGATAGCGGCTATCAACCCGAATAGCCCCTCGAATTTGGAAAAAGCACTTTTTATTGGTACATTTGTTGGATAACCAAGCTACAACCCGCCATGTTTAAGACCTACCTTCGACTCTTAGGCTTTGCCCGCCCGATCGAAAAGTACGCCATACCCTACTTCTTCTACTCGCTCTTCTATGCGGTGTTCAACTCGTTGACCTTCGTGTTGATCGTCCCGATCATGAACACGATGTTCGACCCCGACTACACCTTTGAGCGGGTGACCCAGCTGCCGCCGTTTGAGATGAACACGGAGTACCTCACGACCTTCTTCAACTACATGTACTCGATGATCTACCCCGAGTACGACCGTCAGAAGGTGCTGATCATGTTGGCGCTCTTCACGATCTTCATCAGCTTCTTAAGCAATCTGTTCCGCTACCTCGGCGCCTGGACCGTGGAGTCGATGCGTGCCCGCACCCTGCAGCGCATGCGCGATGCGATGTTCTCGCGCGTGATGGATATGCATGTGGGTTACTTCAGCGACCAGCAGAAGGGCGACATCATCTCGCGCATCACGGCCGATGTGAATGTCGTGCAGTTCTGCATCACGAACACCCTGCTGGTGGCCTTCCGTGAGCCGTTCCTCATCATCGGTTATATCGCCATGATGATCATGCTCTCGTGGGAGTTGTCGATCTTCTCGGTGTTGTTCCTGCCGCTGGTGGCGCTGCTCATCGGCAGCATCGTCAAGCGCCTGCGCCACCCGGCACGCACCAATCAGCAGCGCCTGGGCGAGATGGTCTCGACCCTCGACGAGTCGCTGGCAGGTGTGAAGGTCATCAAGAGCTACAACGCCACGGACTACGTTAAGAAGAACTTCTTCGGCATCAACTCCGATGTGGCGGAGCTGACCCTCTCGATGGCGCGTCGCCAGCAGCTGGCCTCGCCCATGAGCGAATTCCTCGGCATCTCGGCCGTGGGTGTGGTGCTGGTCTTTGGCGGCATCCTGGTCGGCAACGGATCGCTCGACCCGGGTTCGTTCATCGCCTTCGTGGCGATCTTCTCGCAGATCACCCGCCCCGTGCGCCACTTCGTGGATCAGTTTGCCAACATCAACCAGGGTATTGCAGCCGGTGAGCGTATCTTCGAGATCATCGACTCGGTGCCCGAGATCGAGGACGAGAAGGATGCACGCGAGTTCGAGGGGCTCAAAAAGAGCATCGAGTTCCGCAACGTACACTTCTCGTATGACGGTCAGCGTGAGGTGATTGACGGCGTATCGTTCGAGGTGAAGCGCGGCGAGACGGTAGCCCTCGTAGGCCCGTCGGGCGGTGGTAAATCGACCCTCTCGGAGCTCATTCCGCGCTTCTACGACCCGCAGGCAGGCGAGATCCTGATCGACGGCGTAAGCATCAAGGCCTACACGCAAAAGTCGTTGCGCGACCACCTGAGCATCGTGGCGCAGGAGACCGTCCTGTTCAACGACACGATCGAGGGTAACCTGAAGATGGGCAAGCCCACGGCCACGCACGAGGAGATCGTAGCGGCGGCGCGTGTAGCCAATGCCCACGACTTTATCGAGCAGGCACCCGAAGGCTACCAAACCAACATCGGCGACCGAGGCTCGAAGCTCTCGGGCGGTCAGCGGCAGCGACTCTCGATTGCCCGTGCCGTGCTGAAGAATCCCGAGATTCTGATTCTCGACGAGGCCACCTCGGCCCTCGACACCGAGAGCGAGAAGCTGGTGCAGGAGGCACTCGGCAAGCTCCTCAAGGGGCGTACGTCGGTGGTCATTGCCCACCGCCTCTCGACGATCCAGGATGCCGATAAGATCCTGGTCGTGAGCGAGGGTAAGATAGCCGAGGCAGGTACGCACGACGAGCTGGTCAAGAAGGGAGGCATCTACGCCCACCTGATCGAGATGCAGAGCTTCGCATAACGAAATAACCGAGTAACATCGTAACAAAGTAACACCGTAACAAGGGGGTACACCCCTGTTACGGTGTTACGATGTTACTGTGTTACGAAGAGCAGTCAACAGTCAGCAGTCAGCAGTCAGC
>JAGAMA010000036.1 GCA_017624955.1 Alistipes sp.
TGTCCTTATTCATTGCGGTCAATAGTTATATGACTGCAAATTTATAATTTCAAATCGTTGCGCCCGAAAAATCTCTGCAACTAACTATATTTCAATAATTTCAAAGAACATTCCCAAATTTTAATGGGACAGTAGTGATATTATTTAGTCAAAATAGTTGTTATTTAGGTCCGGATTTGCTATTTTTGCTCATGTAATTTTCGAAGATGGGTAGAAGGTGGTTCTGCTGTATGTGGCAGAAGGATCTCCACACTTTCTATAATAGATATTCAATCAGTCGCGTAGGAGGTGCACGGCAAATAAAAAAAGTTATTATGAAAAAACTTTTACTTGTTGTTGTTGCTGCCATGATGGTAGGTGCTGTGTCGGCGCAGGAGTGGCAAAAAAACATTTTGGGTGTTCGTGTCGGTGCGAATGTTGCTAACATGAATGTCGATTTGCTCGACACGAAGGCGCGTGTCAATGCGCATGTGGGTGTCAGTTACGAGCGCCAGTTGCTCAAGAATCTGCCGCTTTATTTGGAGACGGGTCTTCAATTGACCAATAAGGGTTTCAAATTTGAGTATTCGGACTGGGAGGAGGATACTTCGACCAAAACGACGGCTACCTACCTGGAGGTTCCTGTTATGGTGAACTACAAATTTAATATTCAGGATGTTGTAACGGTATATCCGAGTGCTGGTTTCTACTATGCTTATGGTATTGCGGGTAAGTCCAAAGCAACGGAAACCTATGATGGCGAATCGGAGTCGTATGAGGATGATACGTTCGGCGATGAGGGTATGAAGCGTTCGGATGTCGGTTTCCGCGTAGGCGTTTCGGCTGTTTGGAAACAGTTCGTCTTCGGCATCGGTTATGAGGGCGGTTTTACGGATCTTGGCGGTAGCGATGAGGAGGATCTGATCTCTATCAAGTGCAAGAATACCAACTTCTTTATCTCGGTGGGTTACAACTTCTAAACACCCTTTTTCGTAAAATTATATAGGGCTGCCGGTCTCAGATTGGCAGCCCTATCTTTGTGTAGTAGGTGCGTTCGAGTGTGCGTGTTAAATCTCGGTCGGGACGTGTTGGTCGTAGAGGTGACGATCGGCCCGGGCGATCGCTGCACCGCCGTATCGCTCCATGGCGTAATAAAATTCGTTGTCGTGGTTAAATTCAACCCCGTGGCACAACTCGTGGACGATGACCGCATCGACCTGAATCGGGGTGCGTTTCATCAGGTGATAGGAGAGGTCGATATGTTTACTCTTATTGTAGAAGCTTCCGAGGGTTTTGTGTCCGTGCGAGATGCGGCACTGCGTGTAGCCGAGCCCGATACGCTCCGCCAGCTCCTTCAGCCGCTTGGGGAGGTACTCCTCGGCGGCCATCTTCATCAGACGCAGGCCGTGGCGGATAATCGTTTCGCGCGTGATGCGCTCCTCGAAGCGGGTCGAGCGGGGCACGATCAGCGTGTAGCAGGTGTCCGATTTGCGGTGGCTGAACTGCTCTCCGCGACCGCGCTCGATGCGGAGCTGAAAGAGGGGATAATCGCGCTTTAGGCTTTCATCCAGGCGGGTGGGCAGGTTGTCCTTTTCGCGCTTTGCCTCGCGCTCTTCGAGCGTGTTCCATAGGCGAACAATCGCCAGGTCGTAGCTCCACCCTGCGGGGATCGTGACCTCGGCATAGGTGTCGTGCAGGCGGTAGTCGTATTGCTCGCCCTGCTTGATGACTACGCGCCCTAATCCCCACTCGTACACCTCGTTGGGGGTTGGTTGCGGTTGCGGATTCCGAGCCTCCAGCCGCTGCACACGATCCTTGATCCACTCCTCGTTCGGGTCTTTGTAGCGCAGCTCTTTCACCGCCCTGCGATACCACATCAGCGCCGTAAATTCATCTTTCGGCACACCGCGCCCGTTTTTATGCGCCCAACCCAACCACGCTGCGACGGCAGGGAACATGCGGTAGCAGCTAACCGATTCGTAGAGGGCCCGATGCAACAAGGCTACGGCCTCGCGGTCGTGCTCCGTACCTGCCCGAAAGAGTGCCATGGCGCGTTGGAAAAGGTCGTGGCGGTTCATGGTGCGTTCAAAAAAAGCCACCCCGCGAAGGAGTGGCTTTGTGTGTTGCGATGGGATGTTCTTTAGAGCTTGTTGAGCCACTCGGTCACGTTCTTCTCGATGCGCTCCTCGACATTGTCGCCCTCGGCCTTTACGAACTTCTCGCCTGTGATGTTCTCATAGAGCTCGATGTAACGGTCCGTGATGCTCTCCACGATCTCGGGGGTCATCTCGGGAACCTGCTGGCCCTCCTGGCCCTGGAAACCGTTGGCCATCAGCCACTCGCGCACGAACTCCTTCGAGAGCTGCTTCTGCTTCTCGCCCTTTGCCAGGCGCTCCTCGTAGCCCTCGGCGTAGAAGTAACGCGACGAATCGGGGGTGTGAATCTCATCCATGAGGTAGATCACGCCGTTCTTCTTACCGAACTCGTATTTCGTATCCACCAGGATCAGTCCCATCTTGGCGGCAATCTCCGTACCGCGCTCGAAGATGGCGCGCGTGTAGGCCTCCAGCTGCTCGTAATCCTCACGGCTCACGATGCCCTGTGCGATGATCTCCTCCTTCGAGATATCCTCGTCGTGACCCTCGGCAGCCTTCGTCGTCGGGGTGATGATCGGGGTGGGGAACTTCTGGTTCTCCACCATGCCCTCGGGCATCTCTACGCCGCAAATCGTGCGCTTGCCGGCCTTGTACTCGCGCCATGCGTGGCCCGAGAGGTAGCCGCGAATAACCATCTCGACCTTGAAGGGCTCGCACTTGTGGCCGACGGTCACCATCGGATCGGGTACGGCAATCTTCCAGTTGGGCAGAATGTCCGACGTGGCATCGAGAAATTTGGCCGCGATTTGGTTCAATACCTGTCCCTTGAAGGGGATGCCCTTCGGCAGTACGACATCAAAGGCCGAGATACGGTCCGAAACGACCATCACGAGGTAGTCACCCTCGATCGAATAGACGTCACGCACCTTACCTACATAGTGGTCCTGCTGACCCGGCAGGTTGAAATTGGTCTTTACGATAGCTTCCATTTGGGTATCTTGTTTTTGTTTGATTGTTCCTCTTTTGGGGTTGTTGCCGCGCAAAGATAGTGAAAAATTCGGCGCAACGAGCCACTCGCGGCATAAAATTTTAGGCGAGCGTTATAACAATTCGGCCTCTTCGTTGTTGCCGAGTTTGCGGGCGAAGGAGCGGGCCGCATAGCTCTCGGGAATGAAGATGCGACGAATCGACATGGCGGCAAGGATGGATTGGTGCGTTGCATCGAGGGCGCGGGCATAGATCTGTCTTACCCCCAGCTCTTTAAGTGCCGCCACGGTGCGCAGCGAAGCATCCATGCTCTGGCCGATGGCCACGATGGCGCAGTCGATATCGTCCAACGGCAGGGCCCTGAGGGCCGCCTTCTCGGTGGCATCGAGGATATAGGCCACCGCAATGCGATTTTTGACCTCTTCGATGCGGTGTTCGTTCAGGTCGATGCCGATCACATCGTTGCCTTGCTCGGTCAGCTCCTCGGCCAGCGTTTTACCGAAGTTACCCAATCCAATGACTAAATATTTCATACCTATAAGGGTGTTAGTTGATGATTACGTTGTCTTTCGGGAGGCGATATTTCGGGTCGGGACGTGCAGGCAGGAGGCTCATCAGCACGGTAATCAGGCCGACACGACCCATGAACATCAATCCCGTCAGGATGAGTTTGCCCGCCTCGCCCAATTCGGGGGTTACGCCCAACGACGACCCGACGGTAGAGAGGGCCGATATGGTCTCGAACAGCAGCCGTGTGGGGTGAATTGCAGGTTCGATGGCAACGAGCAGCACGAAGGCCGTGAGTATCGCGCTCATCGAGGCAAAGATGGTGGCCGAGGCTCGGCGTACCGATTCGGCCGGAATCTCACGGCCGAAGAGGGTGACCCGTTCGCGCCCGCGTATTACGGATAGGAAGTTGGCCCACGCCACACCGAGTGTATTGACCTTCAGACCACCCGCCGTGGACTGCGAACCACCTCCGACCCACATCAGGAAGAGGTAGCCGAGCAGGGTCATAAACGAAAATTCGCGCAGGTCCACGCTGTTGAATCCGGCCGTTCGCGGGGCTACGGCATTGAAGAGCGATTGGGTCAGCTTCTCGCCCGTGGTCATGCCGTGGAAGGCTCCGTTCCACTCCAGGCAGCCTACCCAGAGGGTGCCGCCGACCAGCAGCAGGGCGGTGATGAAGAGGACGATTTTCGTGTTGATGTTCGTCAGGTGGCGGTAGCGTATCGGCTTCTGTCCCACGCCGAGGAGGCGGTAGGCCGCCATGCGGAGGTGGTAGAAGAGGATATCTTTGAAATTGACCAGAATCGGGAATCCGATACCGCCCAGGACGATAAGGAGCGAAATCCAGAGGTAGAATCCGTTGTGGGCGGTGAGAATCGCCTCGTTGCCCAGATTCCCTTCGAGGGTCGAGAAGCCGGCATTACAGAAGGCCGAAACGGCATGAAAGAGCGAGAAGTAAAGCTCTTCATGGAGCGAGTAGCCGAGCGTGCCGTGGATGCTGTGCCATATCAGAGCCGCTCCGCACAGCTCGATAACGAAGGTGAAGCCCAGGATGTAGAGCAGGGCCGAGACGAGCGACGAGAAGGTCTCCGAGGAGAGCATATCGCGCAGGGCAAATTGGTTGTAAAGGCCCGTATTGCCCATGAAGAAGAGGGCGAAAAAGCTCGTGATGGTCATCACGCCTAGACCTCCGATTTGAATCAGGAGCAGGATGACGGTCTGCCCTTCGAGGGTGAAGGTGGTGGCCAATTCAACGGGCGAAAGTCCCGTGACACAGACCGACGAAGTGGCCACAAAGAGGGCATCGACCACCGAGAGGTGGATGTGGGGCAGGGTGGAGCGCGGAACGAGCAGCAGCAGGGTGCCGAGTACAATGATGACGGCGAATCCTGCGGCCAGCATCAGGGCGGGATTGGTGCGTTTGTTGATGAAATTGACCACGGCCCGCGAAAGCTCCATGGTGGCAAACAGTCCAAGGATAGCCCCGACGTAATAGGTGTTCTCGAACAGGTTCCACACCCCCCCGAAGCGGACTCTCGGCCGAGGCCAGAGGGAACCAATGGGGGAGCATGAGCGAGTAGAGTGCCAACCCCGTGATAAGGGTCATGAAGATAGCCTTGCGTCGCAGGCGGCGAATATGCAGCAACAGGGTGGCCGAGAAGAGAATCAGGTAAAAGAGTTTGCCGAAGTGGTAGATGGCATGGACATATTCCGTCTCGTGGGGCTTCAACGTGTAGCCGTAATCGATAAACAGGGCTCCCAACACCACTACCGAGACCATAAACGAGAGCGTCTGCACCCAAAAACGGATGCGACGTTGGGTCTGTGTAGAGGGCCACAGCGGCTTCCAGGAAAAGTGTTTCATCGTGTTGGCGGTTGGAGACAAGGACAAAGATACAAAAAAAGAGCCTTCCTGCAAATTGGAAGGCCCTTATCGTATAAAGTAAAGTGGTTTGCTGCCTATTTGAAGAGCATCGGCGCAAACTCTGAGAGGTAGATTCTCCAGTTGCGCCAGGTGTGGCCACCCTCGCTGATGCGGAGCGTGTAGGGGAACTCCATGGCATCGAGCTGCTTGCGGAATTCGACATTCATTTTCCACAGGAAATCCTCCTTGCCGATGCCGATCCAGTAGAGCTCGAATCCGTTGTCGCGCTGCGCTTGAAGGGTCTCGGCCATGTCGCCGTAGAAGCTTTCGTCTTTGCCCTTCATCGTGGCGGCCGAGAAGAGACCTACATAGTCGAATGTTTTGGGCATCGTGCGCGAAATATGCAGGGCATGGAAACCGCCCATCGAGAGACCGGCAATGGCGCGTTTCTCGCGCTTGGCGATGGTGCGGTAGTGCTTATCAACAAACTTTACCACATCCGCAAACGACTTTTCGAACGAGCTCTCCATCGTCTTCGGGATCTGGAATTGCGGTTTGTAAAGCCCCTCGGCGGAGTGGCCCGGGGCGGCCTGCTGGATGGCGTTGCCGTTGGTCATCACGACAATCATCTTCTCTGCCTTGCCTGCGGCGATGAGGTTGTCCAAAATCTGGGCCGTGCGACCCAGGGCGGGCCATGCCTCCTCGTCACCGCCCATGCCGTGCAGCAGGTAGAGGACCGGATAGCGCCCCTTGCCCTCCTCGTAGCCGGGCGGGGTGTAGATCGTCATGCGGCGCTCGACGCCGAGTGTGGGCGAGGGGTACCACACCTTCGAGAGGGTGCCGTGCGGCACATCCTGCACGCTGTATAGGTCACCCCGTTCGCCACTGACGATGAAGAGGTTCGAGACGGTGGCAATGTCGCGCACGGTGTGCACATTCGAGGGGTCGATTACGCGCACGCCATCCACCTCAAACGAGTAGCTGTAAAGCTCCGAATCGAGGGGTTGTGTGGTTGCCTCCCAGATCCCTTCGGCGTTGCGGGTCATCGAGAGCTTCTCGGTGGCGAAATCACCCACGACGGCCACGCTCTTCGCCTCGGGTGCCGTATAGCGGAAGGTAACCGAGCGGTCGGCGTGTTGCTCGGGCGAGGTGGGTAACGAGTTGGGTTGCAGCGCCTCCTGGGCTGCGAGCGAGAGGGTTGCGCAGAGGGCGCAAAGGGTCAGCAAAAAGTGTTTCATGGAGTGTAGTCGGATTTTTTTATTTGCCTTCGAGCCAGGTCATGAAGTCCGTCGTGCGCGAACGCGATACGAATACCTCAAAGTCGGGCTTGGGTATCAGATTGACTTTTAGACGGTTGGATGGATGTTTCGAGATGCCTGCAATGGCTCGGATCGAGACGGTGCAGTTGCGCGAAATGCGGAAAAAGTCGGCCGGCGAAAGCTCCTCGGAGAGCTGGTCGAGCGACTGATCGAGGATGTAGCGTCGCCCCTCGTTCGTCACCAGGTGGGTGCTCTTGTCCTCGGCGTAGAAGTAGGCCACCTGCGTGGTCTCGATGACCGACAGACGATCGCCGAAACGAACCACGAAGCGTTTGCGATAGGTTGCCTCACCCCCCCCCGTAAGGGCACTCTTCAGCGCCTCGATGTCAATCGGTTGCGTGGCGGGCGTAGCGCTCTGCTCCTCCGCCTTCAGGGCACGGATGCAGCGCTCCACAGCCCCCTCCAACTCCGCCGGGTCGATCGGCTTTAAGAGGTAGTCGATGCTGTTGATGCGGAAGGCGCGCACGGCATAGTTGTCGTAGGCGGTCGTGATGACCACCTTGGCGCGGACCTCCGTCTCTGTAAAGATGTCGAAGCACATGCCGTCCGAGAGCTCGACATCCATGAAGATAATGTCGGCGTGGTTGGCCTTATCGCGCAGCCACTCCAACGTGCCGCGCACGGAGCTTTGCAGGCCGATGACGCGCAGCGATTCAAAACGACGCTCCAGGGCACGCTTCAGGTTGGCCTGGGCCGGAAGTTCGTCTTCGACGATCAGAACATTGTATACGGGTGTCATAACAGCGGAAGTTCTACGATAAATTCATCTTCGGTTTGCTCGACCCGGATCGGTTGGTCGGCCAGGTCGAGGTATTGTTGGCGTATGTTTTTCAGCCCCTTGCCCATCGAGGGTTGCTTGCTCAGGCGGGGCTGCAGGCGGTTCTTGACACGCAGGTAATCCCCCTCGATCGTAATGACAACCTCTAAGGGCGCTTCGGCGCTGACGGCGTTGTGCTTCGTGGCGTTCTCGATCAGCAGCTGCAGGGCGCAGGGGACGATGTGGCGCATGAGCACCTCGGAGGGGATCTCGTAGCGGACATTGAATCCGCTCGTGAAGCGCTCCTGCAACAACTCGCCATACTTGCGGGCAAAGGTCAGCTCCTCTTGCAGCGTTACCAGCTCTTCGTCCTCGTTCTTCAGCATATAGCGGTAGCAGTCGGCCAACTTGCGGATGAAGGCCGAGGCGCGGTCGGTCTGCTCCTCCTGCACCAGGTAGTCCAGGATGTTGAGCGAGTTGAACAAGAAGTGCGGGTTGATCTGCATCTTGAGCTTGTTGTAGCGGAACTGCGCCCGATGTTTCTTGCCTCGCTCGGCATGCAGCTCGGCCTGGGCCGTGAGCACATAGGCCACCAACTTAAAGAGGGCGTAGACCACGATGTCGCACAGGAGAATCACGGCGTAGAGCCTCAGGAAGGGCAGCATGGCGAAGATCTTCTCGTTGCCGTGCGGAAATTCGTAATAGACCAGAAGGGTGATCAGCGCCGAGAAGCAGATTGTCAGCACGACCGTACCGATAAAACGCCACTCCGTACGATCGAACAGATGCGCCCGCACGCTGACAAAGAGCATGTTGCCGCAAAGCAGCAGGAGGATGGCCACCGTGTTGTCGAGCAGGTGGTTCAGCTCCGTGGCGATGGAGGTTTGTGCAAAGTATACCGAGCTGAAAATCAGTGTGTAGGAGATGCGGAAGAGGAGAATCGCCAGCACGATGACGATGATCTGCGCAATGGGGGGCGACCAGCTGATGCGCCGTTCGCTGTGCGTTTCGCGCAGACGGGCAAAGGCGTAGACGCCCCAACCGAGCAGCTCGGTGAAGAGGGCTGTCGTCAGGGCGGGAGCCAGCACCTCGTCGGAGATGATGCGGGCCACAAGCGAAGCACCAAACGAGCCGAAGAGGTAGCCGGCAAAGGTACCCACAAGGGCCAGAACGGCGATCATCTCGGCCTGTATGTGGTGGCGGATGGCGATGATGACGACCATGGCCAGGGTCAGGATCGTCAAAGGCACATCATCCACATAATCGGCCATGCGGCTCAGGATGGCAATCGCTGCGTGAGCCAGGGCGAAGAGGTGGATAATCCACGGCGTGGAGATCGAAGCTTGTTTCATGAATCGGTTTTGCACTTTTTCCGAATACGAAAGGTATGCATTTTTTGTCTTTTTTGCAAATTATTTTTCGATTAGTGCCAAAATAGCCCCTTTTGCTCAAACTTTCGTCCGTCCCATCCGTCCGTTCGTCGCTCCGATTTCGCCATTCGTCGGAGGTGAATTGGCCGTTTGGGCGCGCCCGCGTATATTTGTGTTACCAAACCAAAAAAACTAAACGTAAAAACCTAAAATATGCAAAAACGTGACCTGTCGTTTTGGCAGATGTGGAATCTGAGCTTCGGTTTCTTCGGAGTTCAGATCGCTTATGCGCTTCAGAGCGCCAACATCAGCCGTATCTTCGCCACGCTCGGCGCCGATCCCCACGATTTGAGTTTCTTCTGGATTCTGCCCCCGTTGATGGGTATGATCGTCCAGCCGCTGGTCGGCACCTGGAGCGATAAGACCTGGTGCCGTTGGGGCCGTCGTAAGCCCTACCTCTACCTGGGTGCCCTGGTGGCCGTAGCCGTGATGGCCTTCCTCCCGAATGCCGGTTCGCTCGGCCTGACCGTCAAGATGGCCATGTCGTTCGGCCTGGTGATGCTCATGTTGCTCGATACGTCGATCAATATGGCCATGCAGCCCTTCAAGATGATGGTGGGCGATATGGTCAATGAGCGCCAAAAGGCCAAGGCCTACTCGATCCAGTCGCTGCTGTGCAACGCCGGTTCGCTGGTGGGCTATCTCTTCCCCTACCTCTTTACCTGGATCGGTATCTCGAATGTGGCTCCCGAGGGCGTGATTCCCGACTCGGTGATCTACTCGTTCTATGTAGGTGCCGCCATCCTGATCCTCTGTGTGCTCTACACGGGTGCCACGGTCAAGGAGATGGACCCCAAAGAGTATGCCGCATTCCATAACCTGACGGAAAAAGAGGAGGAGCAGCAGGAGAAGCCCGGTCTTGTGAAGCTCCTCGTGCACGCTCCGAAGGCCTTCTGGCAGATCGGTCTGGTGCAGTTCTTCTCGTGGGTGGCCTTCCTTTATATGTGGACCTACACGAACGGCGGTATCGCCGAGACGATTTGGGGTACGAAGGATGTCGCTTCGGCAGGCTACCAGGCGGCCGGTGACTGGGTCGGCGTACTGTTTGCCGTGCAGGCCGTGGGTTCGATCCTTTGGGCCATGGTGCTGCCCCTGTTTAAGAACGTCAAGGTGGGCTATGCCGTGAGCCTTGTGCTGGGCGGTCTGGGCTTTATCTCGACGGCCATGATTCACGACCAATACTTATTATTTATATCATACCTGCTGATCGGTTGCGGTTGGGCCGCCATGCTGGCCATGCCGTTTGCCCTGTTGACCAACTCGCTTTCGGGTAGCTCGATGGGCGCTTATCTCGGTCTGTTCAACTGCACGATCTGCCTGCCGCAGATCATCGCCGCCCTGATCGGTGGCGTGCTGCTGAAGATGGTCGGTGGCGAGCAGATCATGATGCTCGTCGTAGCCGGTGTCTCGCTCCTCTTGGGTGCGGTGGCCGTGATCGGTATCCAGACCAAGAAGGCGTAAGTGGTAGAACACTCAATTCCCTTACAAGGAACATATATAAACAATTTCTATAACCAAATTTATTAACTAACACTAAAAAAGCCCTATGAGAAAATTTCTCGCAATGTGCTTGGGTATGATGCTACTGGGCATCGTTACCCCGCATCTCGCGCTTGCCCAAGGCAAGTACGAGGTGAAGGGCGTCGTGGTGGACGCCGCCGGTATCCCCGTGATCGGAGCTACGATCATCGAGGTAGGTACCGTGAACGGTACGACGACCGACATCGACGGTCAGTACGTACTGAATGTAAAAGACGCCAATTCGGTTGTCTCGGTCAGCTACATCGGTTATAAGACCGTGGAGCTGGTTGCCTCGTCGGAGTTGCTGAAGAACCTGACGCTGGAGGAGGACCTGATGACCCTCGACGAAGTCGTCGTGATCGGTTATGGTGGCGTGAAGAAGAGCGATATGACCGGTTCGGTTGTAGCGATCAAGGCCGAGGATGTGAACCGCGGTGCGGTGACCTCGCCCGATCAGCTGCTGCTGGGTAAGGTGCCGGGTCTGTTGGTAACGCCCGCTTCGGGTGAGCCGGGTACCGGTGCACAGATCCGCATCCGTGGTAACGCTTCGCTCAACGCCTCGAACAACCCGCTTATCGTGATCGACGGTGTGCCCGTGACGGGCGATGGTGGTGCCGGTATGGGTAACCCGCTGGCTACCGTGAACCCCGACGACATCGACACCTACACCGTGCTGAAGGATGCTTCGGCTACGGCTATCTACGGTTCGCGTGCTTCGAACGGTGTGATTATCATCACCACGAAGAAGGGTAAGGGCCAGAAGATGCAGGTAAGCTACAACTCGTCGTACACGGTGAAGAACAACTCGGATGAGATTGATGTTCTTTCGGGTCAGGAGTATGCCGATTACATGACCAATGTATATCAGACCAACGCTTCGGATGCCGAGAAGATCCAGTCGCTGCTGGGTTACAACGGTAAGATCTATGACACCAACTGGCAGGATATGATCTACCGCACGGCCTTCTCGACCGACCACGCGCTGTCGGTTTACGGCAACAACGAGAAGGGTAACTTCCCCTATCGTGTTTCGGTAGGTGCCAACTACGATCAGGGTACGGTAAAGGGTGGTGACAACACGCGTGTAAATGCCAGCGTGAACCTCGCTCCGAAGTTCTTCGACGATCACCTGACCGTGAACCTGAATGTGAAGGGTCTGTACAACAAGTCGAACTGGACGAACAACGCCGTGGGCGATGCCCTGTCGTATGACCCCACGAAGCCGGTTCACTTCCTCAACGCTGATGGTACGGTAAATAAGTCGATTGCCAACGGTTACTTCAACTGGGGTATTATCGACGAGGCCGGCAACTTCAACCCCGAGAAGAATGCCAACACGAACCCGATGTCGAGCCTGAACGACTATGTAAACTACTCGTCGACCTGGCGTTCGATCGGTAACGTACAGCTCGACTATAAGATCCACGGTCTGGAGGATCTGCGTCTGAACCTGAACCTGGGTTATGACGTAGCCGAGTCGCAGGGTACGCAGTACAACACGCTTGGTTCGTATGCCAACCTGAAGTCGGGTGCCGAGGATTCGTTCTCGAACTGGCGTACCTACAACGCCAACACCCTGTTGGAGTTCTATGCCAACTATAACAAGGAGTTCGGTATCCACCGTCTGGATGTGATGGGTGGTTACTCGTGGCAGCGCAATTTCGTCAAGACGCAGTCGCTGCGTTACTACAACGCCAACCGTGACGAGTTCCACTCGTCGAGCTCCACGGAGGAGTCGCGCAAGCCCTATCCGAAGGAGTACTACCTGATCTCGTTCTTCGGTCGTATCAACTACTCGATCGACTCGCGCTACCTGTTCACCTTCACCGTGCGTGAGGATGCTACGTCGCGCTTCTCGGAGGATAACCGTTGGGGCTTCTTCCCCTCGGCTGCCTTTGCCTGGAACATCGCTCAGGAGCAGTTCCTCCAGGATTCGAAGGCCCTCTCGGCCCTCAAGCTCCGTCTGGGTTGGGGTCAGACCGGTCAGCAGGATATTGGCGATAACTACTATCCCCACATTCCGCTCTATCAGTATGTAAACAACGGTAATACGCAGTATATGCCGGGCATCGGCGGTACGCTGGCTCCGCAGGCCTACAACTCGGGTATCAAGTGGGAGACCACGACGACCTACAATGCCGGTATCGATTTCGGCTTCCTGTCGGGTCGCATCAATGGTGCTGTGGATTACTACTACCGTCACACGACCGACCTGCTGTCGGAGATTGACGTACCGACCGGCTCGAACTTCACGAACCGCCTGATGTCGAACATCGGTGAGATGGTGAACCAGGGTGTCGAGGTATCGTTGAACCTGATCCCCGTACAGACCGAGGATTGGAACTGGACGATCAACCTCAATGGTACCTGGCAGCAGACCGAGATTGGTGACCTGAACGACAACTTCGTGAAGGTAGGTTCGTCGCTCTCGGGTACGGGCGGTAACTCGTCGGTACACTACAAGGGCTTCTCGCCTTACACCTTCTACCTCTACCAGCAGGCTTATGATGCCGCCGGTAAGCCCATCATGAACACCTTCATCGACCGCAACGAGGATAGTCAGATCACCGAGGATGACAAGTACATCACGGGTCGCTCGGCTACGCCCGACTTCTACTACGGTATCTCGATGCAGCTCAACTACAAGAATTGGGACTTCGGTTTCAACGGCCACGGTACGATCGGCAACTACGCCATCAACAAGCTGGCAGTCGATAACTCGTCGACCTACTGCGGTACGCTGGCTTACAACTACCTGCGCAACCTCAACGAGTACAACTTCCGCACGGGCTTCACGGGCAACACCTCGACCGATCAGGCCTACTCGGATATGTTCATTGAGAACGCATCGTTCTTCCGCCTGGATGATATCAACCTCGGTTACACCTTCCGTGAGGTAGGCAAGTCGAAGATGAATATCCGCGTGGCTGCTTCGTGCCAGAACGTATTTACGATCACCGACTACTCGGGTCTGGATCCCGAGGTTAACAACGCCGACGGTGTATACAGCACGCTTATCCCGCGTCCTCGTCTCTACACGCTGCGTCTGAACATTAACTTCTAATCAAACCAAGCACTGCAATTATGAAAAAGTTCTTATTATATAGTGTAGCGCTTCTGACCTCGGCTGCGATGATCACCTCTTGCTTGGGTGACCTGGATGCCGAGCCGCTGGCCGATACGACCATCACGGCCGACAAGGCCTTCGAGAAGCCGGAGAGCTACGATCAGTATGTGAACTATGCATACAGCTACTTCTCGCTCGTATCGCAGGGTGATCCGGGTTCGTCGGATATCGCCGTATCGGATGCCGGTCAGAGTGAGTTCACCCGTCAGTATATGTTCCTCAACGAGCTTTCGGTCGATGGCCTGAAGTGTATTTGGGGCGATGATTATGTGGATGGTCTGCAGTACAACAAGTGGACGACGACGAATGCTGCCGTAATGGCCGTTTACCTGCGTGGTCTGAAGGGTGTGGCTATCTGCAACCAGTTCCTCGATGAGACGGTTTCGGGCGACGGTGCCGTATCGGGCCGTGGTCACGAGTCGAAGCTCTCGGATGTACGCGCTTACCGCGCCGAGATGCGTCTGCTGCGTGCCATCTACTATGAGATTCTGATGGACCTCTATGGCAATCCTCCTTTGGTATTGCCCGAGAACATCGGTTCGACCAACTTCCCGAAGCAGCTGGGTCGTGAGGGTCTCTTTGCTTGGCTCGAGAACGAGCTGCTGGAGCTCACGAAGGATGAGTATCTGCCCGCACAGCGCGTAGCATATCCGCGTCTGTCGAAGGGTGCTGCCTGGGCTGTTCTGGCTCGTATGTACCTCAACGCCGAGGTTTACACCGGTACGGCTCGCTGGGCTGATGCACAGCAGGCTGCCGAGAAGGTAATTGCGGAGGGTGGCTATGAGCTTTGCCCCGAGTATGCCAACCTGTTCCGTCAGGACAACTCGACCAACGGCGCCCAGAACGAGTTTATCGTAGCTTCGATCTACGATGCTCAGACGACCCAGAGCTGGGGTGGTACGACCCACCTGCTCTATGCTACGGTGAACAGCGACCTGCGTACCATCGTATCGTCGATGTTCGGCTTCTCGAGCGACATCTATAAGAACCAGTGGAATGGTTACCATGTTCCCGATGAGTTTGTACAGGAGAACTTCGCTCTTCAGGGTGTTGAGTGGGGTCAGAACACGTCGTGGGGCTACGACCGCGAGGTCAACGATAAGCGTGCCATGTTCACCAACGCCGGCTTCAGCCAGAAGTTCGAGAACGAGGTTGCCGATATTACGACCGGTTGGGCTTGCTTGAAGTGGGTTCCCCTGACTTCGGATAACCGCCCGAACCTCATTGAGCTCGATATCGAGTTCTCGTCGGCCGACTTCCCGATCTTCCGTCTGGCTGAGATGTACCTGATTTCGGCCGAGGCCGAGGCTCGTCTCAATGGCGGTTCGCTGACCTCGTCGAGCGCCGGTTACAAGCGCATCGCCGAGCTGCGTGAGCGCGCCAACGGCGTGGCCGATATGCCGCTGACGATCGACCTGGATTACATCCTCAAGGAGCGCACGCGTGAGCTCTATTGGGAGGGCCACCGTCGTGTAGACCTGATCCGCTACGGTCACTTCACGTCGGCTTCGTTCCCCTGGCCCTACAAGGGTGGTATCGAGAATGGTGCCGTGGCTCTGTCGGATCACCTGAAGGTGTTCCCGATCATCACGACCGACCTGATCGCCAACCCCAACCTGGTACAGAACCCGGGTTATTAATCGAAGCGAAACAGATATTAAACGCTTAAAACGAAAAGATTATGAAATACATGAAATATCTTGCGACCCTCGCCATGGCAGCGTTTACGTTTGCTTCGTGTGAGACGGACGTGGAGCAGGTTAAGCTCGCCCCCGAGTCGGAGTTCGTGACTCCGGTGCTCAGTGAGCAGGGCGACATCGTGGTCAATGCCGACAACGTAGAAAAGGAGGCGGTAACCTTCACCTGCTCGGAGGCCGATTTCGGTCAGCCGGTAGCTATCAGCTACAAACTCTACTTTGAGAAGGATGGTACGGAGGTCTTCGTGGCCGAGTCGAACTATCCCGCTATCACGATTAAGAAGTCGGATCTGAATGGTAAAATCGTCAATGGTCTGGGCGTTGCCGCCAACGAGTCGGCCGTGATCAATGCCTATATCATCGCCTTTGCCGGTGCTTCGGAGATGAGCACGCAGAAGTCGAACGTGATCTCGTTCTCGGTGCAGACCTTCAAGGCTGCCATGCGTAAGTATCACCTCTGCGGTGTGTTCAATGGCTGGGATGCCGGTAACGCCGTTGAGATTTGGGAGAACAAGGGTGGCTCGAACATCTACGAGGCCCTGGTAAATCTGCCCGAGGATGCTACCAACACGCCGGGTATGTCGGGCTTCAAGGTGCTGCCGAACCGCGCTTGGGACGGTGGCGAGTTGGGCTATGGCGGTTTCTCGACCCTGGGTGCCCAGTTCGAGTCGTCGAGCGACGGTAACCTGCTGCTGCCCGCCGGTATCTGGCTCATCACGATCGACCTGAACAACATGGCTATCGATGCCAAGCAGTACACGCAGGTAGATATCATGGGTTCGTTCAACGGTTGGTCGGATCCGATGGTGATGACCTACGATGCAGCAGCCAACGTATGGAAGACCCCGTCGGCTATCGATGCAGGTCAGGAGTTCAAGTTCCGCCTGAACAACAGCTGGGATGTAAACTACGGTGGTGGTACGGACGCTTCGGAGCTCTATCCCGAGGGCTTCGAGCTGATTCAGGGTGCAGGTAACATCCTCTGCCCCTCGAATGCAGTGATCTGTCTGCACGCCAACTGCACGCCGTGGGTTGTAACCTATGAAGTACAGTAAGTAAGTAGAGTCAAAACACGACGGATGAGTGGGGCTGAAGCCCCCGCGGTCGAAGCCCCCTCACCGTTTTTAACAACAACAAAGCAAACATGAAAGTTTTCAGATATTTAGTAGCTCTGGTAGCCGGCGTGATGGCCTTCACGGCTTGTGAGAAGGATCCCGCCGATCTCTACGGTGTAGAGGCTACGGCTCCGGTCATGGATGCGCACGCCGACATCCTTTTGACGGAGAACACGCTCAGCGAGACGATCACCTTCTCGTGGAAGGAGGCTCGCGGTATGGGCAACGATGTGATGTACACGCTCTATGCTACGCTGGACGGTCAGGAGGTTTCGCTCACGACCACCAACGGTACCTATTTCACGGCCGGTAAGGATGCTTTCCGCACGCAGCTGTTGAACGGCTTCGGTCTGACGCCCAACGATAACTTCTCGATCGGCATGTATGTAGCTGCCGACAACGGCGTGACGGTCGTTAAGTCGGAGTCGATCACGATGAATGTCTTCGTTTATGGCGACTATGTACCCGCCATCGTATCGGTAGCCGAGGGCGCCGAGGGTGGTGTCGTACTGACCGATGCCCTGACCGAGGATATCGAGCTGATCAACTGGACGGCTGCCCGCTTCGAGTATGGCACGAACCCGCTCTACAAGGTGGAGATCGTTTACAACGACGGTGCTCGTCAGGAGCTGGCCAGCGGTATGGCTGCCCAGAAGTTCTCGATGGCTCCCTCGACGCTGAACTCGACGCTCATCGCGCTGGGTTGCCCGAAGGATGCTGCCAGCGATGTTCAGTTCATCGTTACGTCGTACCTCGAGGGCGAGGGTGCTCCCCAGCTCGAGTCGACGGCCGTAACGGTTACGGTAACGACCTATACCCCCTCGTATCCCGAGTTCGTACAGCTTTGCGGTGACTTCGGTGGCCACGCTTGGAACACGGAGAGCGCACTGCCGATCCTCAAGGGCGATGCCAACACGGGTGTTTACCACGGTGTGGTTTCGATCTATGGTCAGGAGTGGGGCTTTAAGGTGATCTACACCAACCCGAAGGACCAGTCGGTTGTTTGGATGGGTGGTACGGCTACTTCGGAGGCCGAGCCTTACACCTTCTCGATCAGCGCTTCGGCAGGTAACATGATGCAGGTGGCCGATGGTGCAGGTGGTGTTGAGGGTACGTTCGTATTCTACCTCGATTTGGCTGCCGCACAGCTCACGATGGCTCCCGTTTCGTCGATCGGTCTGATCGGTTCGGCTACGGAGAAGGGCTGGGATGGCCAGACGAACTTCGAGTACAACCCCGAGACCGGTGCTATGGAGCTCAAGGGCGTTACGCTGGGCGAGGGTGCTTACAAGGTGCGTGTGAACGACAACTGGGGCAACCCGTGGGAGGATCCCTATGCCTACAACCTGGGTGGCGATCCGAACGATATGACCTTCGGTGGCTCGGATATTCCGTCGGAGCCGGGTGTATACGATGTAACGATGAATCTCTCGACGAGCGCTAACTACGCCTTGACCTTCGCCAAGACGGGTGATGTGGTTATCGAGGATCCGATGACGAAGAACTACGGCCTGGTTGGTACGATCAACAACTGGGGCGAGACGGCTGATCTGGTATTCGAGGCTGTTGAGGGTAAGGATTACAAGGTTGTGAAGAATGTCACGCTGAAGGCCGAGGATCAGATCAAGATCCGCGTAGATCAGGATTGGAATGAGAACTATGGTGGCGAGGGTGAGACCGAGCCTTATGCCCTGACTGCAGGTTCGAAGGTTACGCTCGTAGCCGGTGGTAAGAATATGTCGATGGCTGCCGGTTCGTATGACTTCTACTTCTATCCCAAGACCAAGGAGCTGATCGCCGTGGCTGCAGGTGAGAACCTGCCGACGGGCGAGTCGATCTACGGTCTGGTTGGTGTACTCAACGGTTGGGCTGCTCCCGACGTGAAGTTCACCGACAAGGGCACGGGCGAGCATGTACTGCTCGGTCAGGCACTGGGTGCAAGCGAGGGCTTCAAGATCCGCGCTAACGATGAGTGGAACGATGCCGAGAACTATGGTACGCTCAATGGCGGTATCGTAGCTATCGACAGCGAGATTACGCTGGTGAACGGCGGTGGTAGCAAGGATATGATGGTGGAGACTGCAGGTACCTATGACCTCTACTTCTATCCTGCCGACCTGAAGCTCTATGTGATGACCCCGGGCAAGACCCCCGCCGATGCAGGCGAGCCGGTTGTTCCTCCCACGCCGACCGAGACCGTTTACTCGGTAGCCGGTGATTTCAACAGCTGGGGTGAGACGGATATGACCGATAACGGTGACGGCTTCTTCGTGCTGAAGAACCAGGCTATCGTTGCAGGCAACGGCTTCAAGTTCAAGAAGAACCACTCGTGGGCCGATGCTGACTGCTGGGGTGTGGATGCCGCTACGACGGTAACCATCGGCGAGGCTATCTCGCTCATCCAGCCGGGTGCCAACATCCCCGTTTCGGTGGATGGTACGTTCGACATCTATTTCAACCCCACGACGGCTACGGCTTATGTGATGAACGCAGGTGAGGTTCCGGGTACGCCCGCTCCCGCCGCTCACACCTACAACCTCGTAGGCTCGTTTAATGGTTGGAATGTTACTGATACGGCCTACGCTATGACCGCATCGGCTACGGATACCTACACCTTCTCGAACATCACGCTGAATGCTTACGACGAGTTCAAGATTGCCGAGGACTACGCTTGGGCAGTTGCCTATGGTGCAGCCGCTACGGTGGCTCTGGACCAGAAGTTTGCCGTTTCGACCAGCGGTGGCAATATCGTAATGCCCGCTACGGGTACCTTCAACATCACCTTCTATGCCGCAACGAGCGAGCTGCTGATCGAGGCAGTAGGTCAGGTGACCTATCCGACCCCCGGCGGTGAGGATATCTCGATTGGCCTGGTGGGCGATATGACCGGTTGGTCGGCTACGGGCGACATCCTCTTCACGAAGCAGGCCGGTGGTGTTTACACCATCGAGAGCGTGGCTTTGACCGCTGCTCAGGGCTTCAAGGTGCGTAAGACTCCTACGGCAGAGAAGGAGTGGGATGACCGCTACAACTGGGGTCTTGCTGCTTCGGGTGCCCTGACGACGGGTGTCGATAACGACCTGATTTGCGGTGGCGGTGCAGGCAACATCTATGTAGCCGAGGACGGCAACTATAAGGTAACCTTCACCCCCGCAACCGACGACAAGGGTGTCATTCCTTCGCAGCCTGCCAAGATTAAGGTAGAGAAGATCGTAGAGACCCCCTCGACCCCCGCAACGGTGCTGGAGTGGGGCAATGATGTATGGAAGGCTATGCAGGAGAAGTATGGCACGGGCGAGACGTCCGATGCGTACATCGATTGCGGTAATGGTCTCCAGTTCAGCAAAGGCTCGGGCAAGGGCGTGAAGTTCGGTGGTAGCGATCCCAACTGCCGAGTTCAGTTGAGTGGTTCGGGTAACGCCACTGAGAAGTGCGTATTCCTGCTGACGGTATCGGGCCCCGGTACGCTGATGGTTGATATGCAGGCCAGTGGTTACAAGGAGGGTGAGACCCGCAAGATGGGTGTTGCTATCGATGGTACCGATACGGCTTCGGATGGCTATTTCGCCGATCCCGATTCGCGCACCATTTATACCGTAGATTGCTCGAAGGCAGCTGCTAATTCGATTGTTTCGATCTACAGTATGAAGAGTGGTATCAACATCTTTGATATCAAGTGGACGCCTGCCCAGTAAGCAGCTTTTCCGATCCACGACCTTGGGTAAGGTAGGTTGGTGGGTCGTGTATAGGCCGAGGTGCTTTGATCGGCACCTCGGTCACCAGACAAAATAAAAAACAGTTTAGGTTATGAAGCGAATTTTTGATTACCTGCAACTCTCGTTGCTGGTGGCTGCCCTGGCCCTGATGACGGCCTGCGGTGGCGATGGCGGCACGGATGAACCCGAAAAGCCGCAAACCCCTACTGAGCTGATCGTGTCGCCCTCGACATTTACCTTTGGGGCCGAGGGCGGTCAGCAGGATGTAACGATTGAAGCTCCCGCTTCGTGGTCGGTAAGCGCGGGCGCATGGTGTAATTTGAACCCCAAGCAGGGTTCGAAGGGTAAGACCGTGGCCAAGTTGGTCGTGCCGGCCAACACGGGCAAGGAGCGTTCGGCCGAGTTGGTTGTAACGGCTGCAGGTGGTTACTCGAAGTCGATTACGGTAACGCAGGCTGCCAACGCCGCCTCGTCGGACTACCTGGTGGCACAGCCCGACCAGTGGGACGGCAAGACGCGCGGTGAGATGATCTACGAGGTGCTGGTCTATGCCTTTGCCGACGGCGACGGCGACGGCATGGGCGACTTCAACGGTGTTACGCAGAAGATGGACTACATCGCCTCGCTCGGTGCAGGTGCTATCTGGCTCTCGCCGATTCATCCGGCCGATTCGTACCACGGTTACGATGTGACGGACTACACGGCCGTGAATCCCAAGTTCGGTACGATGACCGACTTCGAGAACCTCGTTAAGGCGGCTCACGCGAAGAACATCAAGGTTTACCTCGACTATGTCGTAAACCACACGGGTAAGGGTCACCCCTGGTACACCGATGCGTTGGCCAATGGCGAGAAGAGCGCAACGTGGAATTACTACAACCTCTCGTATAATCCGGCTGCCGATGTGGCTGCGGGTAAGTTCCCGATGGTTTCGACCTACACCGCGGACGATTGGAAAACGCCCGACGGCATGAGCGATCCCGTGACGACGACCCACCGCTATAAGTTTACGATTAAGACCTCGAACGGCAAGCCCTCGACCGTCAAGGTGGAGAACACGGAGGAGGCTGCCCAGGCCGACAACACGGACACGAAGGTCAATATGTTCCTCTGGTATGGTGCCGAGGGTGCTGCCCATCGCATGTACGACAAGGGCAACGGCATCTACGAGCTCGTTTGCGATTTCAACTCGCCCTGGGGCTTTCTGGTTCGCACCTCGAACACCACCTGGGATGGCGGTACGAAGTGGGGTGGTAACGGCACGCCCATTACGCTCGGCAAGGAGTATCCGCTGAACAACTCGACGGCTGCCGATTTGCAGTTCGAGGATATGTTGTCGCTCAAGATCTTCGCCCCGATCTTCGGTGTGTGGATGCCCGAGCTGAACTACGGCGTGATCGGCGACCTGCGCCAGAACAAGCCCTATCAGCACATCATCGCCTCGGCCAAGGGTTGGCTGGATAAGGGTGTGGATGGTTTCCGCCTCGATGCGGCGAAGCATGTCTACGGTATTTGGTCGATCGACTCGCGCGACTACACCTTCTGGTCGAATTTCCACGCGGATCTGAACGCTTACTACAAGACCACGCCGCAGTACAACGGCAAGGATCTCTACCTGGTGGCCGAGATCTTTGACGGTACGAGTGTCGTGTCGGGCTTTGCCCGCAATACGCCCCTCTCGTGCTTCAACTTCGACTTCTGGTGGAATATCCGCGAGGATGTGAAGACGGGTGTGGGTCGCAATGTGGCTACGAAGCTCAAGGGCTTCCAGCAGCAGCTCACCGCAGCCAAATCGACCTACATCGATGCCGTGAAGCTGACGAACCACGATGAGAACCGCGCCGGCGAGGACCTGGAGGGTAACATTAACCGTATGCGCATGGCGGGTGCTCTGCTGCTGACCGTATCGGGTCGCCCCGTTGTTTACTACGGCGAGGAGCTGGGCTACACGGGCTCGAAGGAGGCAAATGACCTCTACATCCGTCAGCCGATGCGCTGGAGCACGACCGAGTATCCGAAGTACACGGGTGCCCTGCTCCCCTCGTTCGAGAAGCTCAATACGGTGGCCGATCTGGAGAAGAACGCCAACTCGATCCTGAGCACCTACCGCGTGCTGGGTCAGCTTCGAAACATCTATCCCGCCATGACGGAGCTGGGTACGATGACCCCCTGCTACGCATCGACGAGTTATCCGGCAGCCCTCTCGGCCTTCTACCGCGAGTATCAGGGTCAGAAGTTGCTCGTGATGCACAACGTGGCCGGTCAGCCGATCGAGGTGACGATTAACGATACGGTGGATAAGGCTGTGGCGGTTGTCGGTGGCGATATCGCCCTGGTCGATAAGACGGTCAAGATGCCGGGCTTCTCGACGGTTGTATTCCTCCTTAAATAAGTGCAAGAACGATGAATTGGATGAATCTGCGTCGTTGGTTGTCGATGGTGATGCTTGCTGCCGCCCTGGTGGCATGCGGTGGTGGCGATGATGGCGAGGAGCCTCAGCCCAAGCCCGAACCCACCCCTACGCCCAATCCGACCCCAAACCCCGATCCGAACCCCGATCTGCCGCTTGTAACCCCCGAATACTTCTCGACGGGCTTTATGAAGGGCTCTACGATGTCGTTTGCCTCCTTCCTGGAGGGCTACGGCATGCAGTATCGGGAGGGTGGTAAGGAGACCGATCCCTACTTCTCGATGAAGAATCACGGGGCCAACATCGTGCGCCTGCAGCTCAACTACGAGGCCTTCCCGAAGTTTGAGGGGCAGACGATCGATTGGGCCGACTATAAGGCTGTCGTCAAGGATGCCAAGCGCGCAAAGTCCAATCAGATGGATCTCTTGTTGACGCTCAAACCCGATGCCGACAGCTACACCGAGAGTACGACCCATCACAACATTGTCCCCGCAGCGTGGGCAGCCCTCTCGGAGACGGAGCTGGGCGATAAGCTCTACGAGTGGGTCTATGAAACGCTGGTCAAGTTGGCTGAGCAGGAGGAGATCTATCCGCGCGTGGTGGCGGTGGGTAATGAGGTCAATATCGGCTTCCTGAAGCCCTCGGCAAGTGCCGCATCGGACGGTGCACGCACGGGCCGCCTCTTAAAGCGTGGCTTCGAGGCGGTGCGCGCCTATGCCGCGAAGTATAATCCCCATGTCAAGACGATGCTCCACATCGCCGACCCCTCGAAGATTCACTCCTATGCCAAGGCGATCGTCGGGGCCGGAGGTTCGGATTTCGACCTGATCGGCGTGTCGTGGTATCCCGGCACGAACATCGGCCACAAGCTCGGCTCGTTCCAGTCGATCCGGCAGATGGCTCAAATCTGCAAGAGCGACTATCAGGCCGAGGCGGTGATTCTCGAGACGGCCTATTCGTTCACGACGGGCAACAATGCGGCCGGTCAGTGGATGGGCGATTGGTGTCAGAATGCCTACAATTATCCCGATTGGAACGATGCGGAGAATGCCGTAAATTACACCCCAGCCAAGCAGCGCGCCTGGCTCAAGGCCTTGGCCGAGGAGCTGAAGGCCGGCGGTGGTGCAGGTGTGATTACCTGGGGTACGGAGTCGCTTTCGGATGTGATTACCGACACCGCCGGTTCGCGCCAATACGGTTTCTACACCTATCCCGCAGCCTGGGCCAACGGCTCGACCTGGGAGAACAACTCCTATTGGGATTTCACGAACCAAAACAACCTGCATGAGGGCATCGATTGGATGAAGGATGTTGCCGAGTAGCGGGCGTTAAGAACCTGAAACGAAAAAGAACCAACTATGAAAAGATTGATGTTGATCCTTGTTGCGGCCATGCTTGGTGCCTGCAACAGCGATTTCTTCACCGAAACGGCTCCCGAAGGCAAGGGGGCTCCGATTGTGCCGATGCGCCTTGCGGCAGGCACGCAACACGCCTTTTTGACCGATTACCTGCCTACCTGGGAGGGTGCCGACTCGCTCACCGTGGAGAGCGATCAGCTGACGCTGAAGGCCCTGAAGGAGGATTGGTCGGAATTTGAGGTCACCTGCCCCGAGAAGCCCCTGGCAACGACGATCAATGCCTGGAAGGGTGGTCGTAAGTGCTCGATCGTGGCTTTGGCAGGCGAGCGCAACACGAATGCCCGCCTCTTTACCGCAGGGCAGATGATGCGCATGGTGGCCGTTGAGAGTTCGGTGCGCCCGTTGGAGATTGTGGCCATGTGGCAGAACTGCCGCCTGCCCGAGCAGTGCATCGTGCGCGGCGAGGAGTCGTTCGAGGTGCTGATCCCGACCGATGCCGCCCAGCTGGAGCGCTCGTTCCTCAGAATCTTCGCCGTCTCGTCCGAGGGGCTCTTTAACGATGTGCTGATTCCGCTTTCGGGGGGCAGTGTCGTGACCTCGACCGATGAGCTGACGCGCCACGATCACGAGGCGCAGATCCTCTACTCGCTCATGATCGACCGCTTCAAGGATGGCAAAGCGGAGAATAACAAGCCGCTCAACCGTACGGATGTACTTCCCCAGGCCGACTACCAGGGTGGCGATTTGAAGGGTATCACCCAAAAGATCAAGGAGGGCTTCTTTACCGATCTGGGCATGACCACGATTTGGATCTCGCCCATCACGCAGAATCCCGAGGATGCCTGGGGTCTGAATCAGAAGCCTTACACCCGTTTTTCGGGTTATCATGGCTACTGGCCGATCTATACGACGGTCGTTGATCACCGCTTCGGTACGGAGGAGGAGCTGCACGAAATGCTTGCCACGGCCCACGAGCACAACCTGAATGTGGTGCTGGACTATGTGGCCAACCACCTGCATATCAACTCGCCCGTGCTGCAGGAGCACCCCGATTGGGTAACTCCGCTCATGCTGCCCGATGGTCGCAAGAACCTCGGCCTGTGGGATGAGCAGCGCCTGACGACCTGGTTCGACGAGCACATCCCGACCCTCGACCACGAGCGCCCGGAGGTGGTCGAGCCGATGACCGATTCGGCTGTCTATTGGATGAATAAGTTCGATTTCGACGGCTTCCGTCACGATGCCTGCAAGCATATTCCGCTCAACTATTGGCGTACGCTGACGAAGAAGATGCGCCGGGCCGTGCCCGATAAGAACCTTTGGCAGATTGGCGAGACGTATGGTTCGCCCGAGTTGATCGGCTCGTATGTCAAGACGGGTATGATCAATGCCCAGTTCGACTTCAATGTCTATCACACGGCTCTCGATGTGCTCACGCGCGGCCACTCGGTCAAGGCGTTGGCGCAGGTGGTTGATCAGTCGATTGCCGCCTATGGCGCGCACCACACGATGGGTAACATCACGGGTAACCACGACAAGGGTCGTCTGATCTCGTTGGCCGGTGGTACGCTCGATCCCGACGAGGACCACAAGCTGGCCGGTTGGACGCGTAAGATCGAGGTGGGCGATCCGGTCGGCTACAAGAAGCTGGCGCTGGTCAATGCCCTCAATATGACCATCCCGGGTGTGCCGTGCATCTACCAGGGTGACGAGTATGGCGAGCCGGGTGGAAATGATCCCGACAACCGCCGCATGATGCGTTTCGAGGGTTACAGCGAGGCCGAGCAGGCGCAGTTGGCCCTGACGAAGCAGCTCACCGAGCTGCGCCGCACGCAGATGCCGCTGCTGTATGGCGATCAGATGACGCTGCTCCTGACGGAGAAGGTGTGGGTTTACCTGCGTGTCTATATGGGTCAGTGGGTAGTCGTGGCGCTCAATACGGGCGACGAGGATGCCTCGGTGGAGTGTGTACTGCCGTCGGGTATCGACATGAAGCAGTCGCTCAAGGCCAATTTCGGCCACACGTTCGAGCTTACGCCCGATGGTCGCCTGACGATCAACCTCGCGGGTAACGAATTTGAGATTTTAACGAAAAACTAAATAACGAAGAACCATGAAACGTAATTGGAACATTGCCGCCCTGTTGGGCGCAGTTTGTGCCCTGCTCTTTACGAGTTGCGGTCAGCCGAGTGTCGAGGTAGCCGATCGCCATGCAGATTGGGTTTACAACTCGGTAGTCTATGAGATGAATGTGCGTCAGCAGACGCAGGAGGGCACCTTTGCTGCTGCCGAGGAGCGCCTGCCGTTCCTCAAGGAGCTGGGTGTGGATATCATTTGGCTCATGCCGATTCACCCCATTGGCGAGAAGGGTCGCAAGGGTACGCTGGGTTCGTATTACGCCATCAAGAACTACCGCGAGATCAACCCCGAGTTCGGTACGATGGCCGATTTCGAGCGTTTCCTGAATAAGGCGCACGAGCTGGGCTTCAAGGTGATTCTGGACTATGTGGCCAACCACACCTCGCCCGATGCAGCGTGGGTAACGGAGAAGCCGGCCGAGTGGTATGTACGCGACTCGGTGGGCGAGCCTGTTGTGCAGTACGACTGGTGGGATATTGCCAAGCTCAACTACGCCTGCGAGGATGTCCGCAAGGAGATGAAGGAGGTGCAGAAGTTCTGGATCGAGAAGGGCGTGGACGGCTTCCGTTGCGACGTGGCCGGTGAGATGCCCGACGATTTCTGGACCGAGTCGTGGAACGAGATTCGTGCCATCAACCCCGATGTTTACTTCCTGGCCGAGGGCGAGGGCTCGAACTTCCATGCCGACGGTTTTGATGCCTGCTACGCCTGGAAATTGAAGGATGTGATGAACAACATCGCCCAGGGCAAGCAGACGACGGGCGATCTGAAGCAGTGGATCGAGGAGTTTACGACCGAGTATCCGCGCGAGGCTATCCAGCTCATGTTCACCTCGAACCACGATGAGAACTCGTGGTCGGGTACCGAGTTCGAGCGCCTGGGCGCTGCCGCCAAGACCTTTGCTGCTTTGACCTATGTCCTGCCGCAGGGGCAGCCGTTGATCTACACGGGTCAGGAGGTGGGCTACGACCACCGCTTCGAGTTCTTTGAGAAGGACCCCATCCCGGCTTGGGAGGCAAACGAGTATACGGACTTCTACCGCACGCTCAATCAGCTGCGCCACACGACTCCGTCGCTCTGGGCCGGCGAGAAGGGTGGCGAGGTTGTCTACCTGACGGGCGTTGTTGAGGAGGTGCTGGCCTTCACGCGTGAGGTGGAGGGTAGCAAGACGTTGTGTCTGTTCAACCTCTCGGCCGAGCCGCAGTCGGTGATTCCCACGGTGGAGGCTGCCGGTGAGTACACCTGCGCGATGACGGGCGAGAAGGCTACGATCGAGGCCGGCAAGGAGCTTCACCTGGAGCCCTGGGCCTATATGATTTTGACGAAATAAACCCCGATGGATTGGTGGGTGCGTATGGTAGGGTGCCCTTGTGGCCCCTCCATACGCCTTTTTTAACGAAACAAGCATGAAACTGAACTATCTTTTAATCCCCTTTGTGGCTATGACGCTTCTTTCGTGTGCGGCAGCTCCGCAATTTGATCCCGCCTCGGTCGAGGATGCTGTGGGGCAGGTAAAGCGTGTTGAACCCCTCTCGTGGTGGGTGGGCATGACGACTCCCCTGCAGTTGATGGTGCAGGGCGATGAGATCTCGACCTACGACCTGAAGATCGAGGGCGAGGGGGTGCGTGTCAAGCAGATTCACAAGGCCGACAGCCCCAACTACCTCTTTGTCGATGTCGAGATTGATGCTGCGGCCGAGCCGGGTACGCGCTACCTGGTCTTTACGCGTGGCGAGGAGCAGTTCAAGGTGGCCTATGAGTTGGAGGCGCGCCGTGAGGGTTCGCGTGAGCGCGAGAGCTTTACGACGGCCGATGCCATCTACCTCTTGATGCCCGACCGCTTTGCCGACGGCAACCCCGCGATCGACAGCACGGAGGATACGCTCGAGAAGGCCGACCGCGAGAATCTGCATGGCCGTCACGGTGGCGACCTGCAGGGTATGATCGACCACCTGGACTACATCGCCGACCTCGGTATGACGGCCATCTGGTCTACGCCCCTGCTGCTGGATAACGAGCCGGTCTACTCCTACCACGGCTACGCTTGCGCCGATTACTACCACATCGACTCCCGCATGGGTACGAACGAACTGTATCGGGAGTATGTGGCCGAGGCGCACAAGCGCGACCTGAAGATCATCATGGATATCGTGACGAACCACTGCGGCATTGCCCACTGGTGGATGGAGGATCTGCCGTTCGAGGATTGGATCCACCAATTCCCCACCTTCACGCGTACCAATGCCCTCTTCTCGACCAACATGGATCCCAACGCTTCGCAGTACGATCTGAAGTTGCAGGAGAGCGGTTGGTTCGATACCTCGATGCCCGATATGAACCTCGATAACCCCTACTTGTTGCAGTATTTCAAGCAGTGGGCCGTGTGGTGGATCGAGTGGGCCGATCTGGATGGTCTGCGTGTCGATACCTACCCCTACAACGAGAAGCAGCCGATGAGCGAGTGGTGCGAGGCGCTGCTGGCCGAGTACCCGAACCTCAACATCGTGGGCGAGTGCTGGACGGCCGACATCCCGCAGTTGGCTTATTGGCAGGGTGGTAATCCTAATAAGGATGGTTTCGATACCCACCTGCCGTCGATCATGGACTTCCCGTTGCGCGATGCGATGTGCGCCGCTTTGGCCACTGACTCGGTAAAGTGGGATGCCGGCATGATCCGCATCTACAACACCGTGTCGGACGACTTTGTCTATCACGACCTCTCGAAGATGATGATCTTCTCGGGTAACCACGATACGGAGCGCACGGCCGATATTCTGCGTGGCAATGTGGGGCGCATGAAGATTGCCATGGCCCTCCTGGCTACGATGCGCGGTTATCCGCAGATCTATACGGGTGACGAGCTGATGATCCGCTCGGTGGATTTGAAGCAGGGCCACGGTGGCCTGCGTGTCGATACCCCGGGTGGCTGGGCCGAGGATAAGGTAAACCTCTTCAGCGAGGAGGGTCGCACGGGTGACGTGAAGGAGCTCTTCGACTTTACGCGCAAAATCTTCCAGTGGCGCAAGACGAAGGAGGTAATCCACAAGGGCAAGACGCTCCACTTCGTGGATCGTGAGCACAACACCTACGCCTTCTTCCGCTATACGGACAAAGAGGCAGTCTTTGTCTTTGCCAACAACTCGCGTGGCAAGAAGCAGGTGCCCTGGTCGCACTACGAGGAGATTGCCTCGACGCTGAAGGGTGGTCGCAATGTCCTGACGGGCGAGGCCGTGGAGATGAATGATCAGACGACCGTTCCGGCGCGCGGTGTGCTGGTCGTGGAGTTTGAACGATAGATAAATTGATAGTTGGTAAGGTTAATGGGAAAGGGAGACGGCCGATTGGTGGCTGTCTCCCTTTTTGTTGAGCTAACTTTCAACTTTCAACTTCTTAAACCGTAATTTCATCACGCCGAAGAGTGCTTCGCCAAAGATGCCGCCCGACATCTTCGAGGCACCCTCGCGGCGCTCGGTGAAGATGATCGACTCCTCGTGCAACTTCAGCCCTAAGCGCCAGGCCGTATATTTCATCTCGATCTGGAAGCCGTAGCCCTTCATCTCGATCTCGTTTTTGAGAATCTTTTCGAGGGCCGCGCGACGGTAGCAGACAAATCCGGCCGTGGCATCGTGGATCGGCATGCCCGTGACGATGCGGACATATTTCGATGCGAAGTAGGAGATCAAGAGGCGCGACATGGGCCAATTCACGACATTGACCCCCTTGACATAGCGCGAGCCGACTACGACATCGGCCCCCGCCTCGGCAGCCGCTACAAGGCGCTCCAAGTCGTCGGGGTTGTGCGAGAAGTCGCAATCCATCTCGGCGAGGTAGTCGTACCCCTCCTCAAGACCCCATTTGAAGCCGGCGAGGTAGGCTGTCCCAAGCCCTAACTTCCCCGCGCGACGAATCAGATGCACACGCCCGTGGTAGGCCTGGCGATAGCTCTCGACCACCTCGGCCGTGCCGTCGGGCGAGCCGTCGTCGATGACCAGCAGATCGAATCCCCCCTCGAGCGACATCACCTTCTCGATCATCGCCTCGATATTCTCACGCTCGTTGTAGGTAGGTATGATAACCAGTTTTTTCATCCCGTTTGTAGTTCGATTGATGCAAAGATAATCTTTTTCCCCGCAACCGAGTACGCTTTTTATAGAAAAATACTATCTTTGTTCCAAATAAACTTTTTTGAGCCATGACTAAATTGGTTAAAAACATCCTGATCGGCCTGGTCGCTTTGCTCGCCGTGCTGATCGTTGCTCCGTCACTGTTGAGTGGCAAGGTGGCCCAGATCGTCAAGACCGAGGCCAATGCCCTGTTGCAGGCCAAGCTCGATTTCGAGAAGCTCGGCATCAGCCTTTTGCGCCATTTCCCGAACGCTTCGCTCGACCTGAAGGGGCTGACCCTGGTGGGCGTGGAGCGCTTCGAGGGCGATACGATTGTGGCCGCGGAGCGTATCTCGGCCGTCGTAAGCCCCCTGTCGCTTTTGACCGGTGACGGTATCGTGATTAAGAAAGTGTTGCTCGACGAGCCTGCGATCCATGCCCGCAAGGAGGCTGATGGCGCGGTGAATTGGGATGTGATGAAGCCTACGGAGGAGTCGGAAGCGGTTGTCGAGGCAGAGACCACACCCGACGAGGAGGCTGCCCCCTCGTCGTTTAAACTCGCCGTGAAGGATTTCCGCATCACGGATGCCGTGATTCGCTACGAGGATGATTCGACCAAGATGGCCTTCTCGACCCGCCCGCTCAACCTGCGCCTGAAGGGCGATCTGTCGGCTGCCCAAAGCGAGCTTTCGCTCAATCTCGTGATGCAGCAGACCAACCTCCGCTCGGGCGTGGTCAAGATGCTCTCGGATGCCGAGCTGGAGTTTGATGCCACGATTGCTGCCGACCTGGAGCAGATGCGCTTTGCCTTTGAGAAGAATACCTTGCGCCTGAATGCCATTGCGCTGACCTTGGATGGTTGGGCGCAACTCTTGGAGGACGAGGCTGTGGCGATGGATCTGAAGCTCGGTACGGAGCATGTGCAGTTTAAGGATGTGCTGTCGCTCATTCCGGCCTTCTATACGAAGGATTTCCGTCGCCTGACGGCCGGTGGCGAGTTGGATCTCTCGGTGTGGGCCAAGGGTGAGATGCGCGGTTCGACGCTGCCCGCCTTTGAGCTGAATGCCGCCGTCAAGGAGGGTCGTTTCCAATACACCTCGTTGCCGAAGGCGGTAACCGATATCAACATCGTGGCCAAGGTCTCGAACGAAGGCGGTGCGATGGATCGCACGGTCGTGGATCTTTCGCGCTTCGGGTTGCGCATGGCCGAGAACAGCGTATCGGCCACCTTCTACGGCACGAACCTGATCTCCGACCCCGTGCTGCGTGCTACGCTCAACGGCAAGGTCGATCTGGGGATGATCGAGGAGGTCTATCCGTTGGAGGATATGCAGCTTGCCGGTACGATTACGGCAGACCTCTCGGCCGCAGGTCGCATGTCCGACCTGGAGAAGCAGCGCTACGAGCAGTTGCAGGCCAAGGGAACCTTCGTGGTGGAGCAGTTAGGGCTCGATATGGCCTCGCTGCCCCCCGTACAGTTGTCGCGTGCCGCGGCTACGATTTCGCCCTCGGCGATGACCCTCGGCGAGTTGTCGGTCATGGTGGGCGAGAGTGACCTCTCGGCCAATGGTCAGCTGACGAACTACCTGGGCTACCTGCTGCGTGGCGATAAACTCACGGGCCGTCTGTATGTCAATTCCGAGTTGCTGAATCTGAACCAGCTGATGGAATCGATCAGTTCGGAGGAGGAGAGCCCCGCAGCGGAGGAGAGCGCCCCCGAGACTCCGGCCGCGGAGGAGGCTCCGACGGGTGTGATTGTGGTGCCCGAGAACCTCGATTTGTCGCTCTCGACGAACCTGAAAAAGATCCTCTTCCAGCAGATGACCATCAGCGATGTGGAGGGTGGTATGTCGATTCGCGGTGGCGAGCTGTCGCTCAATAAACTCGCCCTGGGGCTCTTCGGTGGTCAGGCTACGGCTTCGGGTTGCTACTCGACGAAGAACCCTGCCGAGCCTACCTTTACGATGGATCTGGGGCTGAAACAGGCCTCGTTCCAGGAGACCTTCCGCCAGTTGGAGATGGTGCAGAAGCTGGTGCCGCTCTTTGAAAAGACGGGCGGAAACTACTCGCTCCAGATGGATCTGAAGACGAAGATCGACGAGCAGATGTCGCCCGTGCTGAACTCGGTAGATGCCCATGGCCAGATCTCGTCGGCCAGCATCCGCCTGCAGAATATCAAGGCGTTGGATGCCCTGGCCAAGGCGCTCAACTCGGATAAGTTGAAGGTGATCGAGGCCGAGAATGTGCTGATTGACTTTGCCATTCAGCAGGGCCGCATCACGACCGAGCCGTTCGACCTGAAGATGGGTAAGACGAAGATGACCCTTTCGGGCTCGACGGGGTTGGACCAGACGATCGACTACCAGGCCAAGGTGACCCTTCCCGAGGGGGCTGCCGGTGGTGTGCTGAGCACGGTAGGTGTCGGCATCGGCGGTACCTTCTCCAAGCCCGAGATCAAGTTGGGGCTGAAGGAGGCTGCCCAGGAGGCGGTAAAGAATGTGCTGGATGAGCAGGTGCAGAAGCTCACGGGCAGCGAGTCGCTTTCGGCTGAGATCGAGAAGCAGGCCGAGAGGCTCCGCGCGGAGGCCGTAGAAGCCGGTGCGAAGCTGGTGGCCGCCGCCGAGGCGCAACGCGATAAGCTCGTTGAGGAGGCCTCGAAGAAGGGTAAGCTGGCCGAGGTTGCCGCCAAGGCGGCAGGCGATAAGCTCGTCAAGGAGGCGCAAAAGCAGTCGGATAACCTGGTTGCCAAGGCCGAAGAGCAGATCGCCAAGCTGCAGAAGAAAGAGGAGTAGCGCGCTTGCGCTCCACGCGTAAAAAGTGCCTTAAAGTGACTTAAGGTAACTTTAGGGAGAGGGTGAAATGCCAATTCCTTAAGCAACTTTAAGCCCCTTTAAGGCACTTTATTATTTTCCCCTCTTATCCCACTACGACCGTTACCAAATCCTCGCGGCGGAGGTATTTCTCGGCCAGGCGCTGTACCTCTTCGGGGGTGATCGAGCGGATGCGCTCCACGTTTTCGGTAATGATACGGTTCGTGCGTCCGCAGAGGATATTTTCGATCGTCACGTCGGCAATGCCGAACGGACCATCCAGGATGCGCATCATCTCGCCCGTCATGATGTTTTTGACGAGCTGCAGCTCCTCGTCGCTCATCGTCTCGTGGCGCAGGCGCTCGATCTCGTAGTAGATCTCCTTCAGCGCCTCCTCCGTGACCTCTGTGCCGACCTGCGTGGCGATGGCCAGGTAGCCCTCGCGCTCAAAATTGACCATGGCCGAAATTACGCCATAGGTGTAGCCGTGCTGCTCTCTCAGGTTCTGCATCAGGCGCGAACCGAAGTAGCCGCCTAGTGTAGCCGCTACGACCTGCATGCCGACAAAGTCGGGGTGTTCGCGCGGAAAGAGCAGGCGACCGATGCGGATCGAGGATTGTACCGCCCCCTCGTGTGCAAGGCGTACCTCGCGCTCTTGGCAGATGGGCGGAAACTCCGGGCGGGGCGCAGCCTCGGCGGCGGGCAACTGCTCCAATAGGGCGCAGAGTGCCTTGCGCTCCTCGTCGCCAATGCGGCCGCTGCAGACGGCAAAGCCGTTCGAAGCGGTGTAGTGACGGCGATAGAAGGCAACGAGCTCCTCGCGTGTGAGCTGGTCGTAGGCCGCCTCCTCGAAGGAGTGCCCGTAGGGGTGATCCGCACCGAACATGGCGCGGGCAAAGGCCTCGCGGGCACGCACATCGACCTTCTGGCGCTCGATCTGCAGGCGCTGCTTACGCTTCAGGCGGTAGGTCTCGACCTCCTCTTCGGGGAAGGTGGGGTGGAGCAGCAGCTGCTCGGCCACGCGCAGTGTCTCGGGGACAAACTTCGAGAGCATCGCAAAGCTGATATAGACATAGTCGCGGTCGGTATTGACATCGAAGTAGGAGCCGTGGAAGTCGAGCTGCTCGGAGATCTCGCGGGCGGTCATCGCCTCCGATCCCTCGGCCAGCAGGTTGGCTGTCGCCGAGGCCGAGAAGGGAACGCTTTGGCGCGACGAACCGGCGCGAAAGAGGAGCGTGAGGCGCATGACGGCAAACTTGTTGGCGGGCAGCAGGTAGAGCTGCATGCCGTTCTTGAGGCTGACAAGCTCGGCATCGGCAATCTCGATGGCGGGCTGTACGTTTTTGATGGGGAGCTCTTTCATCGGGCGCGGTAAATTAAGGTGGAACTATTCTCGGCGCGGAAGATGCGACGGGCGAACTCAAAGATGCGCTCCGTGTCGATCGAACGATATTGTGCAATCTCGCGGTTGATCAACTCCAAGTCGCCTAAGAAGTCGTAGTAGCAGAGGTTCATCGCCTTGTTCATCACATTCAATTCGCCAAAGAGGGCGTTGGCCTCGAACTTATTTTTGACCTTCTCCAACTCGTAGGCCGAGGCCGCTTCGTGCTTCAGAGACTCCGTCTCGCGGTGGAAAGCCTCAATGGCCTGCTCCTCGGTGGTGGTGGGGAGCAGCTGCCCCGTGAGGATGAAGAGCCCGGGATCGACATCGCCCGAAATGTAGGCATTGACCGAGGCGAAAAGGCGCTCATCCTTGACCAGGTGCTGGTACAGACGCGACGAATCGCCCCCCGAGAGGAGGTCCGATACGAGGTCTCCGGTGCAGAAATCCTTCGACAGACGATCTCCCATGTGGTAGGCAATCGAGATGGTCGTGGCGGGTACATCGCGCTCGACAACCAGCGTGCGCGCCTCCTCCTGCTGCGGCTCCTGCGGAATCGGAGCAGGTGTGAAGGGGGTGTCCTGCAGCTCCCCGAACCACTTTTCGGCCAGGTCCAGCATCGCCTCCTCGTCGCGGTCGGCCGAGAGCGCCAACACGGCATTCGAGGGGCGGTAGAAGGTGCGGTAGAAGTGCTCCACCTCGTCGAGCGTAGCCCCCTCGATGTGGTCGGTCGAACGGCCGATCGTGGCCCAGCGATAGGGATGAATGCGGTAGGCCAACGCTCTGAGGAGCATTGTCTGGTCGCCGTAGGGCTGATTCAGGTAGCGCTGGCGGAACTCCTCCACCACCACACGCTTCTCCGTCTCGAGCTTCTCGGGTGTGATCCAAAGCCCCTGCATGCGGTCGCTTTCGAGCCAGAGAGCCGTCTCGAGGTTATCGACCGGAAGCGTGAGGTAGAAGTTCGTGTAGTCGTTGTTCGTGAAGGCGTTGTCTTCGCCCGAAGCCATCTGAACGGGCAGGTCAAACGAGGGTACATCGCACGTGCCGCGGAACATCAGGTGCTCGAACAGGTGGGCAAAGCCCGTGCGGTCGGGATCCTCGTTGCGGGCTCCGACCTTATACAATAGATTGACGGCCGAGAGTTTTGACGATCGATCGCGATTGACCACTACCGTAAGGCCGTTTTCGAGTATTCGTTTCTTGTAAGGAATCATAGTGGGTGCAAAGATAGGGAATTAAAAATTAAGAATTAAAAATTAAAAAACAGGAAATCTTCGTATCTTTGCGCCAAATTGGAAGTGGTTATGAAACATTTGGTTTGGATATGGGCCGTCGTGTGGATGGCCGCATGTAGCAAGGAGGCACGCCTGACGGTCGTAGCCGAGGGGCTGGAGAACGATACGCTCTTTGTCGAATACTGCAATTTCGAGGAGCGCGTGATGGCTCGTGGCGATAAGTCGGCTTATCAATCCGTGAACGATACCCTGCTCTTTGAGGAGGGGCGCGTGGAGATGGTGTTGCCTGCTTTAGATGCGCTGTTTGTCAGCCTCAATTCGCCGGCTTACCGCGATAGCGAGCAGGAGCGCATGTTCTTCCATCCGGCCGGTCGCATCGAACTGTTGGTGCAGCCCGGCGAGGTGCTGGAGGTGGCCCTGAAACCGCAGCAGCATGGCCATTTGGCCGCCAAGGTCAGCGGCTCGGAGCTCAATAGCGGGATCGCTCGGCTCGACAACCAGGTGCGCTCGGTGCAGATCGACATGGTTGCTACGGGCTTCGCGCTGAACGAGGCCCTCCGTACGAAGAGCGACAAGGCCGATTCGTTGCGTAATCGCACCATGGATATCCGTGCCGCCCTGCACTCGGTCTATGCCGAGTATATGAAGGCGAACCTCGAAAGCGAGATTTCGGCCTACTGCCTCTATCAGATGGGGCCTCGTCGTGGCGAGAAGTATTACAATAACCTCGACAAGAAGGTCTTCAAGGGAGTCTTCCGCCCCGTGGGTCGGATGATGGAGCGTTATGTCGAGGATCAGGCTACGCGCGCCGAACTCAAGACGGCCATTGCCGAGGGTGTCGATGCCCCCGACTTTGCGCTGAAGGATCCGCAGGGGAAATCCGTAACACTCGCCTCGCTGCGTGGCAAGTGGGTCGTGATCGACTTTTGGGGAACCTGGTGCTCGTGGTGCATCAAGGGAATGCCCCGCATGAAGCAGCTCTACCGCGAGAATCGCAATCGTTTGGAGATTGTCGGCGTGGCTTGTGGCGATAAGCAGGAGCCGTGGCAGAAGGCGGTCAAGGCGATGAACCTCGAGTGGGTCAATGTGATCGATCCGATGGATGCCCCCGTGGAGGAGTCGGTGGCCGCCCGCTATGCCGTGGAGGGTTACCCGACGAAGGTGATCGTTGATCCCGAGGGCAAAATCCACAAGATTTTCAAAGGCGAAAGCGCGGAGTTCTACGACGAGATCAAGCGCCTTATGGAGTAGCGAAAAAAGCTGAGCGTCAGATCGGGCATCGAAAACAATCGAAAAACAACCCCTTGGAGCGATATTTTTTAGCTCCTTGGGGTTGTTTTTTTACATGCTTTTTGCTAACTTTGTAACGCTTATTATGTATTTTCGGTTGGAAACGACTTAAAATCACACATAAATCTCTAAAATTTCAAAAAAAATGGCAGAAAAGAAATTTATCACTTGTGATGGTAACTATGCAGCGGCTCATGTGGCTTACATGTTCTCGGAGGTTGCTGCTATCTATCCCATCACCCCGTCATCGACCATGGCTGAGTATGTGGACGAGTGGGCTGCGCAGGGTCGCAAGAACATCTTCGGTGAGACCGTTAAGGTGGTTGAGATGCAGTCGGAGGCCGGTGCTGCAGGCGCCGTTCACGGTTCGCTGCAGTCGGGCGCTTTGACCTCGACTTTCACCGCTTCGCAGGGTCTGCTGCTGATGATCCCCAACATGTACAAGATCGCCGGTGAGCTGTTGCCGGGCGTATTCCATGTGTCGGCTCGTGCCCTGGCTTCGCACGCTCTGTCGATCTTCGGTGACCACCAGGACGTGATGGCTGCCCGCCAGACCGGTTTTGCGATGCTGGCTACCTCGTCGGTTCAGGAGGTTATGGACCTGGCCGGTGTGGCTCACATCGTTGCCCTCAAGGCTCGCGTTCCGTTTGTTCACTTCTTCGATGGCTTCCGCACTTCGCACGAGATTCAGAAGATTGAGATGATCGACGAGGCTAAGCTGACCGCTATGCTCGATCGTGAGGCACTGAAGAAGTTCCGCGCTGCTGCGCTCAATCCCGAGCACCCCGTAACGCGTGGTACGGCTCAGAACCCCGATATCTATTTCCAGGCTCGTGAGGCTTGCAACAAGTTCTACGATGCAGTGCCCGATATGGTAGCCGAGACGATGAAGGAGATTTCGGCCATCACGGGTCGTGAGTACGCTCCCTTCGTTTACTACGGTGATCCCGAGGCCGAGAACGTGGTTGTTGCCATGGGTTCGGTTACGGAGACCATCAAGGAGACGATCGACTACCTGCGCAAGCAGGGTAAGAAGGTGGGTCTTATCACCGTACACCTCTATCGTCCCTTCTCGGAGAAGTATTTCTTCAATGTAGTTCCCGCTTCGGTGAAGAAGGTTTGCGTGCTGGATCGCACGAAGGAGCCCGGTGCCGAGGGCGAGCCGCTCTATATGGACGTGAAGTCGATGTTCTACGGCAAGAAGATTCAGCCCCAGATCATCGGTGGCCGCTACGGTCTCTCGTCGAAGGATACGACGCCCGCCCAGATGCTGGCCGTATTCGAGAACATGGAGAAGGCCGAGCCGAAGGATCACTTCACGGTAGGTATCGTGGACGATGTAACGAACCTCTCGCTGCCCGTAGGCGAGGAGATCTCGATGGCCAAGCCCGGTACGTTCGAGGGTCTGTTCTTCGGTCTGGGTGCCGACGGTACGGTAGGTGCCAACAAGAACTCGATTAAGATCATCGGTGGTTCGACCGACAAGTATTGCCAGGCTTACTTCTCGTATGACTCGAAGAAGTCGGGTGGTTACACCTCGTCGCACCTCCGTTTCGGTGACAACCCGATCACGTCGCCTTATCTGGTTACGACGCCCGACTTTGTGGCTTGCCACGTTCCGTCGTATGTAGATAAGTATGATGTACTGAAGGGTCTGAAGAAGGGTGGTTCGTTCCTCTTGAACTCGACGCACGATGCCGAGACGACCTGCCGCACGCTGCCCGACCACATGAAGGTATATCTGGCCAAGAACAATATCAACTTCTATATCATCAACGCTACGAAGATCGCTGCCGAGCTCGGTCTGGGTTCGCGCACGAATACGATCATGCAGTCGGCCTTCTTCAAGATTGCCGATGTGATCCCCTTCGAGAAGGCTGTTGAGGAGATGAAGCACGCCATCCTGAAGTCCTACGGTAAGAAGGGCGAGGATATCGTGAACATGAACTACGCCGCTGTCGATGCCGGTGGTTCGGCTGTTGAGAAGGTAGAGGTTCCCGCCGAGTGGGCTACGATCGAGGTAAAGGCTGCCGCCGCCAAGGTCGATGCCGCTCGTCCGGAGTTCGTGCAGAAGATCGTGGATCCGATCAACGCCCTGAAGGGTGATGATCTGCCGGTTTCGGCCTTCGCAGGTCGTGAGGACGGTACCTGGGACAACGGTACGGCTGCTTGGGAGAAGCGCGGTATCGCCGTGAATGTTCCGGAGTGGATCATGGAGAACTGTATCCAGTGTAACCAGTGTGCTTATGTCTGCCCCCACGCTGCTATCCGTCCGTTCCTCGCTACGGAGGAGGAGGCTGCCGCTACGGGTCTTGAGTTCAAGCAGGGTCTGGGTGAGACGAAGGCTTACAAGTTCCGTATCCAGGTGTCGCCGCTCGATTGTACGGGTTGCAACAACTGCGTGGATACCTGCCCCGCCAAGACGAAGGCCCTCGTTATGAAGCCGCTCGATACGCAGCTTAAGGAGGCCGAGAATTGGGAGAAGGTTATTAAGACCGTGGGTTACAAGAACGTGGTTGATAAGACCAAGTCGGTGAAGAACCTGCAGTTCGCACAGCCGCTGTTCGAGTTCTCGGGTGCTTGCGCCGGTTGCGGTGAGACCCCCTACATCAAGGCTATCACGCAGCTCTTCGGTGACAAGATGATGGTTGCCAACGCTACGGGTTGTACCTCGATCTACTCGGGTTCGGCTCCCTCGACGCCCTACTGCACCAACGAGAAGGGTCAGGGTCCCGCTTGGGCTAACTCGCTCTTCGAGGATAACGCCGAGTATGGTCTGGGTATGCACGTCGGTATCGAGAAGCTCCGCGACCGTGTAGAGGCCTACATGGACGAGGTGGTTGCCGCCGAGTGCTGCTCGGAGGAGCTGAAGGCTGCCGTGGCTGCTTGGAAGGAGGGTCGCTACTCGTCGTCGGCTTCGGCTTCGGCTACCGAGAAGCTGCTGCCCCTGCTGGAGGCTTGCGGTTGCGATGCTTGCAAGAAGGTACTCGAGATGAAGGATTGGCTGGTTAAGAAGTCGCAGTGGATCATCGGTGGTGATGGTTGGGGCTACGATATCGGCTACGGTGGTGTAGACCACGTCCTGGCTTCGGGTATGGATGTGAACATCCTCGTTATCGATACCGAGGTTTACTCGAACACGGGTGGTCAGTCGTCGAAGGCTACGCCGGTGGGTGCCGTTGCCAAGTTCGCTTCGAGCGGTAAGCGTATCCGCAAGAAGGATCTGGGTGCTATGGCCATGACCTACGGTTATGTATATGTTGCTCAGGTTTCGATCGGTGCTTCGCAGCAGCAGCTCTTCAACGTACTGAAGGAGGCTGAGGCTTACCAGGGCCCGTCGCTCGTGATCGCCTACGCTCCGTGTATCAACCACGGTATCAAGGGCGGTATGACGCGCACGCAGCAGATCGGTAAGGATGCCGTAGCTTGCGGTTACTGGCACCTCTACCACTACAACCCGGATCTGGAGGCACAGGGCAAGAACCCGTTCGTGCTGGATTCGAAGGAGCCGGATTGGTCGAAGTTCCAGGACTTCCTGATGCGCGAGGTACGTTACACGTCGCTCATGAAGGCCTTCCCGACCGAGGCCAAGGAGCTCTTCGAGGCTGCTGAGGAGAACGCTAAGTGGCGTTACAACAGCTACGTTCGTCGTTCGAAGATGGAGTTCTAATCCGTTTCGATAGATAGTGAAGGGGCGCATCGCAAGGTGCGCCCCTTTTTTTGTGGCAGCGGTTGGGGGTGTGATGAATCACGAAATTAAAATTGACCGCCCCGACTGCGTGTTTTCAATCGGGGCGATCTGCGGTAAACAAACTTATGGTAGGGTTATTCTTTAGGAGCTTCTGCATCCGTGGGCTCTATCTCCACGATGCGAATCGGAACGGCTCTGTGGATTGCCTGCAGCTCCTCTTTGCTCAGTTCGGCCATTTCGCGCCCGAATTTTTCACGCGCGACATGGTTGCGGAGTTCATGGTAGAGTTCCGTGAGGGCTGACTGCAACGCCTTGAACTCCTCGAAAGGGGTATCGGGTCTTGTCCGGATCATGATGAATCCTTGGCTGACGGGGTAGTGCCATACGGAGCCGTCGGGTAGCGGAATCGCCTCTTCGCGTTTGCTCGAAAGCTCACGCACATCGTCCGGGTTTTCGAGGAAGCGGCGCACTAAGTCGATGACTCCCTCCAGCCCGCGCTTGATAAGGGTTGGCTCATAAGTGCCGGCCAGGTATTTCCCGTTGCGATTGATGCAGATATAGAGTGCGTTGCACTGTTGAACCTTCGGTTGGGTAATGATGGTGACTCCGTTGGTGGAGTTCTCTTTCGGGGGAAGGAAACGAATGGCCTCTTTGTAGCTGATTCGATAGACCCCTGCGGTGCGGGCGGCCTCCTTTACATCGGTCACCCCCTTCATCTTAATATCGGGGTCGCCCGTCAGAACAAGGCCGAACGGCTCGGACTCATCGGCAGATTCGCGCAACTCCCGCAGCTTGTCACTCAACGCCTCGTCGTTTTCGATTAACTCGCCATTTAGAAAGCACTGATCCTCCGTAAGCTCGACGTAGGAGGCGTTACTCTGCATCAGGAAGGAGGGGTCGATCGGTGTGCCGGCTTGGTGTAGCTCGAAATGAAGGTGTACGCCTGTGGTGCGCCCTGTGTTACCTGCCGTAGCGATCTTTTGACCTGCGCGCACCGTGTCTCCTGCCTCGACCAGCAGTTGATCCAAGTGTGCGTAGCGCGAGGTGTAACCCTCTTTGTGTGTCAGCTCAATGAGGTTTCCGTAGCCACCCTTATCGGCTGCATAGGTAACCGCGCCATCCGCTACGGCGTAGATGGCTGCCCCTTTCGAGAGGACGATGTCGATGCCGGGGTGGGTGGTTGTTTTGCCTGTTACAGGATTTTTGGTCGTCCCGAAACGGCTCATTAAGACCTTACCCGCCGAAGGTCGGTGAAATTGCAGGGTGGTGCTTTGTGTCCCCTTTTCGGGTGTAGTACCTTCGCGTGCCGTAGCACCAAAAGCTAATACCAATACCGCCATGAGCGGAATAGCTGCGCCGATGCGCCAGAGCGAACGACGACGAGCAGAAGATTGAGTCATCATAATAAATCGTTTTTTAGTGAATGAATTACTCAACCCGCAGGCTATATCCGGATTATAACCAAAGAGTTGTTTGAAAATGGTCAAACGGTATTGGGTAATGTCATACCCCTCGGCGAGTACATCGCGGTCGGCTTGGTACTCGTGGATTTCGCTCAAGCGCCGCTCGGCAAGCCAAAGGAAGGGGTTGAACCAATAGAGGATGCGCAGTAACTCCATGAGGAGTTTATCTGCCGTGTGGTGACGGCGAATGTGTGCCGCCTCGTGCGCGATGATCTGCTCGCGCTCCAACGGATCGTGCCCCGTGCCGAGAAATATCGTGCGCCAAAACGAGAAGGGACTTTGTATCTCGTTGCTCTCCGCTAACGTGTAGCGAGGCGTTACGGTGCAGGTGGCACGGTGACGAAGTCGGACGATTTTCCGAAGGTGGGCGACCAAGAGCACAAAGGCAACCACGACAACAATGCCGTAGAGAAGCATTACCGCCTCACTCCACGGAATCTCCCAGCGCACAGCCTCTTCGACGGTTTGCATCGGTTCGGCCATGTCGGCTGCGCTCGTTGTTGCCGTAGCTGTCTCGAGGATGGGCACGGCGTAGTAGAGCGTCTCGGCAGGGTAGAGGGGGAGTTGCAAGGCCGGAATTACGACCGATGCCACCATCGCCCCGATTAAATAGCAGCGTGCAGCCGTCAGACTGACCCTTTCGACCACCAACAGGCGATAGAAGAGGAGCAGCAGACCACTGCAAAAGAGCGTTTCGAGTAGATAGATCAGCATCGGTTTCATGGTTGTCGGCTTTTGTCGTTGAGGCTATTTGCGCTTGCTGAGCATCTTTAAGATTTCGTCCGTCTCCTCCACGGAGATCGATTTGTTATCCGAAAAGAAGCTCACAAGGCGCGAAAGCGACCCATCGAAAAAGTTGTTCAGTACCCCCTTCATGTAACGCGAGGTGTACTCCTCCTTCGAGACCGTGGGGAAGTACTCATGGGTCTTGCCATAGGCCTTGTGATCGACAAAGCCCTTCTTCTCGAGGATGCGGACGATGGTCGATACGGTGTTGTAGGCGGGACGAGGCTCCTCGAACTCCTCCAAAAAATCGTGTACCACGCCTCGCCCCTTGCGCCAGAGGATCTGCATCACCTCCAGCTCGGCACGGGTCAGCTCTTGCGGCCGCTCGGTGCGTTTTGTTTGTTGTTCTACCATAAAAAGTTTGTTTAAGTTTGTTTTCCGAAGGCAAATATATAACTATTATCTTAGTTATGCAACTATTTTTATATTTTAACTAAAGTTTTAGGTAATTTTTGGATACCTATTTTATATAAGATGGAAATACACTACTGTCCCATTAAAATTTGGGAATGTTCTTTGAAATTATTGAAATATAGTTAGTTGCAGAGATTTTTCGGGCGCAACGATTTGAAATTATAAATTTGCAGTCATATAACTATTGACCGCAATGAATAAGGACAAA
>JAGAMA010000037.1 GCA_017624955.1 Alistipes sp.
AACACGCACATCAGCCAAGCAATGAAACCCTATCGAGCTTTGGCCGCCAAACTCTCCGATAATTTATCACCAAGTCTTAAACAGACGCTTCGGAATCTGCTCTTGGAGATAGTCTTGCTGCTTGGCTTTGTATCAATCTAATTAGCGTACCTTTTAATCAACAAAGGGAGGCGAAAACCTCCCTCTGATTGTACCTATTTAACTTAAAAGGTTATTTTGCAAACAAAATAGCCTATCATCCCACATGGGACAATAGGCTATAAAAATCGATAAAAAGTTGATTTATCTCCTCTTCAACTCCTGCTCCAATTCAAAGAGTTCGCGCATATCCTCGGCATCGGCATCGAGTGCCTCTTGAGCTTTCCGTCGTGCATGGAACTCATCGTAGGTTTTGTGGGCATACTCCTCCATCTGCGCCGTGCTCACCGTGCCTGCACCAAGCAGCAGGGGCTGCTCGTTTGCCAACAGAATCTTGTCCACATTCTCGCGCCAATACCCCATCGTTAAATCTTTGCGGTTCTTGGCTCTAAACTCCGCCATCTCCAAGAAGATAACAACGAGGCGATTCAACGAATCCAACTCGTCAGCGGAAAGGTAGTTCTTGGCAATAATCACATCCTGCTTGCGTACCACCGAGCCCTTCCACGATGTCAAACCCATGTTCGGCTCATCGGCTTTGGCGCGTTTCGTCACAATCTCGCCGGCAGTGTAGCCGGTTACAGCGTAAAGCAGCTTGTTTTGCACGATGGCGAAAAACATCTGTGTAGCCTTGTCGGTGGCGTCGTAATCCACGCTGAGGGCAAACAACTCGCGCACCTTTTGATAGAATCGCTTTTCCGAGGCTCGTATGTCGCGGATGCGAGCCAATAACTCGTCGAAGTAGTCAGGGCGTCCATCGGGATTCTTCAGACGCTCGTCGTCAATCACAAAGCCTTTGCGCAGGTACTCCGTCAGGTGACGATTCGCCCATTGACGGAACTGCACACCACGCACCGAACGCACACGGAATCCAACTGCCATAATCATCTCCAACGAGTAGAATTTTACGGTGTAGTTCTTCCCATCTGCGGCAGTTGTCAAATAATCCTTTACAACTGAATCTGCATTTAACTCTCTATCTTTGAGGATGCTTGCAATATGGAAACTTACATTTTGCTTCGAGGTGGCAAAAAGTTCAGCCATCTGCGACTGATTGAGCCACACCGAGCCATCGCGTTCAAACAGACTGACGGTACTCTTCCCGTCGTCGGAGGTATATAGAATTAAGTTTTCGGGCATAGATATAGTGTATAATAAGTTCAAAGATAGTAAAAATAACAATTGGGGCAATCATAAATTTGCATAAAAGAGGATGGTGTCGGCCATCCTCTTGCTTACATTATCCCTTGGGAGGGAATGGGTCATTTCCGTGACTATCTTTGTCTCGAATTTGACCGTTAGGTCGATGAATTACCACTTCTCCACCATTGTTCTTAGCAATACCACGAGCAATCGCAATTGCCTCTCGTTGGGTGGGTGTGATTTTGGTAACTCTGCGGCTGCCCTCTCTTCGGACAGCCCAATCTCCGTTGTGCGGAACTACATGTTGATTTTTCTTCGTCATGCTACTTTGTCCCATAGTTGAACATATTCTACACAGGAGTTCTTCATGTCACTAATTACCTTGTCGTAATTGGATGGCGCAGGAATCGTATTCTGCTCCATTACATCAACTAAGAAGCAGCGTGAATGATCCACGATCTCGCCCTCATTCGCTACATGCTTGCTTAGGAAGTAGGCAATAAACGATGCCGCACGATAGGCAGCAGCGGGCTTCCACTTCTTCTTGCCAATCTTGAACTTTACAGCCCCTACATAGTGTTTACCATTCTCTTCCCAACGCAAAATAAGGTCAGGTGCAACAATGATTCTCACTCCGGTAAACATACACTCCTTGATGGTGGCCTTGCTAAACGAGCAATGCACCTTACCAACCTGTTGCGGGAAATTCATATCAATTTATATCAACGCTGTTTCCTGTCATAGCGGGACTACCGATTTTTATTGTTGCGTTTCCACTCTTTTTTGGTGGTGGTGTCGATGATGCCTTTACGGATCACGCAAACTGAATTCTCGTAGGTGCGGCCATCCGAGAAGTCGTAGTTTTTCATATAGTTGTAGGAGACACCAAGCGTACCATCATTCTCGTCCGTCTCGTGGTTGTCAAAAAGGGCTTTCAGGTTTCCGTAGAAATAGTTTTTACCTGTTGCCTTCACAACAAGATGCACCACACCTCGTTCTTGTTTCTTCTTTTCTTCCATAGTTCAAGGTCAATCTACACAAAAGTAGTAAAAAAATCCATACACTCATTCATTATTCGATAAAAATGATGAATAAATTAAAAATAATCACTAAAAATGTTGCACAAATTAAAACTATTCCGTATATTTGTATCAACAAACAAGAGGTAGTACTATGGCACAGAATCGAAAATATCACATTGGTTGTTCGGGTAGCGGTTGGGGCATTTGGGAGATTGCCACCGGCAAGAAGGTAATGGGATTTGGTCGTCGTAGAATCGCTGCCCTTGAAGCATGGTATGAGTTGGAGGGTTGGAAGAAGCCCGCAGTTTGGTATTGAAAAAGTGGTATAGTGTAATAAAATTTCTTACAGATATGACAACGATAGTAGCAATGACAAACCGAGATATGTACCGTGCAGCGGTAATCTCGCAGCGAGTGAAAAATGATTTCGTAACAGGTTTACAGGTGGCGAAGTTGAACGAGTTGAAGGCTCGTATGCGCCGAGAAGTGGTAAAGTTTGCATACCTTAAAAAGAGTGGTGAGGTACGCATCGCTTATGGCACGATGATGTCCGCATTGGTTGGCGACCACATCAACGGTCGGGGCATTTGTGGTGACGCACGCAAGGTCTGTACTTATTTCGATGTGGAGTGCGGAAATTTTCGATGCTTCCAACTTCAGGCATTAGTGCAAATTTGGTAAGATATGGAGGTGGTTATATATGCTCGTGTTTCAACGAAAGGGCAGGACTACGATCGTCAGTTGGTGGAGTTACGGGAGTATGCTCGGAAAATGGAGTATGAGGTGGTAGCTGAATTCACCGAGAAAATTTCGGGTGCGAAAAAGGTGGAGGAGCGTCAAGCCTTAATCGAGTTGTTAGCCTACACCGAAACGCACAAGGTTGATAAGGTGCTTATTTATGAGTGTAGTCGTTTATCAAGGCGCGCCGTCGATTTCCTTAGTGTAATAGAAAATCTTACAGCAAAGAGAATTTCGGTGTATATCCTCCCAAATGGGTTGGAGACCCTTCTTCCCAATGGGCAGCCCAACCCTATCGCACAGCTCGTAATGGGCATTTTGGCGCAATTTAATAGCATGGAGCGCAGTCTGATTAGAAGCCGAATGGAGTCAGGATACAACCACTTTCGTCAGCTTGGGGGACAGGTTGGCAGGAAGGTTGGTTACCGCAAAACCGAGGAGCAAATGCGGGCTGATTATCCCAAGGAAATTCAGTTGCTAAAAAAGAGGTTATCGCTAAGAAATATCCAAGCAATTACCCAAACAAGCGTAAATACACTTCGAAAATTGAAAAATTTTATCTAACTGGCATCCAGAAACTTAAAATTCTCAGATTTTTTTGGTATATTTGCACAGCTGCTGAGCAATAGTGCTCGCGGTTAGACGATTCTGTCGCCTATAATCCACTAATTTTACGAGTAACATGAGTCCATAAAAAGGATTATTGTGCCCATGTGTGCACACCCATAAGGTATATGCCACCTTGACCGAACAGAAGTCTTATGGCCGATTTGAAAAGTAGGCATAAGAGGTCAAAAGCAAATAATCCCCAAGCCATAAAAAACACAACTGGTAAGGGGCGTGCGAAAGCACAAAATACACCGATAGACAATGTTTCTTAAAAATGAAATCGATGAAACATTCATTACAAAATTCGCCGAGTTGGGCGTTACCAACGAAGAAAACATAATTACCATACTGAACGGCTTGGATGAAATTGCTGAGATTGGTTATGTGTGGTACAGGAATAAACTTGCTAAAAAAGATTGCACAAATGATTAAAAAGAAAACAAAGAAAAATCAGTTAGATCGATACGAGCGTATCGTAGCAGAGCGTAAAGCCCTTACCAAAAGTAACCGAGGAAAAGCCGTTATTTGGACCCGTGTATCATCCGAAGATCAATACAAACACAATTTTTCGATTGACACACAAAAGAACGCTTGCACAGAATACTGCATTAAACAAGGCAAAGATATCAAGCAGTATTTTGGAGGCACCTTTGAATCAGCGAAAGTAGCAGGCGAAGGTTTCCTGAACATGGTAGGAGCGGTGCTTAATGATCCGGAAGTAGATACCATAGCGGTCATAGACTATGATCGATTTAGTCGTAATTTGGAGGAAGGCATGGCTTACAAAGGACAACTCAATCGAAGTGGTGTTTCCATCGTTGCCGTCAATCAGCCTGTCGATCAATCCAATACCCTTGCGAAGCACATTGAAGCGATATTGCTAATCGTTGCCGATATCGACAACGCAATGCGCAAACAAAAGTGTTACGCAGGTATGGTGGCCTGTATCAAACGAGGAGAGTGGTTCGCAAAGCCTCCCTTAGGCTACACTTCGAAAAAGGTAAACCGTACCCACCAACTGACCATTAACGAAGAAGGGCGTATCCTTAAATTGGCTTGGGAATGGGTCGCCAACGAACCTGACATATCTCAAGCCGTGATAGTAGAGAGGTTGAAAAACCGAGGGCTATCCATCAACAAACAACATCTATCCGCCTGCCTTCGCAATTCGTTTTATTGCGGCCGGATCGAGCATTCATTTCTTGGCGGAGAGATTATCGAAGGAAAGCAGGAGAAGTTAATCTCACCTGCATTATTTGATAGGGTGCAGGAAATCTTGAATAGCAGCAATCATGCCGGTTATGAGCAGGCTGCTGTAACACCAAGGTTCCCGTTAAAAAATCATGTTCGGGCTTTTGGTCATGTCCTTTCGGGTTATACCGTTAAGAAGAAGGATTTGGACTACTACAAATATAGTGGCAAAGAGGGCAGCGTGAATGTGTCTGCTAAAGTGATGCACGCTAAATATGCAGAGTTGCTAAATGAGTTTACGGTGCCTGAGGAGTTAATCCCCATCCTCACCCTTGTATTACAGCAAAAATTCGAGGAGAAGGAGCAGGTAAGGGGAACTGAGGTGGCCGCCATCAAGAAACATATTGCCACCTTGAAAACCGAAATCAAGACCGTTAAACGCAACTATGCCTTGGACAAAATTGACGAGGAGACCTATCGGGATGTGGTTGGAGATATGAATGAAAAACTGCGCAAAGCCGAGGCTGCGTTGGAAATAGCCACGATGGATCTCTCTAACCTTGCCTCGTACATTGACACAACTATCGAAATAGCTTGTAATTTAGGCACTTATTGGTTAGAACGCGATTTTGAGACCTGCCAAAAGATACAAAATTTGGTGTTCACTGAGGGGGTTCAATGGGATGCAAAAACGAAGAAGTATCTAACCGATAAGACGAATCTCTTCTTCGATAATATACGCTCATTATCAATGAGTTATAAAGATGAAAAGACACAAAAAAAGGACAAATCTTGCGATTTGTCCTCTTTAGTAGCGGGGGGAGGACTCGAACCTCCGGCCTCCGGGTTATGAGCCCGACGAGCTACCAACTGCTCTACCCCGCGATGTATCGTTTTGCGTTGCAAAGATAAGGCAAAAAAGAATCAAAACCAAAAGAAAAAGGGGAGAAAATCTCCCCTCGTATCGTTATCGGCTGAAAATCAACTAAATAATTTTGTGATTATTTTATTTTTCGCTCATAAGTCTCAAAGCGGAACGGATGGGGATACTCCACACCGCGCTCGAAACGCTCGCACTCGACCAGCTGCCAAGCCGTCGGATCCCAAGCAGGGAATTGCGTATCGCCTTCGTAGGGGTGTTCAACGACCGTGAGGTAAAAGCGATCGGCCACGGGCATCGCCTCGGCGTAGATCTGCGCACCGCCAATCACAAAGACCTCCTCATCAGCCCCAAACAGTGCGAGTGCCTCCTCCAACGAATGGGCCACCTCGCACCCTTCGATCACCAGATCCTGGCGCGAAATCACCACATTACGACGATTGGGGAGCGGTCTGCCGAGCGATTCATAGGTCTTACGTCCCATCACCACGGGGTGGCCCGTCGTGATGCGACGGAAGTGCCTCATATCCTCCGTGATATGCCACAGAAGCCTATTTTTATCCCCAATGGTGCCGTTCTCGGCCACCGCAACAATTACAGAGATCATCTTTGAGCAACATTAAAAGGACATCGGGGCCTTGATCGTCGGCCAGGGGTCATACCCCTCCAGCGCAAAGTCCTCGTAGGTAAAATCGAAGAGCGACGTGCGCTCCTTATTGAGCACCATGCGGGGCAACTGACGCGGTTCGCGCGAAAGCTGCTCATCGACCTGCTCCATGTGGTTCAGGTAGAGGTGCGTATCGCCCAGCGTATGGACAAAATCGCCCGCCTCAAGGTCGCACACCTGGGCCATCATCATCGTCAGCAGGGCATACGACGCGATATTGAAGGGCACACCGAGGAAGGTATCTGCACTGCGCTGATAGAGCTGGCACGAGAGCTTCCCCTCGGCCACATAGAATTGGAACAAGACATGGCAGGGCGGCAGCGCCATCTCCTCCACCTCGGCCACATTCCAGGCCGAGACGAGGATGCGGCGCGACTCCGGATTGTGCTTAATCAGCTCCACAGCCGCCTCGATTTGATCGATCACGCCCCCATCGGCCTTGGGCCACGAGCGCCACTGATAGCCGTAAACATGGTTCAGGTCGCCAAAACGAAACCCCTCGATCGGGGACTCCATACCGGCCGAGGCGAGGAACGTGTCACGATCCACGGGCAATACGGCATGCTTCACGCACAGCTCGTTGTAATAGCGGTAGGCATCGTTATCCCAGATATGCACCCCGTTTTTGACCAGGTAGGCAATGTTCGTATCGCCCTGCAGAAACCAGAGCAATTCGTGAATCACCCCCTTCAGGAAGACCTTCTTGGTCGTCAGCAGGGGGAATCCCTCTTGCAGGTTAAAACGCATCTGGTGGCCGAAGACGCTCTTCGTACCCGTGCCCGTGCGGTCACCGCGCACTACGCCCTCCTCCTTGATGCGGCGCAGCAGATCGAGGTACTGTTTCATAGGTCGAGTTGTTTGAGTTGAAAATTGCCCGCATCATCCAGCACGGCATACGAGGGGAAGCAATCCCACGCACCGAGCAACACGACATGCAGCCCCTCGTCGCTAAAGTTGCGGGCGTAGTGCATGTGGCCAAAGAGGTAGTGATCCACCTCCTGCGGATGCGCCTCGGCATAGGTGCGGGCGTATTGAATCAGCGGTTCGGTCAGCGCCTCGGTCAGGGCATCCTCGCGCGCATGGCGTTTGCGCGAGCTGCCGCTCCACCAATGGCCGAAGCGCAGCGCCCAGTCGGGATGCACCAGCCACGAGAAGAGCCAACGCAGGGCGCGCGAGCGGAACATCGTATTCATCGCCTTCAGGAGCCACTGCCCGTCGATGTTCATGTTATCGCCGTGGGCTACGAAGATGCGCTTCCCGCCGAGCGAGATCACCTCGGGGGCGGTATAGATCTCCACACCGCACTCGCGTTGCAGGTAGTCGCCCACCCACATATCGTGATTACCGGTGAAGAATAAAACGCGAATGCCGCGATCGGTCAGCTCCGCGATCTTGCCCAGCGTACGGACAAAACCCTTCGGAACCACCTCGCGGTATTCGAACCAGAAGTCAAAAATATCGCCTGCCAAGACCACCGTTTCGGCATCCTCGGCCACACGGTCGAGCCAGGCAACAAAGCGTTGCTCGGTCGCACGAGCCTCCTCGTCGGAGCCCGCTCCCAGGTGGATGTCCGAGGCGAAATAGTGCATTAGCGGGTCAGCTCTTGGAGTTTACGCTCCAGCTCCGCGCCACGGATATCGCGTGCCACGATCGAACCCTCCTTGTTGATCAGGAACGAGGTGGGGAGCTTCGTTACATTGTAAGTACCCACGGCGGGCGAAGCCTCGCCGCGCAGATCGCTCACCGAGATCCAGGGCAGTTGCTGCTCCTGCACGGTGCTGATCCAAAGGGGTTTCGAGGTATCGACAGCCACCTGATAGACCTCAAACGGCGTGGCAGCGTTGCAGTACTTGGCATAGATCTCCTTCAACTCTGCATTCAGCACATTGCTGTTACCGAGCTGTGCCGACCAGAAGTCGAGCAGCACGACCTTACCCAGGAGCGACGAAAGGCGGATCTTCTTACCGTAGATATCCGACAGTTCGAGGTCGGGAATGGTCGATTCGGTAATCTCAGCCGCCAGGCGCTGTGCAGCCTCCATGCGGGAGATGTCGCCACGCAGCATCACCAGGTAGGGCGACTCGGGATAGCTCTCGGCCAACGCCTCGGCTACACCGCGGTAGTGGATCACATCGTTCGTCCCGTCGGCCAGGTACTGATCCCCCGGCAGACGCTGATAGATGGCATAGACGGCAGCCAGCGAAGCGCGGTGCTCGGCAATAAAGCGCAGCTGGTCGCGGCGGATGGCGAAATACTGCTCGGTGTACTCCTTGAGCAGCGCCTCACGCTCCGTCGTGGGCAGCTCCTGATTCGAGAGTTTACGGGCAATCGCCTCCAGGTTCTGCGCACCGGCTACGAACTGCTGGTAGAATTCGCGCACGAGCTCCGACTCGGCCGAACCCTCGACCGTGTAGTTACGCACGATGTTGCCCACCGAATTGACCGTCAGGTGATCACCGGCAGCCAGGAAGAGCGGAATACGCTCCCCGTCGTAAAGCAGGTTATAGAGCGAGGGGCTCTCGGCCACCTGCTCCACCACAAAGCGGTAGTTACCCTCGGCATCGAGCGTAGCCGTGTCGATCACCATCTGGCGCATCGACGAGACCTGCTCGAGGTAGATTGTCTTCTCATCACCGGCCGCAAGGCGACCATCGATCTGCACTTTGGCAGGTTGGCAGCTGCAGCAGACTACGGCAGCGACCAGCAAACAGAGTTGTGAAAGCTTATTCATCGGTTTTTAATCTTACTCTTTTTTTACGGGTTTTCGTATTATTCAAAAAACAAAGATAGCCAATTTTTCCCAATTCGCACACTTATTTCTGCAAATTACGATGCTGCTGGTTGTTTTTCGGAATATTTCTGCCGTGCTGGGCGGGGCGATTCTTACCCTGCTGACGGCCGCCGCGCTGCGTATGACTCCATGCCGGACGCGCCATAGCGGCCTGTTTATGGTCGTTTCGGAGGTTATTTAAGGTCGCCTCGTCGAGTTCGATAGCCCCTTCGGACAGGCGATTGATATCTTTGGCGATCGTCTCGCTGCTCGGATGCTCCTCGTTGTACTCGAAGCCCTTGGCACGCATAAAACGGGCCACACGATCGATGGCCACCTGGCTCTTCTGCGGATCCTCGGCGGCGATGGCGCGCACCATGCGCTCGATGTGCTTGCCGTAGTGCTTGTAGCGAATCGGGCTCTGCGGATAGTTCAGGCAACGGGGCTTGATGGTCAGCTCCTCGCGCGAAGGGCGCGGATAGGGAGAATCGACATCGAGCTGAAAATCAGACATAATAAAGAGATGATCCCACAGCTTGTGGGTGTAGTCGGCCGTATCGCGCAACAGGGGAAAGAGGTTACCCATCACGGCAATCACGGCACGCGCCTGGCGATTGCGCTCGTGGCGATCTTCGATCAGCAGGAGCGAATCGATCATCTCGTGGATGTGGCGCCCGTACTCGGGCAGGTACAACTTGCGTCGTGTGTAATTATAGTTCTTTTTCATCGTTTCGTGGTTCAAAACGGGCTATACGGAACGCCTTTTCGGCTCAAAAAGGGAGCGATCGACACCCTCGAATCGTGCACTTCGACCCCCGATTACGCCACCCGCCACGCGCCTCATCGTTTTGGGTTTCGGCCCTGAGAATTTGTACTTTTGAGGGCAAATTTAGCGAAATTTTCAGAATTGACAAGCCATGAGAAAAGTTTTAATACTCGACCGATCAAAAAGTATGCGAAACACGCTGCGCGAAAGGCTCGAATATGAGGGGTACGCCATCGAGACGGCCGAGAGCGAGGAGACGGCGCGCGCCCTGCTGCACCGCCTGCGCTTCGACCTGGTGCTGACCGATGCCCCCGAGATCCACAACGAGGAGCAGCTGCCGCCCTTCATTGTCCTCTCCACAGAGCGGTCGATCGACTCGGCCGTCGAGGCGGTACGCCACGGAGCGGAGGACTACCTTACGAAGCCGATCGACATGAACCGCCTCCTGCAATCAATCCACCGCACCCTCGATCGGGAGCCGACCTCCGACTGCACCCCTACCCCACATCCGCGACGGGCACGTCGCGCGCCGAGTGGCACGACCGTCGAGGCCATTATCGGCACCTCGCCCGAAATGGTACGCGTGCGTGAATTGATCGAGAAGGTTGCCCCCTGCGAGGCACGCGTGCTGATTACGGGCGAAAACGGCACGGGCAAGGAGCTCGTAGCGCGCCACCTGCACCTGGCCAGCCCACGCGCCGCAGCCCCCTTTGTCGAGGTGAACTGCGCCGCCATCCCCTCCGAGCTGATCGAGAGCGAGCTCTTTGGCCATGAGCGAGGGGCCTTTACCTCGGCCATCAAGCAGCGCAAGGGGAAGTTCGAGCTGGCCGATGGGGGCACGCTCTTCATGGACGAGATTGGCGATATGTCGCTTGCGGCCCAGGCCAAGGTGCTACGCGCCCTGCAGGAGCGAAAAATCTCGCGCGTGGGGAGCGACCGCGATATCGAGGTCAATGTGCGGGTGCTGGCCGCGACGAACAAGGACCTGCGGGAGGAGATTCGGCGCGGAAATTTCCGCGAGGACCTCTACCACCGTATCGGGGTGATCGTCATCCGCGTTCCGGCCCTTCGGGAGCACGCCTCGGATATTCCGCTCCTGACCGACCATTTCATCCACCGCATCGCCGAGGAGTACCACACCGACCCCAAGGCGATCGAGGAGAAGGCCCTCGCCGCCCTGCAGGAGCGGGGGTGGAGCGGCAACATCCGCGAGCTTCGCAACGCCGTGGAGCGGTTGATGGTCCTCTCGGGCGAAAAAATTACCGAGCAGGATGTTTTGCTCTATTGTTAGGATTTTCAGCCACTTACAAGATTTCGCAAACCAACCGGTGTGATTTTTTTAAAATTTTTTCATCGAAAAGTTTGCACAATCCCTTTTTTCGCCCTACATTTGCATTCGCAATTCGGCACCGTAGCTTAATTGAATAGAGCATCTGACTACGGATCAGAAGGTTACAGGTTTGAGTCCTGTCGGTGTCACAAGAGCGACCTACGAAAGTGGGTCGCTTTTTTGTTATGGTCTGTCGTCCATGGATGCGCGTGCGCTGTAAACTCATGATGGAGGCCAATTTGCATATCTACTGCCGACATACGGACGAATTTGGCTGTTTTTAGGGTAAAGTCCACTTTTTTAGCAGAAAATTACCCCCTATTCGCGCATTGATACCCCTATTTTTGCAGCGGAGTTCTCCTCAGGAGCTCTGATAGGCTAAAGTTAGTTAAGGGGGAAGAGGCTGCCACATATTGTTGGCAGCCTCTTCCGTTGATCTTCTTAGGGTCGTATTACGCCCACTATGCCTGTGGTGTGTCCCCATATTGCGAGGGAGGTACACCGAAGCGCTTCTTAAAGACGCGCGTAAAATATTTCGGATCGGAGAAGCCGACCATGTAGCTGATTGTCGCTATATTATGACTTCCCTCGCGAATCAGGGAACAAGCCTTTTTCAGCCTTACCTCACGAATAAACTCCACGGGCGACAGCCCCACGACGGATTTCATCTTCTGGAAGAGTGATGTATGTGAAAGGCACATCTCGGAGGCAAAATCCTCAATCGTCCAGCCATCATTGTCCATATGTCGTTCCACAACAGCCGTAGCCTGGTTCAGGAAACGGATCTCGGGCGAGATGACCTCCTGCGAATGGGATACCGATCGATCCGACGCAACCACCATTTCGGACAACAGACGCTGCTGCAATTCGCGACGACGTTCAAGGAGCGAGTGCACACGCGCCAAGAAGTAGCTCGCATGGAATGGCTTTGGCAGATAATCGTCCACACCCAACTCCAATCCCTCGATGCGATCTTCGATCGATGCCTTGGCCGAGAGAATCAAGATTTGCATGTGAGCCGTAGCGGCATCCTCCTTAAGATGTCGCACCATCTCCAAACCATCCATGACCGGCATCAGCACATCGCTCACAATCAGATCGGGCTGGCGATCTCGGGCCAGGCGCAGTCCCTCCTCGCCATTGACCGCCTCAAGCACCAGATACTCCTCGATGAGTATCGTGCGCAACAGGGTTCGCAACTCCTCGTTGTCCTCTACCACCAAGATTGTACTACGACGCTTCTCGTCCGACTCCTCGTCATTCGCTGTTGTCGTCTCCGAGTGATTCATATCGACGGCATCTATCTCCTCGCCCAATAGGAAATCGACGTTAGTCATCCGGTCGAAGGCCTCTTTCTCGAGCGGCATGGTGACCGTAAAACAGCTGCCCACACCGAGTGTGCTCTCCACATGAATAACTCCGCCGAGCAACTGTACCAACTCCGAAACGAGTGAAAGTCCCAGACCGGTCGAGGGTGTCTTGCGGTTCGGCTTCGCCACATTTTCAAAGCGTTGGAACAATCGCTCCTTATCCGACTCCTCGATACCGATACCGCCATCTATCACTTCGAGCAGCAGTTGATGCTCGACACGAGCTACCCGCACCTTGATCGCGTTACCATCGGGAGTATATTTAAAGGCATTCGAGAGCAGGTTGCTCAAAATCTTTTGCAACTTATCACGGTCAATCCATCCCGTGATGCTCTCTACGGCACATTCAAGTTGGTAATCGATGTTATGTGCCTGGCTTACATGGTCAAACTGATTCATCGTTTCACGCACCACCTTCAGCGCATCTGCATGCTCCAACAGCAGGCGCATCTTCTTGCTCTCGATTTTGCGGAAGTCGAGAATTTGATTGACCAACGTCATGAGCCGCTGGGTATTATTGCGCACCACCAACATCTGCGAACGACCCTCATCGGAGAGCTTTTCGCGCTTCAACAGCAACTCAATCGGCGCAGAGATCAAGGTCAAAGGGGTACGAAGCTCGTGAGAAATATCGGTAAAGAAACGGAGTTTGATATCGCTTAACTCCTGTTCCATGGCCACGCGCGAGCGCAACTGCGACATATGTGTCCAAAGGTAGACCAGCAATATAACAATCAAACAATAGAGCGACCAGGCCCATGGGGTCTCCCAGAAGGTAGGTTTTACCTCGATACGAAGGCGGTAGTCATTCGCCACCCAACGGCCGTTGCTGTTCGTCGAACGAATCACCAACGTATAGTCGCCTGGGCGGAGATCGACAAAGTGGATATTGCGCTGTTTGCCGAGGTGTTGCCACGTCTCGTTCACCCCCTCCAGGCGGTAGGCGTAGCGAATCGAGGCCGGATTCACATAGTCGAGCGCCGTAAATGCAAGCTGCAGATCGCGCTCATGCGACTTCAGACACACCTCGTGCAGATTACCCACACCACGACGCTCGGTATGCCCCTCGATGGTCAGCTCCGTCAGGGCCAGGCGCGGCTCAAACTGACTCAGCGTCTCGGAGGTCGGCACAATGCAGAAGCCGTCCGACACACCGGCCAGCAGGTAGTCGCCATGCAGCAGCGGCTTGGCCTCGCTGAAGTAGAAATCCTCACCGCTATAGCGTTCGCCATAGCTCTCAAAATGGTTATTGACGGGATCGAAGCGGAAGGTCAGCGTCTCGGAAAGAATCCACTGTCCACCATTGGCATCCTCGATCATCGAGAGCACCTGCTCCGAGGGGAGGCCCTCCTTTTGGGTGTAATTTTCAAACTTCGGCTCACCCTCGCCCTGCAACCTTACGCGGCTCAAACCGCCCGAGAAGGTCAAGAGATAGATCTCGCCGGCCGAGGTATAGTGGATGTCGCGCACATCGTTCGAGAGCAGACCTCCCAAGCCATTCTCCTGCACCTCACAACTGCGAAAACGAATCGCATCGAGCGGCAACTCACGGTTGGGGAAATAGACCAGACCATTGGTCGAACCGAGCATGATGTAATGGGGCGTCTCCTCGATCACGCGAATCTGGTGATGTTTCTCAACGGGGAATGGCAGGTCGTTGCCGGCATGTAGGAAGCGCGGTCGAGCCCCGCTTTCATCCACCAGATTCAGACCTCCGCCGTATGTAGCTACCCAAAGTCGCCCGTAGCGGTCACGGTGAATGTCATAGATATTATCGTCGCTGATCGAGTAGCGATCCGTCGCCTGCATGCGATAGTGCTCTACCTGATAGCGATTCTCGTCGATGGGCAGCAGGCGATAGAGTCCGTCGAAGCGCGAGCCCAACCACAGCACACCATCCTCATCCTCGTGGAAGCAATAGATCGGCGAGCCGAAGAGCGCCTTCGAGGGCGTGATGCGACCATCGGCCGTCAGATAGCCGACACGATTAAAGCGGTTGTCGTAGATGAAGATCTGACGGTCACGCGAGCTGAACCAGATGCGACCCGAACGATCCTGATGAATGGCGCGCGTATCGGAGCCGCGTTGCAGTACCTCGTGCTGGAAGGCCCCCGGCATGATCGTGATACGCGACACGCCCTCCACCTCCGCACACCACATGTTGCGCTGATGATCGACCAGAAAACGGCGCGTATGGCCCTTGTAGGGCTGGGTGGCATTATCGGCCGCAAGCAGTTCCAGCCGCTCCTCCTCGGGGTTGTAGCAGGACAACACGCCATCGGTCGGCACTACATAGATGCGCCCCTCCGTATCTTCATACCAGAAGATCTCATTCTCGTTCTCGACCAGATTATCCTCTGGACGATTCTTCAGGTAGGTGGTCTTGCCCGTCGTCGGGTCGTGGCGATAGAGGCCTTCGCGGTCGGTAAAGATCCACAGTACGCCGTGCGAATCGACCCGGAAACGATTCGCCTTACCACCCTCCAACGGCACAAATTCGAAGCGATTGGAGGCGGCACGATAGATCGAAAGGCCCTCCTCGGTGGCAATACCCAGCACACCGCGTGAAATGAGCTGAATGTTTCTGACGGCGCCATGACCCTTCGGCATACGCACATGTCGTGGCTCGACCGCCCCGTTTGCATAGCGCGACAAAAGACCGTCGCGCCCGGCCAGCCAGACGGCATCCTCAGCCATACACATCGCCACCGTACCGAATTGCTCAATGCGCTTATCCTGACCGATGACCTTGACCGTGCTATCGGTCAAGATCCACTCGTTACCCTCGCCATCCATCGCCACCGAAATGACGCGTTTACCGGCCAACTGCTCGCCACCGAGTCGGTAGCAGTCGAAGGCCGAGGGGGCCGGGTTCTCCTTGTCGAGGGTCTTCTCATTAACACGCACCACCCACTGCTGACCCACCAGGTAGGTAATACCCTCGGGCAGCGTGTAGATCGCCTCGATCAGGGGGTAGCTATCGCATCCGACAGCCGACAACGGGTCGTAGAAGCGCTCCGTTTCGGGATCGAAGAGGTAACATTTCAGGTCGTGGGCCAGGCACCAGAGGTTGTTGAGCGAGCTAACTTCGATCGTGTTGATGCGGTTATGCGAAAGACGACATCCATCACCCGGGTAACTCTTAAAGAAGCGAAACTCATGACTGTCATAACGACACAATCCGTTGCGCGTACCAAAGTAAATATAGCCCAAATGGTCCTGCGCAATGGTCTCCACATAGCGCGACGAGAGTTCGCGCGAGAAGTGCTCGATATGGCAATCGGGCATTTGAGCTGCACCCGATGAGACCAAACAAACTGCTACTACGGCAAGCAAAAACCGTTGCATACGCATCTTATTCCGCGTTTAAGCGTTTTACCCTATTTCTGCGCATCGATCTCCTTCAGCAGCTGCTTCACGGCGGCCTCCAACTGTTCATCGCGCCCCTCAACCACCAGCTCCTTGCTGTTTGCGACCTTCACGTCGGGCTCGAGCTGTTTGTTCTCGAGGTACGAACCATCGGCCGTGCGGTAACCCACCACAGGGATACCGAAATAGAGGGTCGGATCCTGCAATGTCTCCCAATTTACGCTCGTCATCGTACCCGGCACGGGCATACCGACCAGCGAACCGATCTGCTTATACTTATAGACCCAGGGCGTTCCGTGGGCATTCGAGTAGTTCGCCTCGCCCATGATCATAATCGAGGGCTTGTTCCAACGGCGCGAGGGCATGTCGCAGGCATCCTTGCCGCGCACCTCCTGTGTGAGGTACTTCTCGCCACTGAACAGCACCTCGATATCCTCGTGCATACGACCGCCACCGTTGAAGCGGGTATCGATCACAATACCCTCCTTCTTGTTGTAGCGACCCAGGATGTCGGAGTAGATTGTGCGGAAACTCGGATCGGCCATCGACTCGATATGCACATAACCCAGGCGACCACCCGAGAGGCGCTCCACCTCGGCGGCGGCACGCTTCACCCAACGCTTGTAGAGCAGTGTCGTGCGCACGCCTCGCGAAATGGGCTTTACCACCTCCTCGATCTCCTCGCCCGAGGCTTTGCAGATCGTAATCAGGGTGCGCTTACCCGCCTTGCGATTCAGCAGCGGGAAGTAATCCGCACCTGCCTTGATTGGCCGGCCGTCAATGGCCGTAATCAGGTCGCCGGGGGCGAGTTTCGACGAGGCACGGTCAAACGGGCCTCCGTCGATCACCTCCACCACGCTCAGGCCGTCACCCGTGTAGCGCTGATCCACAAAGAGACCCAGATCGGCCGTCACATCGGCCGTCGGCGAGGCGGGTACGCGGTAGCCGCTACCCGTATGCGATACATTCAGCTCGCCCAGCCACTCGCTCAGCAGCTCGGCAAAGTCGTAGTTGTTACCGATGTGGGGCAGGAATTTTGCGTAGCTGTCACGCAACATCTCCCAATTCACGCCGTGCATCTTCTCGTTGTAGAAGCGGGCCTTCTCCTGACGATAGACACGATCGAACATATAGCTGCGCTCGGCGGCACGATCCAGCACCAGCTCGGCCGTGGCGGTGATCGGCTCGAGCTTCTTGGCGGCGGGCTTGAGCTTCATGGCGCGCGCACCAAGCAGGTAGATGGTCGTCTGCTTCTCATCCCACACCATGCGGCCCGAGGCGGCACCGATGCGGGTCGGGGTCTTCTTCTCCAGATCGATCTGCCAGAGGCTCATCGGGCCTTCGTATGCGGCCTGGTAGTAGAGCACGGTGCCCTCCTTATTGATCGTCGCGGCACCCAGCTGCGATGAGGTGGGCGTGAGGCGCACGATGCGATCCTCGATGTCGCGCAGCTCGATCACGATCTCCTTCTTGGGCATCTCGGCAGGCTTTGCCTTCGACTTGTCGGCACTACCCTCGGCCGGCTTTTCGCCCTTTTCGGCCTCTTTGGCTACCTTTTGGAGCTCCTTCTCCAACTCGCGCTCCTCCTTCGTGAGGCGGAAGCGGTCGTAGGCCTCGCGGTTGAGGAAGAGGATCATCACATCGCGCAGCGTACCCCACGAGGCGTGGTTACGCATGCCGTAACGCTCCGAGGTAAAGAGAATGGCATCGCCACCCAGCACCCACTGGGGCGAGGAGTCGGTGTAACCGCTGTTCGTCAGGTTGTGAATCGGCTCACCACCCGCCGTCGAAACGATACCGATATCGGTGTAGGGCTCGTGGCCGTTGCCCGTGTAGCTCATCGTGAACCACTTGCCGTCGGGCGACCAGCTGTAATTGAAGGCCCCCGAGGTGGAGTAGCACTGCTCGCCATCGGTGATTTGGCGCACCTTGCCCGTGGCGAGGTTCTTGACCATCAGGCGCTCACGATTCTCGACATAGGCGATCTCCTTCCCGTCGGGCGAGAAGAGCGGGGCGCGGCGATCGACCTTATTATCCGTAAAGAGGGGCTTCTCCTCCACGGTCGTAGCATAGGGGAAGTTGATATCCTCCTTGCGGCTCAGCTCGGCGGTAAAGAGCTGCCACTTGCCGTCACGCTCCGAGGCGTAGCAGAGTTTGCGACCATCGGGCGAGAAGCTCACATCCGACTCGGCAGCTGCCGTGTAGGTGATCTGCTTCGTCGTGGCGTAATCGGTCGAGGTGACAAACACCTCGCCTCGGAAGATGAAGGCCAACTGCTTGCCATCGGGCGAGATGGCGGCATCGCTACCCATGCGCACGGGCAGAATCTCACGATCGGCCGAGGTGTCATCAGCCGTAATCGAGACGGCCAACTTACGCGCCGAAGCCCCCTGTTTGAGGTAGATATCGCCATCATAGGTGTAGCAGAGCGTACCATCCCGAGCAACCGACAAGAAGCGCACGGGGTGCGTCTTATGGTTCGTCAGGCGCTTAACGGCCGTAGGCTCGGCCAGCGGGAAGGAGTAGACGTTGAACGAGCCGTCGCGCTCGCTGAGGAAGTAGACCGTCTTGCCATCGGCCGAGAGGCGGGGCTGACGATCCTCGCCTGCAAACGAGGTCAGCTGCGTATGTTTCTCGCCGTCGTAGTGCCACAGATCGCGCGTAATGGAGGAGGTGTGGTGCTTGCGCCAGATATTCTCGCCACCCTTGCAATCCTGGTAAACAAACGCACCGCTCGTACCGACGAACGAGAGCTCCTCGGCAGGCGTTCCGAGCACCTGGCGCGGACGGCCACCCGTGCGACTTACGGCGTAGAGCTCGGTCATCGAGGCCTTCGGGAAGAGCACACTCGAGGCGGGATCTTCGAGGGCCGCCGTGAAGAGAATCTCCCCACCGTCGGGGGTGTAGCTCCAGGGGGTCTCCTTGGCCGAGTGGGTCGTAATGCGGCGCGGCTCTCCACCCGTCAGGGGGATGGTGTAGAGGTCGAAATTACCGCGACGATCCGATGCAAAGGCCACCTCACGCCCATCGGGCGAGAAGACCGGAGCGTAGTCATAGGCTGCATGCGAGGTGAGCTGGCGCGCCTCGCCACCCGTCGTCGGGACTACCCACAGGTTGCCCTTGTAGCTGAAGACAACCGACTTTCCGTCGGGCGAAATCACAGGATAGCGCAACCAGCGCGGGGTTACGGCCAAAGCCGAGGCTGCACACAAGAGCAGCGCAAAAAGCAGGGTCAGGCGTTTCATAAGTTTGGTGTATTTGGATTCGTTTCTCATGTTTTGCACCTTCAACAAGGAGCGTGCACCTCACAAAAATAGAAAAAAAAGCGGAAAAACTACTCTTTTCAAGGCGATTCTTGGGATTCGTCAACTGATCAAATGTGCTTCAAAAGGCATTTTCGTCCCCTCAATTGGCACTTTTCGGAACAAACATTCGGCCAATTTGAAAATAGGTTGTATCTTTGTATCCCCATTTAATGTAAAACAGATGATACAAAATCCGCTTCATATGGTTGCCGACGAGCAATTCTCGGTCGGCGAAAGCAACTTTGATTTTTTTGAAAATTACAGTGGCCGTCTTGAGGTGGGGGCACTCGTTCTCTGCTGCAAGGGACGTGCCTCGCTGGTGATGGACGATCTCACCTACAGCTTCAAGCGCAGTCAGTCGTTCTTCCTCCTGCCCGGGTCGATTTTTCACATCCGACAGCGATCGGCCGATTTCGAGGTGCGCTTTTTCGCCTTTTCGCCCGATCTCTTTACCGAGGCGGCCTATCGCATTCCGATCGAGTTCATGCGTCTGATCAAAAACCACCCGGTACAACAACTCGACAACGAAAGCTACAAAAAGCTCATCTTGTGGTTACAGATCCTCGACTATTCGTACCGCGACCGCGAGAACCGTTTTCGCAACATCATCGTTAAAAACCGCCTTCAGAATGCGCTCCTGGAGGCCTACGACCGTGCACTGCGCCTGCCGAGCGCGCAATTTCGTCCGGCGGAGAACACCTCGCGACAGCAGGAGATCTTCACCCGCTTCATGGCGTTGGTCGGCACCCACTACGGCGAGGAGCGCGAGGTGGCCTACTACGCCGAGCAGCTCTGCATCTCGACCCGCTACCTCTCGACCATCGTGCGCTCGGTAACGGGCAACACGGCCAAGGCGATCATCGACCACATGGTGATCCTGGAGATCAAAAACCTGCTCCAGACGACCGACCTCTCGGTGCAGGAGATCGCCTACCGCCTCCACTTCCCCGACCAGAGCTACCTGGGGCGCTTCTTCCGCAAGCACACGGGCGAATCCCCCTCGCACTTCCGCCAGAAGATTAAGTAAAACGACAAAGGGTTGCATGAGCAACCCTTTGTCGTGTCCGCCATTTCCGATTTTATTTATAAAGTTCATTCAGCAACGCTGCCAGGCGCAGGCCGCCGAACAAGAGCTGCTGCTCGATGACGGGGGTCATGGCATTGACATAGTCGTACGAGATTTTTGCCCCCTCGGGGGTTACCTCATAGATGCGCTTGGCAATGCGCACGGTCTGCATAAACCACTCCTCGGGCGTACCCTGCTGCACCTGCTGCGCAAACTCCTCGCTCACACGGTCGATATTCCACTGCCACTCCGAGTAGCTCCAGCTGTGGGCCGACTCGACGAGCGACGAATCCCAAATCGAGTGGAGGTTCGTCTCGCGCGTGAAGTAGATCACCGGCACACGGTTACCACCCAGGTCGGTCGAGCGTCCTGCGTGCATCGGGCAGTGCATATCGCCTACCAGGTGGATCAGCATGCGCAGACCGTCGAAGTGCTCCTTCTCGCTCCACTTACCCTTCTCCATCTCCTTGACGATCGAGTTGATGGCCGTCACAACATCGCCCTGCGGGTGGCGAGGCTGCGACTCGAAGGTCTCCCCCTCGTCGATATTCATATAGTGCCACGTCTTCGTGTGGGCATACTCGGGGGTGTGGCTGGCGTTGTCCATCCAATTCGAATAGTAAACCAGCGAACGGCCACCCAATACGGCAGCCACCTTCTCGGCAGCCGTAGGCGTGAGGTGACACTCGGCAATGTAGGCCACCACATCGTGACCCTTCTGCCCCCAGGCAAAGGCGTTGAGCGAAGCGGCTACGCCCAACATCAATAACAAAAGTCTCTTCATTTTGGTATAGCTTTAGAAAATTTACTGATTCATCGTCACCAGGAACTCCTCGTTCGTCTCCGAGAGGCTCATCTGCTTCTGCAGGAACTCCATCGCCTCCACGGGGGTCATATCCGAGAGGTACTTACGCAGTACCCAGGTGCGGTTCATCACCTCACGCGGCAGCAGGAGATCCTCGCGGCGTGTGCTCGAAGCGATGGGATCCACGGCCGGGTAGATGCGCTTGTTGGCCAGCTTGCGATCGAGCTGCAACTCCATGTTACCCGTACCCTTGAACTCCTCGAAGATCACCTCGTCCATCTTCGAACCGGTGTCGATCAGGGCCGTGGCAATGATCGTCAGCGAACCTCGCTCCTCGGTGTTTCGTGCCGCACCGAAGAAGCGCTTGGGCTTGTGCAGGGCATTGGCATCCACACCACCCGAGAGCACCTTACCCGAGGCGGGCTGCACGGAGTTGTAGGCGCGCGCCAGGCGGGTAATCGAGTCGAGGAAGATCACCACATCGTGACCACACTCAACCATGCGCTTGGCCTTCTCGAGTACCATCTCGGCCACCTTGACGTGGCGCGAGGCCTGTTCATCGAAGGTCGAAGCAACCACCTCGGCCTTGACGTTGCGGGCCATCTCGGTCACCTCCTCGGGGCGCTCGTCGATCAGCAGAACGATCATATAGACCTCGGGGTGGTTATCGGCAATGGCGTTGGCGATGGATTGCAGGAGCATCGTCTTACCCGTCTTGGGCTGGGCTACGATCAGCGCACGCTGACCCTTGCCGATGGGCGAGAAGAGATCGACCACGCGATTCGAGAGGGTGTTGTGGCCGTTGCCCGTGAGGCAGAATTTCTCGCTCGGGAACAGGGGGGTGAGGTACTCGAACTGCACGCGGTCACGCACAAATTCGGGCTTCAGGCCGTTGATCTCATCGACACGCACCAGGGGGAAGTACTTCTCACCCTCGCGCGGCGGACGGATCGAACCGCTCACCGTATCGCCCGCCTTGAGGCCGAAGAGCTTGATCTGCGAGGGAGACACATAGATATCATCGGGCGAATTGAGGTAGTTGTAGTCGGCCGAGCGGAGGAATCCGTAGCCGTCCTGCATAATCTCCAGCACACCCTCGCCCTCGATTTCGCCCACGAAGTCATCCTTCGTGATCACCTCCTCGTCGAGCGCCGTGCGATGAATCGGCTGCCAGCGCTGCACGGGCGTTGCAGTGGTCGCATCGGTCTTCTCCTCGGTCGATGTCGTTTGCTCCACGGTCGGCTCCTTGGCCTCCACGGGCTCTACGCGCTGCTTGGGCTTACGACCGCGACGACGCGGCTCATGCGCCTGTGCGGGAGCTGTAGGCTCCTCCTGACGGGCAGGGGCAGCCTCCTGCGTATCGGGGGCGGGGGCGGTTACGGCCTCGTTTACGACCTCGGCTTTGGGATCGGCTTTGGGATCGGCTTTGGGCTCCTCCGCAGCTGCTGCGATCGGCTCGTTGGGCTCAATCTTCTGCAGACGGGGACGGCGACCACGGCGTTTCGGTTCCTCGGCAGCGGGTTGTGCTGCTTCGGTTACGGGAGTCTCCTGCTTGGCAGGGGCTTCGCCACCGGCGATTTGGCGGATCAGCTCACTACGACGAAGGCGGGCATCAATGCCGAGCGCCTTGGCGATTTGTTTCAACTCGGACAAACTTTTTGCCTCGAGTGCTTCTAATTCTTGCATATCGGATCAGAACAAATTTGTTTCGGGATTGTTGGCAGAGCGACCGCCCTGCATCGGGAATCTGATGCAAAGATAATACAAAATTCGAAATAGACAAAAAAATTAGCTGTCAGCGATCAGCAATCAGCAATCAGCTATTAGGTTCAGTGGGCTCAGTAGGCTCAGTGTCCCCTAATTTTGATTTTAGAGGCCGGCTAAGCCGGCTTTTGCGATTCGGTCGTCTACACCACGACCGTTTTTTCATTTTAGGCGAGAAGATTCTGCAATTTACGAAGTAAGCCCCGGATGGGTAGTACTTGGCGTACGTCCCATTCGGGGCTTGCGAGTAAAGTGCGGAATATTCCGCATAAAATGGAAAAACTTAGATTGAGATGTCGAGGATTTCGAAGGTGATAACCCCTGCAGGTACGGTCACCTCAACCGACTCGCCCTTCTTGTGACCCAGGAGGGCCTTGGCGATGGGGGTGCCGATGGCGAGCTTACCCTCACGGAGGTTAGCCTCGTGCTCGGCTACGATGGTGTAGGTCACCTGCTTGTTGTTGTTCTTATTCAGCAGGGTTACCTTGCTCAGAATCTGCACCTTCGAGCGGTCGATCTTCGTCTCGTCGATCACGCGGGCATTGGCCAGGGTATCCTCCATCTTGGCGATGCGCATCTCCAGCAAGCCCTGTGCCTCGCGGGCTGCATCATACTCGGCGTTCTCGGAAAGGTCACCCTTGTCGCGTGCCTCGGCAATAGCGGCCGAAGCGGCGGGGCGCTCTACCGAACGCATGTGATCCAACTCTTCCTTGAGCTTCTTGTAGCCCTCGGCGGTCAGGTAGATAATCTCTTTTGCCATAGTTGTATTTTGTTTTTAGTTTTTCTTACACACAACAAAAAGAAGAATCCTGACCCTGCAACAGGCCAGAACCCTCATGTATTACAAGACAAAGGTACGACCTTTTTTTCGGTTCTCCAAATTTTCGGCCAACGAGATCAAAAAAACATTTTTTTGGCGAAGGGGCATTAACATTCGATTAAAATGTGTATCTTATCAATGCAAACGCTCAGAAAAAAGATGTTGAATTTTACGGAGTTGGTCAAAAGGTATCAGGAGCCGCTTTATTGGCACCTTCGCCGCCTGGTGGTAAGTCACGAGGATGCGCGGGATCTGTTGCAGGAGACGCTGCTGCAGGCCTGGCAGAAGATCGACACGTTGCGCGAGGAGGGGGCCGTGCGGGGATGGCTCTACAAGATTGCCACCCACGCCGCCTACCGTCATCTGAACCGCAACCGCATCCACCCCCTTTCGACCGAGGAGTTGTCGAACATGCTGTTGGAGCGTCTGCAGGGGAGCGACTACGTCGATTACGAGGAGGAGGGGCTGCTACGCTTTCAGCAGGCGATCCTGACCCTCTCGGAGCAGCAGCGCACGGTCTTTACGTTGCGCTACTACGACGAGATGAGCTACGAGGAGATCGCCCGCGTGGTGGATAGTTCGCCTGAGACCTGTCGCGTGGCCTACCACAATGCCACGAAACGCATACAAACCTTATTAAAGGAGTAAAAGGTATGGAGAAAGAGTTTAACAAGGTGGGCAGACGAATGCCCTACCGCGTGCCCGAAGGCTTCTTCGAAGCGCAGGAGAAGGAGATTTTGGCCAAGAGTGTCGGATCGAAAACCCGCTTTCATAGGTGGTGGGTAGGTGGAGTTGCAGCCGCAGCATGTTTGATGGTGGGGCTGTTCGGGTTGCACTCCGCCGACGAACCGACCTTTGCCCCCACGGCACTATACGGATATACGGAGCAGATGAACGACGAGGAGCTCACCACCTGGGTCGAGTTCTACGAAGCCGACATCTTCCTTTCAGATGCCACAACAAATATGGATATAACCTTTAACAATTACAACTTATGATTCGATTTTTTGTAGCAATGCTTGCCACGCTGACCCTGACCGCACAGGGCATGGCACAAGCCCCGCAGCGCCGACCGCATCCGGCCAACAACGAGAACCGCAACGAGCAGCTGGCCAAAGCCTTACAGCTCAACGAGGCGACTGCCGAGCAGTTCACGAAAATCTACGCCGAGTACCACGAGGCGATGCGCAAAGTGCGCACGCAGTACCGCTTCGAACAGCCCAAGCAAGGCGACGCGATGAAGGGCAGTGAGCGCCCCGCGCTAAGCGATGAGCAGATCGAGAAAAACATCCTCAACCGCTTCGCCATGAGCCGCGCCATTCTCGACATCCGCGAGCAGTACTACCCCCGCTTCCGCGAGGTGCTCACGCCCCGACAAATCGAGCAGCTCTACCGCCTCGAGCAGCGCCAGGGGGAGCGCATCCAGCAGCGCCACCAGGAGCGCCAGAAGATGGGCCGTCCGATGGGTCGTCCGGGTGAGCGAAACGAGGGAATGGGCCGTCCGCCGAGAAATCGCTAACACACTGACAAAAAGCGACAAACCGCATCCTTCGGGGTGCGGTTTTCTCATGTACGCGGGCGAGCGCGAAAAAAACTTACCCCTCGGTGCACGAAATTTATTTGGCTTTTCGTTACTTTTTGCGTAACTTTGCGCGATAATGCGCGTTTGCGTGCATGTATTAAAGAATCAAAAAGCAGATGAAGCAACATTTTATTAAGCTCTTGGCCATCTTGACGGCAGCCGTACTGACCGGTTGCGGCGGTATTCACGCCCTGATCAAGGAGGGTGATCCCGACCAGATCTACGCCAAGGCACTCGAATTTTACGGCAAGGAGAAGTGGAATCGTGCCTCGACCCTCTTCGAGAGCGTAGCCCCGGTCTACATGGGTACTTCGCGCGAGGACTCGATCGCCTTCTATAACGCCCATTGTAAGTACAAGAACACGGACTACGACACCGCCTCGCAGCTCCTCGACGAGTTCCGCCGCCGCTTCGGTCGCAGCGCCTTTATCGAGGATGCCGAGGGTATGTATGCCGACTGTTTCTACCGCCTCTCGCCGGGCCCTTCGCGCGACCAGACGATGACCAGCAAGGCCATCATCGCCATCAACGAGTTCATCTCGCGCTACCCCGAGAGCGACAAGGTCGAGGATTTCAAGAAGATCAACGACGAGCTGACGGTGCGTCTGCACGAGAAGACCTACCTGAACGCCTACACCTACTACAAGATCGGGCGCTACAAGTCGGCCATCATCGCCCTGAAGAATGCCCTGCGCACCTATCCCGAGAGTGCCCGTCGTGAGCAGATCATGTACCTGATCGTCGATTCGAGCTATCGCCTGGCCGAAAACTCGATCGATTCGAAGCAGACGGACCGCTACCTAGCCATGCTCGACTCCTACCTCTCGTTCTGCGAGGAGTTCCCCGAGTCGGAGCACCGCAAGCAGGTGGATAAGTGGGCCGAGAATGCCCGCGACTTCCTGGCCCGCAACGGCGAGGGTCAAACCACCGAAGAGTAAAAAAGAGAAACGAAAAATAATATAACATCACAAATAACCCATGGATATCAAAAAGAACATTCCGAACAACACCGTAACGCGCAAACTGGTGGATCTGGATCAGCCGACCGGCAACATCTACGAGTCGATCAACATCATCGCCCGCCGCGCCAACCAGATTTCGAGCGAGCTGAAGAGCGAGCTGACGCGCAAGCTGGCCGACTTCTCGTCGCCCACCGACACGATGGAGGAGACCTTCGAGAACCGTGAGCAGATCGAGATCTCGCGCTACTACGAGCGTCTGCCGAAGCCGACGATCATCGCCACGGAGGAGTTCCTCGACGATGAGCTCTTCTTCAAGGAGGGTAAGTAATCGCCACGCGCAACACCTATTTCAACCCACATGGCAACCAACGCAAGCCGCCCGCTCGAGGGTCGGCACATTCTGCTGGGTATCACCGGAAGCATAGCGGCCTACAAGGCTGCCATGCTTTGTCGTCTACTGAAGCGTGAAGGAGCCGAGGTGCAGGTGGTGATGACCGCGCTTGCCAAGCAGTTCATCACCCCCCTGACGATGGCCACCCTCTCGCGCCGTCCGATTCTGGTCGAGTTCTTCGACCCCGAGAACGGGCAGTGGAATTCCCACGTCTCGCTGGGCGAGTGGGCCGACCTGATGCTCATCGCCCCCGCCACAGCCAATACGCTTGCCAAGATGACGGCCGGCGTGGCAGACAACCTGCTGCTGACGACCTACCTCTCGGCGCGTTGTCCCGTGATGGTCGCTCCGGCCATGGACCTCGATATGTATGCCCACTACACCACGCAGCGCAACCTCAAGGAGCTCAAGGAGCATGGTGTGGGGATCATCGAGCCCGGGTCGGGTGAGCTGGCCAGCGGTTTGGAGGGCAAGGGCCGCATGGCCGAGCCCGATGAGATCGTGGAGCAGCTCAAAGCACACTTCGCCGAAAAAAAAAAGCCTTTAACGGGTAAGCACTTTGTCGTGACGGCCGGTCCTACGATCGAGCCGATCGACCCCGTGCGCTTCATCTCGAACCACTCGTCGGGTAAGATGGGCTACGCCATCGCCGAGACATTGGCCGACAAAGGGGCGCGTGTAACGCTCGTGAGCGGCCGCACGGCACTCCCGACACCTGCGGGTGTGGAGCGTGTCGATGTCCTGACGGCCGAGGAGATGTACCGGGCGACGGTTGCAGCCTTCGAGGAGGCGGATGGAGCCGTGATGTGTGCCGCCGTAGCGGACTACACCCCTGCCGAGGTGGCTACCGAGAAGCTCAAAAAGTCGGATGCCGACCTGCAGATTCCGCTCAAGCGCACGCGCGACATCGCTGCCGAGCTGGGGCGCACGAAGGGGCAGAAGATCCTCGTGGGCTTTGCCATGGAGACCCAAAACGAGGCGGCAAACGCCACCCAAAAACTCACGAAGAAGAATTTCGACTTCATCGTACTGAACTCCCTGCGCGAAGCGGGTGCCGGATTCCGTGGTGACACGAACCGCGTCACGCTTATCGACTCAACCTCGCAGGAGGAGCTGCCGCTCCTTACGAAGCGCGAGGTAGCCGAGCGCATCGCACAAAAAATCGAACAGCTACTTCACTAATCCCCTGCCGCCATGTTACGTCGCCTTACGGTTGAGAACTACGCCCTGATCGACCACCTCGAGTTGGAGCTCGACGAGCACCTGAACATCCTCACGGGTGAGACGGGTGCCGGAAAGTCGATCCTGCTGGGTGCGCTCTCGCTCCTGCTGGGCGCCAAGAACGAGGGGGCGGCGATCAAGGATAACACGCGTAACTGCAAGGTGGAGGGTACGTTCGACCTCACGGGGCTGAATCTGGAGCCCTTCTTCGAGGAGCAGGAGCTGGACTACGACTCACAGACCACCCTCACGCGCCTCATCACCCCCGCGGGCAAGAGCCGCTCGTTTGTCAATGACATGCCCGTACCCCTCACGACGATGCGTGAGCTGGGATCGCGCTTAGTGGATATTCATTCACAGCACCAAAATCTGATTCTCTCCTCCGAGGAGTTCCGCACCTCGGCCCTCGATACAGTGGCCGGCAACGGGGCTCTGTTGGAGCGCTACACCACAGCCTACACCGCCCTGCAGGAGGCACGCCAGCGCCTGCAAGCGTTGCGCACGGCTGCCGAGGCGGGACGACGCGACGAGGAGTGGCTGCGTTTCCAATGCGAGGAGTTGGAGGCTGCCAAGCTGCGCTTGGGCGAGCAGGCCGAGCTGGAGGCCGAGCTCGTGGTGCTGGAGAATGCCGACCGCATCGGGGAGCTCTTCACCACCCTGCGCAACGACCTCGATGCCGACGAGACGGGCATCCTGAGTCGCCTGAAGGAGGGGGAGCAGGGGATGCGCCAGATCGGCAATCAGTTTGCACCGGCTGCCGAGTATGCCGAGCGACTGCGCTCGGTGCTGGAGGAGCTGAAGGATCTGAACCGCAGCATGGCCTCCGACACGGAGCACCTCGACAGCGACCCCGAGCGATTGCAGAAGAAGACCGCCCGCCTCGATGCCCTCATTGCCCTGCAACAGAAACACCGCACACAAGATGAGGCGGAGCTGATCGCCCTGCGCGATGAGTGCCGTCGTAAGCTCGATGCGATTACCCACTCCGACGAGGAGATCACCCGCGCCGAGGAGGCGCTCCGCGAGCAGGAGCAGCAGACCTGCGCCCTGGCCGAGGAGCTGCATCAGGCCCGACAGGCGGCTGCAGCCCCCTTTACGGAGGAGATTCTCGCCACCCTCACGCTGCTCGGCATGGCCGAGACACGCTTCGAGGTGGAGCTTTCGCCCCGCGAGCTAAGCCGCACGGGTAGCGACAGCGTGCAGTTCCTCTTCACGGCCAACCGCACCACCCGTCCGCAACCGATCGAGAAGATCGCCTCGGGCGGTGAGCTCTCGCGCGTGATGCTGGCCCTCAAAGCGCTCCTGGCACGTCGCATGCAGCTCCCCACGATCCTCTTCGACGAGATCGACACGGGTGTTTCGGGTCGCATTGCCGATGCCATGGGTGAGATTATCGCCCGCCTCTCGACCACGATGCAGGTGGTCGATATCACCCACCTGCCGCAGGTCGCCTCGAAGGGCAACACGCACTTTGTGGTCTACAAGGAGGAGGGGCACACCTACCTGCGCCGTCTCACGGACGAAGAGCGTGAAACGGAGATCGCCAAGATGTTGTCGGGTGCCGAAATCACGGAGGCCGCCCGCGCACAGGCACGCATTCTCTTAGGTCTATAGTCTATGTGGAGAAGTTATCTATACCTGGCCATCGCGATTGTTTGCGAGGTGGCGTGGGCCGTACTGCTGAAATACACCGAGCAATTTACCCGCCCCGTGGCTACGCTCTTTACGCTGGTGACCTACCTCGGAGCACTCTACTTCCTCACGCTGACGGTTCGCACGATGCCCGTCGGCATCGCCTACGCCCTTTGGGCCGGAACGGGTATGGTGCTCATCGCCCTGCTGGGCGTGGCACTGCATAAGGAGCAGCTGGATCTGCCCGCCGTGATTGGTCTGGCGCTGATTTTGGCCGGTGTATTGATCATTAACCTCTTCTCAAAATCGATCTCACACTAAAGCAGCGGTGCGTTTTCGCACTTTTTTTGCCGAATTATTTGCACCGAAACAAAAAAACATCTATATTTGCACTCCGATTGGCGATCTAAAGTCAATCACATGGTGGATGTAGCTCAGTTGGTTAGAGCGTCGGATTGTGGTTCCGAAGGTCGAGGGTTCGAGCCCCTTCTTCCACCCTCTTTTAAGCAAGTTGCTCGGTAAGCGGTTGATTTCAACCGCTTATTTTTTTTGTGGTTATACACCCTCGTGCAAGCACGGTGTGTAACCACAAAAACAAATCGGCCCAACGGGCCTCCGAGCAACTACCCGACGGGCCTACTCACGGATAGGAGGGTTGCCGAAATAATTGTGTCTTATTCTCAATGGTATTTCGGCGAGTGCTTCGCACTTCGAGCCCTGCTCCCGCTCCTGACAAAAGGGGGACTTCATCCTGAGGGAGTCAATACGAAGGAAGGATCTCTACTCGGCCGAATTGACCGTATAGAGATCCTTCGTTTCACGCTGGTTGACGGGATGCTTACCCCCTCTTTCAACTCTCAACTTTCAACTTTTACCTTTGTCCCGTGCGTTCGAAGTAGCGCTCGAGCACCAGAAGCGAAATGAGTTTCTCGCGGCGGCGGTCGAAGAACTGCTCCTGCCACTCGTGAGCATGGCGGATAATCGCCTCCGCCTCGTCGGGATGGTCGATGTAGTATTGGATACGCTCCTCGAGGTCCGAGTAGTCGGGCTTAATCTCCACATAGTGGTAGTTCGGGATCAGGCGACCCTCCATGTACCAGGTCTCATAGACCGGTTTGGGCATCACGGCCAGCGAGTTCGACGACATGACCCACTTGAGGTTCGTGGCTACATCGTTGCCCTCTAAGCACATGATAAACTTGTAGCCGAGGTGGTCGTACTCCGAGATATGGCCCTTGATCCACTCCTCCTTCACGACGGGGGCGCGGTTGCTCACCCCGATATCGCACAACGGATGGCCGAAATACCTCTCAACAAAGCGCAGGCGCACGACATGGTTCTTATGCGGATAGTTGATATTGGCACGGAAGATCACCCGATTCTCCTTCTCGCGGAAGGGGATCTCATCCTTGAGGAACATAAAGTGGCGATGCTTGTCGAGGTTCAGCACCACGGCATTACCCCGCTCGCCACACGAAGGACGGCTCTTGAGGATCGAGGGTATCTCAGGCACCTCGGTCACATCGCCCGGCTCGATATTCCACAACAGGCTATCCTCGAAGAAGCGCGTATATTCATGGCTATCGAAGAAGTAGGCCGACTGAATCGTCCCCACGCGGTGCTCGGCAAGGGGTCGCAACCCTGCAGGCGGTGCGGGAAGTTGTTCGAGTTGGCAATAGTAATCCACGCGATCGCGGATATAGGCCCAATCGGGGCGCGCCTCGGCCTCCTTCAAAAGCTTCGCCAGGCGACGTTGCGTAATCCATCGCGGGGTATAGTAACGCCAAAAACCGCGCACGAAATAGAGCGGTTTCGGTGCTTTGTGGTGGAAGATGCGGTTCCAAAAGTTCGGTTTCATAGTGCCAAGATACAAATTATTTTTCAACTTTCTACTTTTGGTGCTCGACATGCACAAAATCGAAGTCGGCATAGCCACCCCCGGCCACCACATTGGGCGAGAGGGAGAAGACACCCACCTTGGCACCAATCCACACGCCGGGAGCTACCGGATAGCTGCCGCCCAGCGGCACAAAACGCGCGCCATCGAGGCTGTACGAATAGCTGCACGTTGCATCGGCATGGAGCACGACACGCAGGAAAATGCGATTCGTATCGACCGCCTGTTCGGCCTCGATCTGCGGACGATTGGGGTATTTGTCGCCCTTACCGCTATACACACGCACGCGATTACCCTCCACACAACATTCCAGGGCGATAAAGGTGTAGGGATTGCCGTGCATCACCAGGCCGGCACGCTCCCCCACCGTCTTGAACTCCGCCTCGAGGCAGGTCGTTATCATCGGCTCCTCCTCGGCCACCTTCTGCAACAAGAGATTCCCCACATAGTGCAGGTTGCCCTCCTCCGAGGGGCAAGGCTCGGCATAGAGTCTTAACCACCCCCGTCGCGCCTTGAGCGAGTACCAATCCCGCTGCTCGTGGGCGTGCCACTGCCACTGCAAGCCGAGTGTTTTCCGGTCAAACTCGTCCGAGGTCTGCGGAATCTCGATCGGCCACACACGCCCCACATCGGGTTTCCGACCACCCAACAAGGGGGTTCCGATGCCGTCACCGTCGGGGTCTTCACCAATCACAATCCAATCCTCCTCGGTCCACCGCGACGGTTGCAGGTGGCAGACACGACCATAGATACCGCGCGACTGAAAGTGGATGAACCACCACTCCCCACTCTGCGTTTCGACCAGACCGCCCTGATGTGGACCGTTGATGCCGTTATCACTCGCCTGCATCACGCGACGCGCCTCATAAGGGCCGTAGATATCCTTGGCACGCAGCACCGTCTGCCACCCCTTCTCGACACCACCTGCCGGCGCGAAGATGTAGTAGTAGCCGTTGCGCTTCTGGAATTTCATCCCCTCCAGGATCGGATTCTCCTCCGTGTCGTGATAGACCGTCACACCATTATCCAACAGGCGCAGTCCATCCTCCGACATGCGGTGTACGATGGCCGGGCCGCCGCGGTGGATGCTGTGAACCAGGTAGGCGTTCCCATCCTCGTCCCACAAGGGGCAGGGGTCCTCCCACTTCACAACATCGAGCACATGGTGTAATTGCCACCGCCCCAGCGGATTCTTCGCACGCGCCACAAACAGGCCATCGTTCGGGGTGCAGAAATAGACATAGAAGATGCCCTTGTGGTAGCGGATCGAAGGGGCCCACGACCCCTCGCCGTGGGCGGGGTGGTTGTACTTATCGTGCGGCAGACGGTCGTAGATGTGGTTCACGATGCGCCAATTGACCAGATCCTTCGAGTGCAGGAGCGGAATACCCGGCAGGCAGGTAAAGCTCGATGCCACCATCCAATAATCCTCCCCCACGCGGATCACATCGGGGTCCGAGTAGTCGGCAAAAAGAATCGGGTTGCGGTAGGTACCGTCCCCCTGGTCGGGAATCCACTGCGCCGTGGCCGAAGCCGACACAAGGAGAAAAAAGAGGGCTAAAACGAATCGTTTCATCTTCGGAAAGGGTTGGGCGTAAGACAAAGATAACGAATTTTCCGCCCGATTCATAGCAACGGCATAATTATTTACCTTATGCCCATAACCACCATAAGCCGTAATATAAATTATCTACAATGAAATACAAGCACTACGACATCCCCATTCCAGCAGAAGATCCCTTTGCGTATTGCCAATTAGACCGCAAACAATACGCTGAAGTCTTGACAAAAATCGTAAGTAATAATGTCGACAGTTTTGTCATATCCGTCAACGGGGCATGGGGGACCGGTAAGTCCACATTCATGAAGATGTGGGAGGCTACGCTCAAAGCCGATGGATTCCAATCTGTTTATTTTAACGCTTGGGAAAACGATTTTACCTCAGATCCACTTGTCGCCTTGCTTGGAGAAATTCAAAGTACTATCACAAGCAAACAAGAGTCTGCTTTTAATAAAGTATTAGAGATCGGAGGTCGTATTGCGCACAATGCGATCCCAACATTAATAAAAGTTGCCTCGAAGAAATTTTTAGGAGAGGATGTGGCCGACATTGCAGAAGCATTAACAAAAGAAGCAGGAAATGTTTTTAAAGAAGAAGTTTTAGAATATCAAAACAAAAAAGAACTATTCTCAGCTTTCCGTGAAGAACTATCGAGGTTTATAGGATCATACATCAAAAAGAAACCCCTCATTTTTATTGTAGACGAATTAGATCGCTGCAGACCCGACTATGCGGTAGAGGTTCTTGAGCATATCAAACACTTCTTTTCTTTAAAAGGAATTGTCTTTGTACTATCCATCGACAAGGAACAATTATGCAATGCCATTCGAGGCCATTATGGCAGCGATAGAATCAACGCAGAAGAATACTTGCGCAGATTTATAGACCTAGAATATTTACTCCCAGAGCCACAACTGAATGCATATTGCCACTATCTATACAAGTATTTCGACTTTGCATCGTTCTTAGAAAGCAAACAACGCTCTGAAAACGATCAATTGAGTGATGACGGGCAAATATTCAAAGAATATGCAATAGAATTCGCGGTAGCGTTAAGACTATCATTAAGGCAGATTGAAAAGTTATTTGCTCATATGCGTTTGGTATTATGCTCTTTAGGTCCCAATCGGTATTTATTTCCTCGTTCCGTATTTACTCTAATCTACATAAGAGCTATTGACCAGCAGTTATATTATAAAATTACAAACAATAAGCTATCGTTACAAGAATTAATGGATGCCTTGCATCATATATACCCAGAATCCATGTTGCAACCTACATCCAACCACCCATCCAAAGGTATACTTGCGATTGCAGAATTTGTATATAATTACGCCAAAGATTTTCATCCACATCTTGCTGTTGCAGACTCAATCCAATCAAGCAACACGCAAGAAATCAATTTGAAATTTGAGGCCAGTTGGTTGAATAAAGAATATTTCGCACAAGCATATCAATATTATTGTAAAAGATATCTTGACTCAAATTGGAGGTATGTGATTGGGGCTATAGATTTATGGCATAAAACGATTGACTAGCCCCTGTACTCGTTACGCCCAAAGTTTGTTGAAATTTTTTAGTTATCCATAAATTACCCTCCTCACAAAAAAAGCCGACAACCTTTTGGGTTATCGGCTTTTATCATTGCGTTAGATACTTTCTTCTATTTCTCGGCCAATGCCGCGCGCAACTTCTCGGGGAACTTACCCTTAATCTCGCGCTCCATCGAGAGGATCATCGACGAGATGGCGCGTGCCGACGAGCCGCCGTGGCCAATCATTACGGGGGCATTGATACCGATCACGGGCGTTCCGCCAATCGACTCGTAGTTCATCTGCTCCCAGAAATCCTGCTGGTAGTAGAGCTTCGGGACAAGGCGACCCAAGACGGGGCGCAGGAAGTTCATCACGCGGGGCTTGCCGCCGCTGAGCTTGAAGTTGATGCGGTAGAGGGCCTCGGCCATCTTCAGCACCGTGTTACCCACAAAGCCGTCAGCCACCACCACATCGGGATCGGGACCGCCATAGGTACCCGTGAAGATGTACGACGACTCGACATTACCCACGAAGTTGATGCGCTTGTCGGCCTTCAGCAGGTCGAACGTAGCCTTGGCCTGGGCGTTGCCCTTGCCCTCCTCCTCGCCGATGTTGAGCAGCGCGACACGCGGGTTCTCGATACCCATTACCGACTGCGCATAGATCGAGCCGAGCAGGGCGTACTGTGCCAGCACCTCGGGCTTGGCATCCACATTCAGACCCACATCGAGGATCAGACCGCGACGGTTGATGAGCTTCGGGATGAGCGACGAGATCACGGGGCGAATCACACCCTCCACGGGCTTGATGACCATCGTCGAGCCCACGAGCATCGCGCCCGTCGATCCGGCACTGGCAAAGCCGTCGATCTTACCCTCGGCGAGGTGGTTGAAGCCCACCGTGATGCTTGAATCGGCCTTCGAGACAAAGGCTTTCGCGGGGTGGTCACCCATCTCGATTACCTGGGTTGTCGGGACGATATCGAAATTTTCGGCGGCGCACTTATGCTTGGCCAGAAGCTCACGGATACGCTGCTCGTCACCAAAGAGTACGATGCGGCTCTCCTTGTCGATCTTCGCAAGAGCCATCACTGCACCTTCGACAGCCACTTCGGGGGCGAAATCGCCACCCATCGCGTCAATACCGATTTTTATCATAGCGTTTGGTATTCGTTTCAAAAAAGAAAAAAGAGCCGCCGTGCTTGTCGTGGCACTGACAGCTCTTAGTTTTGCGAGGAGCTATCTCCTCATACTCGAGAAATTTACCCGAAAAGTGTTGCGAAGGAGGATGATGTGACGATTTTTAGGCTTGCGCTGCTTCGTTATGCGGAGCATACTGCCGTATGTGAGCAATAACGAAGTTGCGCGTAACGCCAAAATCGGCCATCAGGCTTCTTCGCCGAGAAATTTACTCGGCCTTCTTCTCGATCGCCAGCTTACCACGGTAGAAGCCGCACTCGGGGCAAACACGGTGGTAGAGGACTGCGCTGCCGCAGTTCGAGCAGGTTACAACCGTCGGAACGACAGCCTTGTAGTTCGTTCTTCTCTTGTCTCGGCGGGTCGACGAGACTTTGTGTTTAGGATGTGCCATTTTACAATGTTACTTTTATTAGTTTAACGTATTTTGTTCTATCACTTTTGGGTTGGAGATACCCAGCTAATCTTCATTTTCCATTTGAGCCTTCAGGGCTGCGAGCTTCTCCCACTCGCCCGACTGCTCCTCACTCTGCGCGGCGCGCTGCTCGATGGCGTTGAGCTCCTCCTCGGTGCCGATCGTCAGACGAGCCATCATCTGCGGATCGCACTCCCCCTCGGCGTGTACACGCTGGTAGGGCAGCGAAAGGATGATGCTCTCGTAGATGTAGTGCGCCAGATCCACCTCCGACTCTCCCGGGTAGAGCCACATCACCTCGCCATCGTACTCGAGCTCCTCCTCCGAGAACTTCACCACCAGGCGACCCTCATAATCGATGGCAATGGAGCAATCCTCCAGGCAACGATCGCAGGGAACAACCACCTCGGCCTCGATCTCGACATCACAGACGAGCTGCGTTTCGCTCTTATTCAGTCGCACACGCGCCTCGCCCGTGCCCCCCTTGATTTCGGGGTTTTCGAAGGCCTCAAACAGCGGATTCGAGATCGCAAACTGAAAGTCGTGATCCCCCTCCTTAAGGCCTCTGAAGGCGATTTTGTAGTCGTTCAACTGCTCCATGACAGGCACAAGTGCGCATAATTAGTCCGCAAATTTACGAAAAAATCGAATAATTGCAAACTTTTATTCGGAGTTTTCGTCCAAAGCGGCGTGATAAAGAGGATTTTGTATTAACTTTGCCTGAAAAGAAAAGCAACACGATGGCAACAAACAGAGTCTACCAAATCGAACTTGGCTGCACGCACAAGGCGTGGTGGCGTTACAACGTGCAACTGCAATGCGGTGCCTACAACGAGGCGGGCGAACAGATCGGATTCAGCGCCGAGAGCCGCATCGTAGCCGAGGTGGGGGCCAATCTGAAGGCAGCTCCCGAAGGGTTCGACAGCAAGAAAAAGCTCTCGCTCACGAGCTCACCGTGTCATCATGCCCGCTTTTTGATCTACATCCTCCCCCACTCGCTCCCCGTAGAGAATCGGTTAGACGAGGTGCCTCCGTTTGAGGTGAAGCTCCGCATCCGCATCGATGGCAAGGAGCTGCGCACCGAGAAACACATGGTCAATCCCTGGAGCGGCACTTCGATCGAGCTGATGCTCGATTAAGAGGGTAATGTTGCCAAAAAGGGCTGCTGGGTTAACAAATAAGAGGTTGAATATTTGTTAATTACGAGCGAAAAAGAGAGATTAGTAGAAACGCGTTTCTACTAATCTCTCTTTTTATGGCAAAAATACGTCATCAAAGGTGTCCGAATTGCGGTTCGTTA
>JAGAMA010000038.1 GCA_017624955.1 Alistipes sp.
CGGATACCGCAAGGGCTCGATGGCTACATACGACAAGGCAAGGGCGATAGATATGCCCGTGCTTGTAGAGTTCATTCAGACTACGCAACCCAAAATGTGGCAGCGTTATCAGAATGTCTATGGCGACAAGGCAGAGAAGCAACTCTATACCATCTTCCAACAGAATGTGGAGGCTAACGGCTTGGTATGGGTGCTCCGCAACGGAGTGAAGGACAGAGGTATGGATTTGCGATTCGCATACTTTGCCCCTGCATCAAACCTCAATCTCGACTTGGTGGAGCGATACAAGGGCAACATCCTTACTTGTACTCGTCAGTTTGCCTACTCAAATGAGAATCACAATACCATAGATATTGTATTGTCGCTCAATGGTATTCCCGTGGTGGCTCTTGAGTTGAAAAACCAACTCACAGGGCAGTCGGTGAGCAATGCCAAGCGTCAGTATATGTATGACCGTAACCCCAAGGAGTTGTGTTTCCGCTTTAATCAGCGTTTCCTCGTTTACTTCTGTGTGGACTTATACGAGGTGGCGATGGCTACGGAGTTGAAGGGCGAGAATACCTATTTCTTGCCGTTCAACCAAGGCTCAAATGGTGCGGGTAACATCGGTGATGGAGGCAACCCACAGCCATCGGACGGCAGTTATGCTACATCATACCTTTGGGAGCGTGTACTGAACCCTAATATGCTTTTGAGCATCCTCCAACGCTACATCAGCAAACAAGTAGAGGAGACAATGGTGTTGGAGAAGGGCGTTAAGAAGAAGAAAAAGTCAGTTAAGTTGATATTCCCACGCTATCATCAGTTAGATGTTGTGGAGAAGGTTATTGCTGACACAAAGCGCACGACGGAGGGCAGAAACTATCTCTTGCAGCACTCTGCAGGTTCGGGTAAGTCAAATGAGATTGCGTGGTTGGCATATCGTCTTGCATCACTACACAATGAGGAGGACAAGGAAATGTTCCAATCGGTGTTCGTCATCACAGATAGGCGTGTGCTGAATCGTCAGTTGCAAGATACCATCCTCGGATTCGACCACTACGAGGGTATGATTGCAACCGTAACGGACAAGGATAACTCAGGCGTGCTCCGTGATGCCATAAACGATAAAAAACGTATCATTATCACCACTTTGCATCGCTTCCCACTTATCTACAAGGAGTTGGATAACCACAAGGGCAAGCAGTTCGCCATAATCGTAGATGAGGCACATAGCAGCCAATCGGGCAAGAGTGCCGAAAAGTTGAAGGCAGCCCTTGCAGATACAGACGAGGCATTGCGTGAGTGGGCAGAGATTGAGGGTAAGAGCGAAGAGGAGTTGGTGGACGAGATGGAGAACCTGTCAGATTTGCTAACACAAGGACAACACAAGAACCAATACTTTTACGCCTTCACTGCAACACCTAAACCAAAGACACTACGCACCTTTGGAGAGTGGGATGGCGAAAAATACAACGCCTTCCATCACTACTCGATGCGACAGGCTATTGACGAGGAATTTATCCGAGATGTATTGAAGTATTATACAACCATAGAGACCTCATTTAAGATTGCCAAGACCATATCAAACAACCCTGAATTTGAGGAGCCACCCGCAACAAAGGCTATTAAAGCATTCCACAGCAACCACGAGTTCGTAATCGAGCAGATGGTGGCATTGATGGTTGAGAAGATTAGAGAGGTGACGCTCAATAAGATTGGAGGCAAGGCTAAGGCTATGGTGGTATCGCCATCACGAGCTCACGCAGTGCGCTTCTTCCTCGCTATGAAGGAGTATTGTGCTAAGCAAGGATACACGAATATCAATCCTATGGTGGCGTTCTCAGGCTCCGTATCATACAATGGGCAGGAGTTTACCGAGTCGCAACTCAATAGCACTGAGGAATTGAAGATTTCGGAGAGCGCATTGCCGATATACTTTGCATCGGAGATGTTCAATGTGTTGATTGTGGCTGATAAGTACCAAACAGGCTTCGATGAGCCATTATTGCATACGATGTTTGTAGCGAAGCGCTTAAAGGGCGTGAAGGCTGTGCAGACACTCTCTCGACTAAATCGTAGTTGCCGAGGCAAGGTAGATACCTATGTACTTGACTTCTCGAACACAGCGGAGTCAATTAAGGCTTCGTTTGAGCCGTTCTACGAGGATACTTGGCTTGGAGATGAGATTGATGTGAACATCGTTTACAAGTATCTCAACGACCTCAAGGCATATCATCTATGGAGTGCAGAGTTGGAGCAGAAGGTATTTGAAACCTACACTACAACACAGGAGTTGGGTAAATTGACAGCTCTATATCTCCCCGTATTGGAGGATTATGAGGCATTGGATATTGAGGATAAATTCAAGGTTAGAAGTATTATTAGGAACTTCAACCGCTTCTACTCATATATGGCACAGATTGTCCGTACATTTGATGTAGAACTCTACAAGACCTATGTTTTCACAGAGATTCTCTATAAACTCTTGCCTAAGACTCCACACGAGAAGGTGGATTTGTCGGGTAAGTTGGCGTTGGAGCACCATAAGTTTAAGGAGGGCTTCTCAGGCTCCATCGTACTTGCTCCTACCGTAGAGGTTAAGACCTTGGAAAGCGAGAAGGGAGGCTCAGGAAATGCTCCTGAGGAGAAACGAGACCTCTTGGGTAACATCATCGACAAAATCAACTTGATGTATCAGGGCAACTTCACAGAGGCTGACAGAGTGATTGTTGAGACCATATATGATGCCATACAGAAGGAGGGCAAGAAACTCACTAAGCAAGCAAAGAATTCAGATGTGAATATGTTTGCTCAAAACATCTTCCCGAAGGTGTTTGAGAAGATTGCTCAGGAGTGCTATGTGCAGCAGATGGATTCATTTGCTAAACTCTTCGAGGAGCCATCATTCTACAAGCGTGTGATGGAGGAGATGGCACGAGCAATGTATTTCAATTTGAAGAACGGAGAGTAAGTCAAAGAAAGATAAAGCAATTTAGTTTATCAATCGTTGATATAATTTGGGATGAAATCTTACAGGAGCATCAAGAGGATGGTTATGACAGGGCGGAGATAAAGCAAAAGATGTTTGCAGAAGTATTTTACTCTAAGACTCCCAAGATTGCGTGGAAGGAGTTTGCAAAGGAGTTCAAGAGACAATATCCCAACGTATATGGTCTTATTGAAAGATGGAAAGAACCACTGAAACACAAAGACCTAAAGGCTTGCCTACTCGCCCGTAAGAAGGCTGTACAGATAGAGGGTACTGCCTTAATGAGAAATCAAGAGACCGCACTCCCCAATGTTATGATGGACTTAGAATCTGAGATATTCCGTGAAGTCTTGAAGTCTTTGTATCGTAAGCGTACTCCTGCAGTACACATCCACGACGCTATTGTTACACCTGAGACGAGGGCTGAAGTAGATGTCGAGCAGATTCAAGATGTTATGCGAAAAGCATACAAGCAATATGGATTACATCCTACATTCTCAGTTGATACATATTGATAAATAAATGAGCCTATCAACAACTGATAGGCTCATTTTGTTATATACCATCATTGATAGTATCATTGGTTTGCTGTTGTGGTATCTGCTGCCAATAATGCTCTAATCCTTTGCTGATGTTTGCAGCGTGGCTTGGTGTTTTTCTTCGCCCCTTCAATGAGGTAGAGATTTTCTGCTTTGTGGCATCACTCAATGCCCTTTGTTTCCTTTTATATTCCATATAACTGCTGTTTATATATAAATAGTTTATTAACCTTAAAAAGTATGGTAAGTTCGATATTTTTTAGGTGAAATTTTGGGGTAAAATTTTTACGACCAACAGGCTGAAGCCATCTTAGTAAGCCTTTCAGAGAAAAGTTATAATAGGTTCATTAGGTTGTTTTACATTTGCTCGGTATGCGGGATAACATCGTATTTATTTTTTTCTTATCTTTACGAATAAAACAAATTTATTATGGATTCAATCAAGGCTTTTCTTACGGAGGTAATCACCTGTAATATCACCAATAATTTTGAGGGAAATTACGTATATAATGGCATCGATTTAGAGGAGACATCTGAGGCTTATCAGAAACGATTACACGGGCTTTATGAATCAGCTTTGATAGATGTCCCTTTTCTTGCTAATGAAGCAAAAGAGGGGCTTGTGAATATCATTGACAGGCATAAGGAATCTCAGAGCTTGTTTGATGTTCCCAACGAATCTATCTTGCAATCTATGAATAGGGAGATAGAAGCGGGAAACACCAATGTAAGTCTTAGAACGGAGCGAAACTTTGTAAAGATGATTTGTGAGTGTGTCTCCTTACAGAAGTATTATCTTAAAGAGTTTGCTGATGCTATTGGTTATACCTCAACAGGTAGCCCGACAACTATATCTGTTGAAGTTAAGGAGCAAGAATCTACTTCTGATGCAAACTTAATAAAAGGAGTAAAAGGTTTGGCAGATTTTCTCGGTTGCGGAATCAATACAGCACAGAATATCGTCAATAGTGAGATTCTATTAAAGAAGAAGATTCAGTATAACACGGGTAAGGGTTGGAGATTCAGGAAAGATAAATTGACTGAATTACTCGAAAAAGAACCTGAAATCTTGAAAAAAGTACGCAAAAAGTAGGTTAAGACTCCGCTTTTTGGGTGAATTTTTGGGTGATGACAAAAAGAAAAACGATGTAAGTTGCTGATTATCAGTCTTTTACATCGTCTTCTTTGTAGTGGATAGGGGATTCGAACCCCTATGTCGTGCGTGAGAGGCACGTATCCTAGCCCTTAGATGAATCCACCATTTCTTGTTTGGTGATGCAAAGATAAGGCAAGAATTTATTCCCTGCAAATTTTTCGAGTAAAAATTTTATAAAAAATTTTCAAATCGCCCCTACAGACCTCTGTAAGGCCGATTCGCCGATCTGCAATTTTTGCTCTCAAACAGCATCCCTTCGCCTCCAAGCCCCCAAATCGCCTCAAAAAAAGCGCAACCCCGAAGGATTGCGCTTAAAATCTGAGCGTAACACACCTGTTTCTCCTCGATCAGTTTTTCATTTCCGCCTCTGCTTGCGACTTAGTACATTGGAGAACTTGACTACTGAACTATTTATCCTGTTTATCGACCCAGATTCCCTCTTCAAAGTTGGAACAATGATCTATCCATTCATCGTGGCTTCTCTCCTGCAAATTCACCAAAATACGCTCATCACCGGCCTCATAAACAAGATAAGGCGACTCATAATAAACCACTTTTCTGCACACTGTGATGTCGATATCTTGCACCTCTCCTTCGATGATTTTCCACTCAGTGCGATCGATCAAATCCACACGATATTGATAGGTCGATTCAATCCACAGTTCGGCCTTTTCAGCATCAAATTTCCACGTTGATGTAGTTCGAAACCAGGGATTTTCGCGATGGAAAGGACTGAGCCAACGATTGCAATAAACCCAACCGGTTTGATCTGCATTGAAAACATAATCCATATGATACCCACATCCATATACCGGTATGGGCACTTGCCATTTACCATCTCTAAACTCGGCGATACAAGCACCTTCACCCATGCCACCAGATGTCAAATCATCAACCAATTCCACCTCATTGATACTTTGCGCATCAAACTGATCGACCAACAGATTGACAGCGTCATACGCGCCCTCCTGCACCAACTGCGCAAAGGGAGGCTGTTCTATGGTATTCACCGCATCCTCGCACGCAACAAAGGCCAAAGCTGCAATTAAAAACAACAAACATTTTTTCATCATTCCACAGGTTTAAAGTTAGTTAAAATTTGCACATTGTAGTTATAATTAAAAGACACATCGTCAAATGTACCATTAAAGGTACCGGACTGATAATAGCCATTAGCATTACCATCCCAGCCCCAATTAATATGGAGCATATCTATCGTTCCCCAATCTTCCTCTCTAATCAATTTCGGGAAAACCATACCAGGGATTTCTTGATAGGTGCGCAACACTCTCGACTGGTAATGATAGCCATCAATAACCCAAGCATGCCCTTTTTCTTGCCCAAAGTCAATCCCTTGACAATATACAGGACACGCAGCATTCAATTCTGCAACAACAACATTACGAGAATATGAAACAAAGGTAGATGGCACATCATATCCCAAATCTACGATCCCAGGGATAATGGTAGTCTCATTAGTTGCTCCCTCCAACCTCGTACCCTCATTTGGATCAGTCCGATTATAATAGGTTGTTTGTACTCTTTCCCCTATTTCACGCATCAAATGTTGCAAGTGCGTATGATCAGCGCACCAACAACCATAAATCGACGTTCCGTTTTTCTCGTGATATTTAATTTGCCCCCAATCCAATACCAATGAATTTAAATCACCCTTATATGGATGCGTTAATTGCAGCACAGAAGGGTATTCATGGTATGCCATAATTTGCGCAATCGCTGTTGGGACACACCCGGACACAGACTTCAAATCGGTTACTTCATCATAACAGAACATATTGTAAGGAGAGTCCTGTCCCCATTCTACTTCCAAGAGGGGACCAACAATCAACTCAGGGCCTTCGACCACTTCACTATACATGATTCCTACATTCGTTGTATCAATCGGGATCCTCGGACTGTTTCCCAACTGATTTTCCAACAACATTATATAGTCATCAAAACCCGTATTCGTCACCTCTCCGGGTGTATAATTACCTTTTTCAGTGACAGCAAAGAGGGGACGCGCACTCATCGTGTCTGCATCAATCAATGCAAAACCGGCACTATCGGCAAAATTAACCACATAGAAAAGCGTATCAAGCTCCCCAGAACGAGTCGATGAAGCAACTGCTGCCTTAATACGAGCAGGATCAACCACACGACGGCTACCCGAACGGGTCGGCACATCACCCAACATAGCAATACCCTCTTCGGCTACACGTGTCAAGTAGGCTTCGAGTGCGTCGGGCTGCTCTTTCGCGACCTCAACCTCGAACAGATTCTGCTCACACGCTGTCAGCAGAACGGCAGCAAATAGTATGCAAGAAAGTTTTTTCATAGCTCACCTATCTTTATACACCTGTATCTTGCAACCAACGATTGCAAGATACAGAATAAAAATGAAACTTACAAATTACAAGCTACAAATTAAAGGTTCCGACATATTGATTTAGGGCCAAGTCGGTTAGTGTAATTGTAATTTCGCCCGATGCATCGGCGGGGAGCATCATCAGCACCGAGCCATTGGCCGTATTGCTCACGGCATAATCCAGTTCGCCCGACCAATTCGAGAGCGTAAGGGTAACATCGCCCAAGGGTTCGATAAAGGTTACCGTCACGACACTACCGGAGATAGTAGCAACAGCTACCACATCAACAAGGCCGCGAGGTCCCGGCAGAGTACTTTTCTTAATTTCAACCGGAGGATTTTTAGGAGGCGTAGGAGTATCTCCATCAGGATTAGCCAACAAAGTACTGCTCAAGAGGAGCAACAACAGAAGCGTTAATGTCTTTTGCATAGCATAAAAATTTTAAAGTTATAGACTATGCAAAATTAACTTACGGCAGACTCTTTAGACGATTTTTCAGGGGTGAAAAATCTCACTCAACGAATTTGCAAATGTCAGATTTTCAGCATGCTAGAGCATGGCGATTCGGGTAAAATCTCACACAAAACACAATCGCCTGATTGTCAATAAGTTAGCAAAATATTCGGGGGGGGGTGGTATTTAAGGGCCTGCAAATCAGGATAATGCGTTGATGAAGTCCATCTTATCAACAGCCGATGAATGTTGGATGCGCTTTTTGATACGGTATTTGCGCGCATAGATATTCGGCACCGAATCATGGAAGACCAGGCTGATCACTTGTGCCGAGAAGCCCGCATAGGTCAAACGCAGGAAGTGCACATCCTCGGCCGAGAGTTGCGGCATTTGCTCAACGAGGCGCACCATCAAATGCTCAAAACGGGCATTGATTACCCGATCGAGTTCGGCCGCCATGCGCGGATCCTCGGCCAACGCCTGCAGACGCCCCTTTACCTCACGGAAGAGCTGCGCCTGCTGTTGATGCGGTGTATCTCGCTCGAAGAAGGAGCGGCACAAGTTATCCAGCGTAGAGAAGCGCTCGGCAAGGATCGACTTATAGGCATCTTCGCCCTGCTCCTTCTTCATCACGGTCTGTTGCAGGCGGTTGTATTGCTCCTGCATTTGATCCACGGCCGCCATATAATCAAAAATCTGTTGCTCCTTGCGACGAATACGCTTTCGAAAATAACCTACGCCAACGACGGCAAGCGCAATGATCACGAATGCAAGAACGGTTTCCGCTGTTTTGCGTATACGCAGACGATACTCTGCAAAGGCAGACCGCTCGGCATAGAACTGCTTTTCGGCCGTAGCAACCGAAGTGGAGTAGGTATTGCGAATCAACGAGTCGTTGGCATTGATGCAGCGATATTGATAATAATTAGCCTTTTCATAATCGCGCTCGGCCGAGGCGAGCTTAAACTGCATCAAATAGTAAAGAGGCTCATTACCAACAAAGCCCAATGAATCAGCGACTGATAAAAAAGCCGTTGCTAACTGTAAATCATTATTATCAATGGCTTCATTAGCCAATAAAAAATAATCAACTGCAGTAAATGTGTATGTCGTAATCGACTGAAGTTGTTGGTAACATTCTATAAATCGTTCTTTATTGCTCATCGCATAATATTGCACTAATAAATTCGATAGGCATGTAGTAATTGCAAGGCTATCAGAAATCTGATACGCACATTCCAAAGATTGAAGATACCACCTTTCAGATTCATCATAACGATGAAGTGAATGTAGTATATTCCCTACATCAAACATTGCATAACAGCTGGCAAAGGTATTTTTTGCCCTTTCATAAGCGGCATGAGCGCGATAGAAGTAGCCGAGTGCACTCTCGAAGTTGTACTGATCGCGGTACATCTCGCCGAGGCGCGAGAAGAGAAGACCGGCACGGTAGGGGCTTTGGATGGTATCCAAAAGGCGCAGCGCCTCCAGGTACTCCACAGCAGCAGCGGTATATTGCCAACCATTGTGGTAGATGCGACCGTAGTAGTAGTGCACCAGGTGGCGCACCGAATCGGTTGTCTTATGGCGACGATAATAGTCGTAAGTGTAGCGGATGAGCGAATCGTTATCCGAGTCGATGTAGTTTTTATCGAGCGCCATCGTGTAGAGCAGACCACGATCGGCACGCAGACGTGAGCGACGAAAACGATGCGCAGGAAGCTCCTCAAGGAGGTGCAGCGCGCTATCGGGGTGCTCCTCCATCAACGCCGAGATACTCTCCAAACGGGCGTGCAGCTCCTGATTGCCTCGACAGGCAACCAACCCCACAAGCGAAAGAAGGAGTAACAAGAGGCGCAACATAGACTAAGGATTTGCACAAAGATAACGATTTCGCACCAAACGACAAAAACAAAGGGTGTCGCTTGCGCAACACCCTTTATTTTGAGGGGAATCAGCGGGCTTTCGACCCTCCCCGGCGAGCACCGCTCGGGTTAATCTTAGTCGTGCTTAGCACGACAACCGGCCGACCTTTCCTCTACCAACCTAAAACTACTAACCTAAAATGAACCTTAAAACTTCGATGCAAAGATAAGGCGACTTTTTGAATTATGCAAATATTTTAGGAATAAATTAAATAAATTTAACAATTATGTAACAAACGAAGAGAAAGCAGAGAGGAGAGAGCAAAGAGGAGAGAGGAGAGAGCAAAGAGCAGAAAGGAGAAAGACTAAAGAGATTAAGGAAATTAAGGATATTAAAGAGATTAAAGAGCGCATCCTTAATTTCATTATTCTCATTAATATCGTTAATATCATTATCTCGTTAATCTCATTAATTTCCTTCCCACCCTTATTCAAAATCGCGAAAAAATATTATTTTTGTGCGCCATGGCCGGAATCTACTTCCATATCCCCTTCTGCAAACGCATTTGCAGCTACTGCGACTTCTACCGCACGGCACAACTCAAGGAGCTGCCGAAGGTGGTGGATCGGATGTGTGCGGAGGTCACGGAACGGGCCGACTACCTAAATGATAAAAAGCTGAATACCATCTATTTCGGTGGAGGAACACCCTCCCTTTTATCCCCGAAGCAACTCGCGCAACTGCTCGAGATCACCCGCGCACATTTCGACTGCTCGGAGGTGGAGGAGGCGACCCTGGAGGCCAATCCCGACGACCTGACGACTCAGTACCTCAACAGCCTGCTTAAGCTGGGCATCAACCGCCTTTCGATCGGGGTGCAATCCTTCGACAACGATTGCCTGAGGCTCATGAACCGCCGCCACACGGCCGAGGAGGCTGTCGCAGCGATCAAGCGGGCGCAGGAGGCGGGCTTTGAGAACCTGACGATCGACCTGATCTTCGGTGTTCCGGGGTTTGGAGGCGAGAAATTGGCTCACACCATCGACACAGCGCTCTCGCTCGGCGTGCAACACATATCGGCCTACCTGCTGACGATCGAGGAGCGAACACGCTTCGGGCGGATGGTCGAAAAGGGCGAACTGAAGGAGGTTTCGGACGAGGTGGCCGAAGCGGAATACTTATTGATGCACAACCGTTTAACAGCAAGCGGCATGGAGCATTACGAGGTGTCGAACTACGCACTCCCCCTCTACCGCGCCCGCCACAACAGCCACTACTGGGACTCGACCCCCTACCTCGGTATCGGCCCCGCGGCGCACTCCTACGACGGCTTGTCGCGCCAATGGAATGTCAGCTCCGTGCAGCGTTACCTGGCGGGCGAGGAGCCCGAACAAGAGCTGCTCGGCGAGACGGAGCTTTACGAAGAGTATCTGATGACCCGCCTGCGCACGGCAGAGGGTTTTTCGGCAGAGGAGTTTCAAATACGTTTCGGTGAGGAGCGCCTGCACACCCTCCGACTGAATGCCGAGCCGATGATCCGCGAGGGGCTTCTCGAGCACCTCGACGGACACTTCCGGATTCCCGCCGACCGATTGCTCCTCTCGGATCGTGTAATCGGCTCGTTGTTCGACCTATAACGCCGACAGGGAGGCAGAAGGGCAAGGTTTGCAAAAATCATTCTTAAATTTTTTGAAAAAGTTGCATTATATAAATATAAGTGCTACCTTTGCGGCCGAAAACCGCGAATAGTCATTATTCGAAAATACAACAAATTAAACGATATATGAATAACACGAAGATGACTCCCGATTACCTGTTTGAGGTGAGTTGGGAGGTATGCAACAAGGTCGGTGGTATCCACACCGTCATTGCTACGAAAGCCAAGAGCGCTCTTCGCAAGTTCGGCGATCACTATGTGCTGATCGGCCCGGATCTGCAGCACGAGGGCACCAACCCCGAGTTTGAGGAGGATGCCAACCTGCTGCGCGCATGGCGCCAGAGCATCTACGAGATGGGTATCCGTATCCGCGTAGGTCGCTGGAAGATCCAGGGTGAGCCGATGGCTATCCTGATCGACTTCACGTCGCTCTTCTCGAAGAAGGACGAGATTCTGAAGCAGTTGTGGGATCAGTACCACGTTGACTCGATCTCGGGTCAGTGGGACTATGTAGAGCCGGTGCTCTTTGGTTGGGCTGCCGGTCAGGTAATCGCATCGTATGTAGACAACTTCTGCTCGGCTACGGAGAAGGTTGCCGCTCACTTCCACGAGTGGATGACCGTTGCCGGTGGTCTCTACCTGCGTTCGAACGCTCCCTACATCGCTACCCTCTTCTCGACCCACGCTACGGTGATGGGCCGCTGCATCGCAGGCAACCGTCTGCCCCTGTATAACGACCTGACGAAGTTCAACGCCGACGACCTGGCCCGCCAGTTCAACGTGATGGCCAAGCACTCGATCGAGAAGATGGGTGCAGCTCACACGGATGCCTTCTGCACCGTGAGCGACATCACGGCCAACGAGTGCAAGTACCTGATCGGCCGTGAGCCCGACTGCGTAACGCCCAACGGCTTTGAGAACGACTTTGTCTGGACGGGCAAGGAGTTCAACAAGAAGCGCGAGGAGGCCCGCAAGGCGATGATCGAGGTGGCTGAGGCCTGCCTGGGTCAGAAGTTCGAGAAGGAGCCGATGATTATCGGCACGAGCGGTCGCTACGAGTTCCACAACAAGGGTCTGGATATCTTCATCGAGTCGCTCAAGCGCCTGGCCATGTCCGACAAGCTGGAGCGTGAGGTGCTGGCCTATGTAACCGTACCGGCTGCCAACCTCGGTGCCCGCGCCGATCTGCAGGCCCACCTGCAGGACAAGAAAAACCCGATCGACCTGGGTCAGTACAAGTATTCGACCCACCGCCTGGAGCACCAGCAGAACGATCAGGTTGTCAATGCCCTGAATGGCTCGATCCTCACGACCGAGCAGTCGAAGGTGAAGGTTATCTTCGTTCCGACCTACCTGAATGCCAACGACGGCATCTTCAACAAGCACTACTACGAGCTGCTCGTAGGTATGGATGTGACGGTATTCCCGTCGTACTACGAGCCGTGGGGCTACACCCCGCTCGAGTCGGTTGCCTTCTCCGTTCCGACCATCACGACGACCCTGGCCGGCTTCGGTCTGTGGGTTGACAAGCGTTCGGAGCACGCCGGCGTGGAGGTTATCCGCCGCGACGACTACAACGAGATGGAGGTGACGATGAAGATCGCCGATGCCCTGCTTCGCTTCAGCCTGATGAACGAGCAGCAGGTGGAGGCTACGCGCAAGTCGGCACTCGAGATCTCGCACACGGCCCTCTGGTCGAACCTCTTCCCCTTCTACGAGCAGGCTTATGCCGAGGCACTGGAGAGCTCCGTACTGCGTACGAATCGCGCCGTGCTGGGCGAGGGTGGTTCGCGCACCGAGCAGATCAACTTCGTACGCCAGCAGCTCTTCGCCGAGAAGCCGAACTGGAATCGCATGATGATCGACAAGACCCTGCCGAGCCGTCTGCGCGCCCTGGAGGAGCTTTCGCGCAACCTCTGGTGGTGCTGGAACGCCAATGCCCGCGACCTGTTCGAGGGTATCGATCAGAAGCTCTGGTTGGAGTGCAACCAGAACCCCATTGCCTTCCTCGACGTACTGCCGATGGAGCGCCTCAAGCAGCTCGAGCAGGACAACGAGTTCCTCGCAAAGCTCGATGAGGTTTACGCCCAGTTCCGTACCTATATGGAGGAGAAGCCTGCCGAGGGTGCTACGACCATTTCGTACTTCTCGATGGAGTACGGTCTGCACTCGTCGCTGAAGATCTACTCGGGTGGTCTGGGTATTCTGGCCGGTGACTACCTGAAGGAGGCTTCGGACAAGAATGTTCCGATGGCTGCCGTAGGTCTCTTGTACCGCTATGGTTACTTCACGCAGCGTCTGTCGGCTCAGGGTGCCCAGGAGGCTACCTACGAGGCACAGAACTTCTATAAGATGCCCATCTCGCCCGTGCGTGATGCGATGGGCAACTGGGTAACGGTCATGATCGCGCTGCCGGGTCGTACCCTTTCGGCCCGCGTATGGCTCTGCCAGGTGGGTCGCACGGACCTCTACCTGCTGGATACGGACTACGAGGCCAACCTCGAGGAGGATCGTCAGGTTACCCACTACCTCTATGGTGGCGATTGGGAGAACCGCCTCAAGCAGGAGATTCTGCTCGGTATCGGTGGTATCCGCGCCCTGCGCCAGATGGGTATCAAGCACGATGTATATCACTGCAACGAGGGTCACGCCGCCTTCATCGGCATCGAGCGCATCCGCGACCTGGTAAACCACAAGCGCCTGTCGTTCTCGGAGGCTCTGGAGGTTGTACGCTCGTCGTCGCTCTTCACGACCCACACCCCCGTACCGGCCGGTCACGATGCCTTCCCCGAGTCGATGATCCGTCAGTACATGTCGCACTATCCCGACGTGCTGGGTATCACCTGGGAGCAGTATATCAACCTCGGTAAGACCAACCCGAACGATCCGAACGAGAAGTTCTCGATGTCGGTTCTGGCCTGCAACCTTTCGCAGGAGGTAAACGGTGTATCGTGGCTGCACGGTGAGGTTTCGAAGGAGATCCTGGGCAACATGTGGCCGGGCTACTTCAAGAACGAGCTCCACATCGGCTATGTAACGAACGGTGTACACTTCCCGACCTGGATCGCTACGTCGCTGCGCCGTCTCTACGCCCGCTACTTCGGCGAGTCGTTCTCGGGCCACGTTTACAATATTCCGGGCTGGCAGAAGGTAAATGATATTCCGGACGAGGAGCTCTGGTCGGAGCGTATGAAGCTCAAGGAGCGCCTGATCCACCACATCCGCCGTCGCTACAGCGACCCGCGTCAGGTGCGTCTGGATTCGCCCCGTCAGATGCTGCAGGTAATCGACAGCATCAAGCCGGAGGTACTGACGATCGGTTTTGCCCGTCGTTTCGCCACCTACAAGCGTGCACACCTGTTGTTCACGAACCTGGATCGTCTGCGCGCAATCGTAAATAATAAGGAGCGCCCCGTACAGTTCATCTTCGCCGGTAAGGCTCACCCGCACGACAAGCCGGGTCAGGATCTGATCAAGCGCATCGTGGAGGTTTCGGCTATGCCGGAGTTCGTAGGTAAGATCATCTTCCTGCAGAACTACGATATGGAGCTGGCACGCCGCATGGTACAGGGTGTCGATGTATGGCTCAACACGCCGACCCGTCCCTTGGAGGCTTCGGGTACCTCGGGTGAGAAGTGCGTAATGAATGGTGTTATGCAGTTCTCGGTACTCGACGGCTGGTGGGTCGAGGGTTACAAGGAGGGTGCCGGTTGGATGCTTCCGATGGAGCGCACCTTCACCGACCAGCACTTCCAGAACGAGCTGGATGCCGAGATGATCTACAACACGATCGAGGACCAGATCGCGCCGAAGTACTACAACCGTTCGGAGGATGGTATTCCGCACGAGTGGGTTGCCTCGGTGAAGAGCTGTATCGCCGACATCGCCTCGAACTTCACGACGAACCGCATGCTCATCGACTACGAGGATCGCTTCTACAACAAGCTCGCCGAGCGCAAGCGTCAGATCGTGGCCAACAGCTACCAGCTGGCCCGCGAGATTGCCGCCTGGAAGCGTAAGGTTTCGGCTGCATGGGATGCCGTTCGTGTCGTAAACACGGAGCGTGTACGCATCGACCAGGAGGCCGTATACGTAGGCGAGAAGTACCACTTCGAGGTAACGCTCGACGTGAGCACGCTCAACCCGGAGGATATTGGCGTTGAGATGGTTGTGGCACAGCAGATCGTAGGCCGCGAGTCGGTAGACGTGAAGCGCACGATCGAGCTCCAGCGCACGAAGGTCGAGGGTCAGTTGGTAACCTACTCGCTGGACTTCATGCCCGACGAGGCCGGTACGTTCGACTACGCCCTGCGTATCTTCCCGCAGAACAAGCACCTGCCCCACCGCATGGACTTCGCCCTTGTTAAGTGGGCCTAATCTAAACCGAGAAGGGGTCGAAACGACCCTTTTTCGATAGCATCTTACCCCTTCTTTTGGCTTTGAGCGCAAGGTCAAAAGAGGGGGTGAGGTACATTAATTATAAACAATTTCGACCCGAAAAGAGATAATTTTCGTTTTTTTGATACAACTTAGCGAAATTTTTAATATCTTTAGGGTACGAACCGAATTCTATACGATATGTCAGCCTTAACATTCGACAAAGCCTCGCTTGGAAACCTTGAGTATTCCCTCCAACGCGAGATGCTCGCGACCGACCGCATCGGCGGTTACATGAGCACGACGATCGTCTGCTGCAACACCCGTAAATACCACGGTCTGATTGTAGCTCCGATCGATGACAGCGACCGCACCTATGTTCTCCTCTCGTCGCTCGACGAAACGATCGTGCAGCACGACCAGTCGTTCAACCTGGCCCTGCACCGTTTTAAGGGCGTCTATGAGCCGCGCGGCCACAAGTACATCACCGACTTCGAGTACACCCCGACCCCGACGATCACCTATCGCGTGGGTGGTGTGATCCTGAAGAAGGAGATGTTGTGGATCCACAAGCGCACCCAGCTCATGATCCGCTACACGCTTGTTGATGCCCACTCGGAGACGAAGCTCCGTCTGCGTCCCTTCCTTGCCTTCCGCGACAAGCACGCGCTGACGAAGGCCAACATGGAGGCTGACGGCCGTTCGTATCCCGCCGTCAATGGCGTGAAGAGCCGCATGTATGAGTCGTTCCCGTGGCTCTATATGCAGACCACGAAGGCCGATGCCGAGTTTGTGCCCGCTCCCGATTGGTACTACAACTTCGAGTACCTGCAGGACCTGGCTCGCGGTTATGACGGCTACGAGGATCTGCTCACGACCGGCTACTTCGAGTGTGAGCTGAAGAAGGGCGAGAGCATCATCTTCTCCGCTTCGCTCGACGAGATGAAGTCGGGTAAGGAGATCGAGGAGATGTTCGAGCAGTCGATCGCTCGTCGTACCCACAAGATTGATTTCATCAGCTGCCTCGAGCACGCTGCCCGTCAGTTTGTCGTGCGCCGTCCGAACGGCCGCATGGAGGTTATCAAGGGTTACCCCTGGCACGGTGAGCAGGGTCGTCAGACCTTCGTTGCACTGCCCGGTATCACCCTCGAGCAGAACCACAAGGAGGACTGCATCGCAGCCCTCGACACGCTCGTTGGCGAGATGCAGGATGGCATGTTCACCGGTTCGGCTTCGGCCCGCGTAGCGGTAGATGCTCCGCTGTGGTTCTTCTGGACGCTGCAGCGCCTGGAGGAGTATGTCGGTGCCAAGTATATCTGGGAGCACTATGGCGAGGCCATGAAGGGCATCCTGGAGAACTACCGCAAGGGCATGGACGGCCGCATCGTGCTGAACGAGAACGGGCTGATCTGGGCCGAGATGGGCGACTTCCCCGTTTCGTGGATGGACTCGATGATCGACGGCAAGGCCGTAACGCCGCGTAACGGTTACCAGGTCGAGGTACAGGCTTTGTGGTACAACGCCGTGATGTACGCCCTGGAGCTGGCTGCCCAGGCCAAGGATAAGGCCTTCATCGAGGCATGGAAGGATGTGCCCGAGAAGACGAAGGCTTCGTTCAACGCCATCTTCCCGCTCGACGGTTACCTGGCCGACTACGTCGGTACGGAGGGTGCCAACAACTTCATCCGTCCGAACATGGTCGTTGCCTGCGGTCTGAAGTATAAGATGATCTCGTCGGAGCTGATTCTCGACACGCTGCGCACGATCCGTCAGCACCTGCTCACGCCGCGCGGTCTTCGCACCCTGTCGCCCCGCAACCCGCTCTACCGCGGTTCGCAGGAGGGTACGCCCGCCGAGCGCGACTTCGCCGGTAAGAATGGTTCGGTATGGCCCTGGCTGCTGCCCTTCTATGTAGCTGCCGCCTTCGACATCAACGGCGATCGCTACCTCTCGACGGCCGAGGAGATTCTGGAGTACTTCGAGGAGGATATCCAGAGCTACGGCATCGGTTCGATCTGCGAGCTCTACGATGCCGATCCCCCGTACGCTTCGCGCGGTGCCATTTCGCACGCCTGGTCGGTAAGCGCCGTGCTGGACATCTATGAGATGATCCGCCGCCGCAAGGAGGGTGTGAAGCCCGTCAAGAAGGCCCCCTCGAAGAAGGCTGCCCCGAAGAAGGAGGCCAAAGAGGAGGTAAAGGTGGAGAAGAAAGCCACGAAGAAGGCGACGAAGGCCACGCCGAAAAAGAAGTAAAGGAACGAAAAAATAAAAAGATAGAGCTATGAGAATTTTAATGTTCGGCTGGGAGTTTCCGCCTCACATTGCCGGAGGTCTGGGAACGGCATGCTACGGCATGACGCGCGGCCTGGCACGCAATGGCGTAGACGTCACGTTCGTTGTGCCGCACGCCTACGGTGACGAGGATCAGCGATTCATCCGCGTAGTGAACGCCAGCGATGTCGAGGCTGTATATGGCTCGACGGCAAGTGGCGCAGACGATGTGTTGGACAAGATCTCGTTCATCCACATCGACTCGAATATGGTCCCCTACATCTCGCCCGAGGAGTACGAATCGTACCACGAGGAGTTCGTTAAGACGGGTAAGCGCGTATGGTCTACGACCGACAGCTGGAAGCAGCGTTACACCTTCTCGGGTAAGTATGGTGCAAACCTGATGGAGGAGGTAGCCCGCTACGCCGTGGTTGCCGCCCAGGTGGCCAAGAACCTGGAGGGTCAGTTCGACGTGATCCACGCCCACGACTGGCTCACCTACTACGCCGGTATCGCCGCCAAGCGCATCTCGGGTAAGCCGCTGGTAGTGCACATGCACGCCACGGAGTACGACCGTTCGGGTGAGAATGTCAATACGCAGGTACACGCCATCGAGAAGGCCGGTATGCAGGCTGCCGATTGCGTGATGGCCGTATCGAACCTCACGCGCAACATCGTCATCAACCGCTACGGCATCGATGCCAAGAAGGTGGTGACGGTACACAACGCCGTTCGCTTTGCCGAGAATGCTGCCCCCGCACCCGAGCGAGGTGTAGAGGATAAGATCATCACCTTCCTGGGTCGTATCACCTATCAGAAGGGTCCCGACTACTTCGTCGAGGCTGCCGCCAAGGTATTGAAGCGTGTGCCGAATGTCCGCTTCGTGATGGCCGGTTCGGGCGATATGATGAACCATGTGATTCGTCGCGTGGCTCGTCTCGGTATTGCCGACCGCTTCCACTTCACGGGCTTCCTGCGCGGCGAGGATGTACACAAGATGTTCCAGCTGTCGGATGTCTATGTCATGCCGTCGGTTTCGGAGCCCTTCGGTATCTCGCCCCTGGAGGCTATGCGTTCGAACGTGCCGGTGATCATCTCGAAGCAGAGTGGTGTGGCCGAGGTGCTGGACTACGCCGTGAAGGTCGATTACTGGGATGTGGATGCCCTGGCTGATGCCATGTATGGCCTGATCAAATACCCCGCCCTGTCGAACATGTTCTCGACGAAGGGTCTGGAGGAGGTAACGAACCTCAAGTGGAACAACGTAGCAGCCAAGATGAAGACCATCTACGAGCGCATCGTTGAAGAGAGTGAAAACAAATAAAAAACAATAACAACTTATGAAAACCGTTTGTTTATATTTCCAGGTTCACCAGCCCTGGCGTTTGAAGAAGTATCGTTTCTTCAACATGGGCAAGGACCACAACTATCTGGACGATCTCTCGAACCGTTCGATTCTGCAGAAGGTCGCTCGTCAGTGCTACCTGCCGATGAATGCCATGCTGCTGAAGCTCATCCAGGAGAATAAGGGTAAGTTCCGCTGCACGTTCTCGATCACGGGTATTGCCATCGAGCAGTTCAAGGCCTTCGCCCCCGAGGTGCTCGACTCGTTCAAGCAGCTGGCTGCTACGGGTTGCGTCGAGTTCCTGGCCGAGACCTACTCGCACTCGCTCGCTTCGCTGGCCTCGAAGGAGGACTTCACGGATCAGGTGAAGCTGCACGCCGCTACGATTAAGAAGGAGTTTGGTGTAAAGCCGACCGCTTTCCGCAACACGGAGCTGATCTACTCGGATGAGATCGGTGCCATGGTTTCGGAGCTGGGCTACAAGACGATGCTGGCCGAGGGTGCTCGTCACATCCTGGGTTGGAAGTCGCCCAACTACATCTACGCCAACGCCATCGACCAGAAGATGCGCCTCTTGCTGCGTAACTACAAGCTCTCGGACGATATCGCCTTCCGCTTCTCGAACCAGGGTTGGGATCAGTATCCGCTGACGGCCGACAAGTATGTGTCGTGGCTCACGTCGGAGGAGACCCCGGGTGAGGTTATCAACCTCTTCATGGACTACGAGACCTTTGGTGAGCACCAGGGCGTTGAGACGGGTATCTTCGACTTCATGAAGGCGCTGCCGGCTGCTGCATTGGCTGCAGGTATGGAGTTCGCCACCGTTTCGGAGGCTGCCAAGAAGTACCAGCCCGTATCGGTACTGCACTGTCCGCACACGATGTCGTGGGCCGATGAGGAGCGCGACGTGACGGCATGGCTCGGTAACGAGCTGCAGAACGAGGCCTTCTCGAAGCTCTACGCGCTGAAGGAGAAGGTTGCCAAGCTCAAGAGCGAGGATTTCAACTACGTTTGGAACTTCATGCAGACCTCGGACCACTTCTACTACATGGCTACGAAGTGGCTCTCGGACGGTGATGTACACTCGTACTTCAACCCCTACGACTCGGCATACGATGCCTTCATCAACTACATGAATGTCCTCTCGGACTTCGAGATCGAGGTTGATAAGGCGCTGGAGGCCAAGAAGACCAAGCGCACGAAGAAGCAGGCATAAGCAACGCCGCCTGCACGAAGAAAGCCCGACCGAATGGTCGGGCTTTTCGTTTGGGGATGAGTTGAGAGTTGAAAGTTGAGAGTTATTCAGTAGCCTCAGTAGGCTCAGCTGCCCCAGTTGCCTCGTGGGCCCAGCTGGCCGGACAGCACTCGCCTAATACTTCAGCTCCTCAATCGCCTTCAACACCACAGGATCAACCGGATAGATATTTTTGTAGAAGCCGTCATCCTCCAGCGCCGTGTTGCGACCGATGTAGGCTCGGAGTTGCGCCTCGATCAGTTTGCGCGAAACGGCCAGGTCGCGGTAGTTGGGCTTCACGCCCTGACGGGCAGCGTAGGCCACAAAATCCTCCACCAGGCGCTTATCGCCATCGAGCAGTGCCTGCAACTCCTCGATCGTCTGCACATTATTGAGCGCCTCGCGCTTGCGGTCGGCATACTCGATCGTGTAGCGATAGAGGATGTTGCGCCCCGAAACCTCCAGGAAGTAAGGTGTCAGGTCGGTCGTGTCGGCCGGAATAAATTGATCGGGCATGATACCGCCACCGCCATAGACCACCTTACCACCTGCCGTCACACGCTTCAGCGAATCGGCAAAGTGGATCGAATCGGCCGAGAAGAACTCGTTGTTTTGGTAACGATTCCACAGGTCGGCATCGTAACTCTCCTGATCGCCAATCGTGTAGGGCTTCTGGATCGAACGACCCGTAGGGGTGTAGTAACGGGCAATGGTCAGTCGCAGGGCCGAGCCGTCGCGGAACGGAATCTGCTTCTGCACCAATCCCTTACCAAACGAGCGGCGACCAATGATCGTGGCGCGGTCGTTATCCTGCAGCGCTCCGGCCAGGATCTCACTCGACGAGGCGCTATACTCGTCAATCAGTACCGCCACCTCCATATCCTGCGCGATACCCGTACCATCGGCATACTCCCGAATCTGCTTGCGGAAGCGATCCTCGGTATAGACGATGAGCTGTCCCTCGTGCAGGAACTCGTTGGCGATCAGAATCGCCTGATCCAGAAATCCGCCCGAGTTGCCTCTCAGGTCGAAGATCAATCGGCGAATCCCCTGTGCGCGCATCTTCAGCAGCGCCAACTGCAACTCGGCGTGCGAGGTCTTGGCAAACTGCCCGAGCTTGACGAAGCCGATGCTGTCAGTGATGACAAAGGCCGACTCGATGCTCTTGATCGGAATCTTGTCGCGCACCACCTCCACCTCGACCAGCTCGTCGATGTGTTGGCGCTCCAGCCCCAACTTCACGGTCGTGCCACGCTTACCGCGCAGTTGCTTGACGATGTTATTCTGCGGAATCTTCCGTCCTGCCACCAGCGAGTCGTTGATCTCGATGATGCGGTCACCGGCCTTCACACCCGCCTTATCGCTCGGCCCCTTGGGGATCACATTCAGCACGATCACCGTGTCGGTTGCCATGTTGAAGACCACACCGATACCGTCAAACTCACCCTCCAAGGGTTCGTTCAGCTCGGCCATCACCGAGGCAGGGATATACTCCGAGTGGGGATCCAGCTCCTTCAGCACCACGGGAATCAGGTGCTCGGACAGCGTATCCATCGAGAGCGAATCGACATACTCCTGCTCGATGAGCGCAAGGGTCTGCGTCAGCTTATTCTGCGGGATGTGGTTGATCTGCTGCAACATGCCACGCAGCTGCGCAGCCGAGTTGAAGCGCCCGAAGTAGTTGCCGGCAAAGAGACCGACCACCAACACTCCGGCAAGCAGGATCGGGAAGAGAATCGCCCGCTTCGTATTGCGATATTTGCTCATTACTTATTCTTAAACGTGTAGCTCAGGCCGACACTCAGCAGCGTCTTGGTCTGAATCGAGGTGTTCTGTGCTCGGTTGTAGTAGAGCTGGAACGAAATCGAGGTCGTCAGGAACTTCGTCGCCTTGATGTCGATCGTATTCTCCCAACGCACCGTGGGATGAATCGGCAGACGGGGCTTGTGCTTGATGTTGCCATCCCACTCCTCCAAAGCCTGCTTGTAGTCGTCCCATTTGCGCACCTTGTTGTCGAGCCCCAGGTTCGTAATCCAACCCCAGAACGAGAAGAGCGTCGTGCGGTAGCGCAGGTACTCATTCTTGCCAAACGTGCGGTCGAAGTCGATCTGAATTGACGAACCACCCTCATACTTCGAACTCTTGTCGGGGTCCTCGATACCGTAGTTGAAAGCCTTCTTGATGCGGTTACCATCGGCATCGTGCTGCTCGCGGCGAATCCAGCTGTTGTTAGCATAGACGGCACTCAAGGCCAAGGGCGAGAGGTCGAGTTTGATCGGCACCTTCTTGCTCGGACAGGCATACTTCAAACCAATCGAGAGGTCCAGATAACCCGGGGTCATGAAGCTGCTCTTCAGGTCCTTGCGCTCCTGCTCGGTACGCGACACATAACCGTTGGCAATCTGCGTGCGGAACTTCAGCGTCGCACCATACGACCAATTCTTCGACATTTTCCACGAGGGCGAGATCTGCACCGCAAACTCATCCTGGTTCTTGAACCATATACCGTCACGATCCATCACCTGGTTACCCGCCTCATCGACCACCGGATCGCCTGCGGCATCGAAGATCGGCATCTCGACCTTCATGCGGTTGTAACCGAACTTACCCTCGAACTTCGTCTCCACGGAGAAGAGATTCTTCGTGAATTTGTGGTAGAGGTAGAGGTTTGCCACGATGGCAATCGAGTTATCACCACCCGACACATCGACCCACGGGTCGTTGTACGAGGTCAGCGTACCCTGCAGACCGCTCGTGATCTCCAGCGTGTTGCGCTCCTTGCGAATTGCGGCACGCTCGGCACGGTAGCGGGCACGGGAGAAGTACTCCATGTCGGCCGCCGTCTGCTTCAGCGTATCGGCCGTCTGGAATTGGATGCTCTCCTTCTTGGCCTCCACTCTGTCTATCGTAAATTGTGCGTGGGCAGGCAGTGCCACCAGCATAGCCCCCAGGGCAAAAATCGCGCAAAAGAGGATTCTTTTCATATCGTTTGAGTGCAATTGTGTTCTTTCAACGCAAAATTACAAAAAATTTAGCGGACTATACCTATTATATATAATATAAAAGGAGGGGGCACCTCATTTCAGCCCCCTCCCTCAATGGCTATTGTTGCTTAGAAGTACTTAACCGTCGTTCCCTCGATAGCCGAAATCAGGTTGTTGGCCACCGACGAAGCACCGATACGGAACAGCTCGGGCGTAAGCCACTCGGCACCCAGAATCTCCTCCACGATCGTGTAGTAGAGCGCCGCATCCTCGGCCGTGCGGACACCTCCGGCAGCCTTGAAGCCGATCTTCTTACCCGTCTTCTCGTAGTAGTCGCGGATCGCCTGGCACATCACTACCGCCGCCTCGGGCGTGGCAGCCACATCGATCTTACCCGTCGAGGTCTTCACGAAGTCGGCACCGGCAAACATCGACAACAGCGATGCCTTACGAATCAGCTCGGGTGTCTTCAGTGCACCCGACTCGATGATTACCTTCAGCACCACATCCTCCGTGCACTCCTCGCGCAACATCTCTACCTCCGAGGCAGCCTCGTTGTACTCGCCCGAGAGCATATGGCCCACGTTCATCACGATATCGATCTCATCAGCTCCATTCTCCACAGCCATCGCAATCTCCAGCGCCTTGACCTCCAGGAAGGTCTGCGAGGCGGGGAAACCGCCCGCTACGCTCGTGATGCGCATCGGCGTACCATCCACGGCCAGACCTACGGTCTCCACAAACGAGGGATAGACGCAGATCGAGGCTACGTTGGGGATGTGGGGGTACTTCTGGTAGAACTCCGCAGCCTTCGCTGCAAAGGCCGTCACCGAGCCCACCGAGTCGTTGCACGAGAGGGTCGTCAAATCGATCGTCGAGTAGCAGAACTTATAGACCTCGGTCGTGCAGTTCTTCTTGGCCGCCTCCTTGATACGGGCCACCTCGTTATCCACCTGCTCCACGCTCCAAGCGGGTGCATATTCATTGAGCTGATTGATGTACATAGCATTCACTTTTAAGGTACATTACAAATATAGTAATTTTTTAATTAATATGCTCAAGGTGTACACGGAATTTCATCTAACTCTCACCCAGCATCCCATAAAGATACCAATCATTCCAATAATATCCAAATGCGTGTTAAATAATTTAACTTGATGATTTATAGAGAATTAGAGAGATAATTAAGAGAAAAATAATAAACATATAGCTGGGAACACAATCTCATCTATTGAAATGGTTACCAATAAGATAGATTATTTTAGTGTCAACCTGTGATATATTAACTGATTTTTTTGTAGGGATCTTGGTTTTTTAGGGTGGTATGGGTCACTTTGAGTCACTTTGTGACCACACCCTAATATTGAATCCTAAATTTGAATTTTAGACAATCCGTTGCTTGTTTGGAAAATAATGCTTAATTTTGTTCTATAATCCACGAGGGTTGCAGACATATTTTAGTGAAAGTGTTTCGCTAATCCTTACATCGAAATCTGGAAAATTTCATCTGGTCAAGGAGAGCAATAACACTTCATTGCTCGTGCTGGCTGTGGTTTAGAATAGATATTCCATGCCTACGGGTGTGGAGTATTGTTTATTTGACCAAAGGTATTTCCAGAACCTCGATGTAGATGAACGAAAGCTGCTCCACACTTTCTTTTTTATTACAAATGCTGTATCGGGGCAGCTGCGGCGCAAAAAGTCCAAACAAAATGAAGAACGAGATGTATATCGCCCCCGAGGCCGAGGTATTGGAGATTGCCGTAGAGCAGGGTTTTGCAACGAGCCCGGGCGATGGTGGCTCGGAGGGTACCGGTTCGGAAGATTGGTAATCATTTAAGCTTTTAAGCCATGAAGATAATGCGGTATGTGTACGGGCTTTTGCTGAGCCTGCCTTTTGTCGTATCCTGTTCCGAAACGGAGGGGATTTTCGAGACAAATGATGTTCCCTATTGGAAGCGTGATTTAGTGATCGAAGCCACACGCGAGGGGCACGAGTCGGAGACACGCACCATTCGGCAAGAGGATGGTGCTGTTTACTGGAATCCGGCTGACGAAATCAGCCTCTTCTTTATGCGTGGCGAGAATGGTGGTTATAAGTTTACCTCGCAAAATACCGAGGTGACTGAAACTGCCGAATTTGCTGGTTCGATCAGTGGTATTACCGGAGGTGGCGAAAATCTTACGGATAATGCCTATTTCTGGGCGATTTATCCCTACTCCAAAGAGAATGCTTGCGAGAATAATTCGCTGATCACAAGAATCTCGGAAGAGCAACAAGGCCTTGCGGAGACTTTCGCAGATGATACCTTCGTCACTGTTGCCCGTTCAATGAATGTTAAGATGGGATTCTATAATGTTTGCGGCGGTCTTCGATTTACGGTATCTCAAAGTGGTATCAAATCGGTCTCTTTCCGTGGCAACAATGACGAGGTGTTGGCCGGTAAGGTGCGTGTAGAGTTCAACGAAAGTAATATTCCCGTTGTTACAGAGATCCTTGATGGGCAAAAAGAGATCACGCTCGTCGCTCCCAACGGTGGGGAATTTGAGGTAGGAAAGTTATACTATCTTGTTGCTCTACCGAAGGCTTTGGAGGGTGGTTTTACCATGACCTTCCGCAAAACGGATGGCACTGTCGGAGTATATACCCGTACCACAGGTGTAACCCTCAAAAGATCCATATTTGGTACTGTTCGTAACCTCGATGCCGGCTTGACCTTCTACGAAGAGGAAGAGTCGGGCGAGACCGTTACGGGCGGTAGCGAAAGCGGTTTCTACCTGGGTATTATCGGTTTTAATGTCGATTTGTACCCCTATCCTATTCGCAAACTGACGGAGGAGAGTGTTGCAGGTTTCCACTCGTTTATCGATGGACTTTCCATGTTAAAGGGTACGCTACTCTATTATGCAGTAGACAATTCGTTGGATGCATTATTGGCAAGCACCTATCCGAGTAATTTATACGATGTAGCCGTTGTAACCTTCACCGATGGTTTGGATCTTATTTCTATAGACCGAGTAGAGATCGATAAAGGCATCGTTTATCTATCTAGGGATGAATATTTGGAGGCAATTCACACGCGCTTGAACGAAGAGAAGGTGTCGGGGCAAAGTATTACGGCCTACTCAATTGGTGTTGAGGGTAATGACGTAACCAACTCCTCATTATTCCAAAAGAATCTGGAAAAAATCGCTACCTCATCAGACAATGCATTTAAGGTAACAAATATGTCTGAAGTCGCCGAAAAATTCACGGAGATTGCCAACCAATTGGGTGAAACAAAATATGTTCAAACAATTACGCTGAGGGCTTCTGCGCCGGACAATCAAGAACGAGTCCGTTTTACATTCGACAATGTTTCCTCCTATTCATCTTCAAAACTATATATAGAGGGCACATTTAACCGTGCTGCTAATCCTAGAACTTTGGAAAATATTACCTATGTTGGTCTGACCTCTACTTCGGGAAGCACGATCACCTGCCCACGCGATGCCCAAGGTTTTTACGAATTCACTTTCGAGGGGATACAAGCTGACAACGGAAAGTTAGTTCCCGACGATTATCAGCAACGCTGGTATACCACAAGTGGTATATGGGAATTTGATTCGGAGTTTGATCCTGCTCAAAGCGATTGGACCACGCAAACCGTCAAGCGCTCTGCAGCTATTTTGTTGAATCTTGACTGCTCCAGCTCTCTTGGCACGGAGTTCCCGAAGCTACAAGCCGCAGCCAAATCGTTCGTGTCACTCCTCTACGAGAATTCCATCGACCCGAATGCGGTGGCTTCGATCAGCCTCAATAAATCGACTCTGACGATGGTGACGGGCAATGTCGAGACGCTGATAGCAACCGTACTGCCGACAACCGCATTGGATACTCGTGTAGAGTGGTCTTCGACTAACGCTGCGGTGGCTACAGTGAGCAATAATGGTGTTGTTACGGCCGTTGGCCCGGGTAATGCAACGATCATTGCCAAGACGGTGGATGGCGGTCTGACTGCGACCTGTAAGGTTTCGGTGGTAACCCTGGCTCAGGAGATTACCTTCGACTGTACGGAGCTGGAGATCTACAACGGCGAGAGCTACACCCTGCAGGCGACCGTGCTGCCCGAAGATACAAGCAACAAATCGCTGAGTTGGGCAAGCTCGAACACGGCAGTTGCCACGGTCGATGACAATGGTGTGATTTCCCCCATCCAGGCGGGCACAACTACGATTACAGCTACTACACAAGATGGGTCAGGGGTAGAAGCCTCATGCCTTGTAACAATTTTACAACAAGTTACATCGATTGCCCTGAATTATACATCTGCGCAATTAGAAGTTGAGGATACATTCAACCTTACCGCAACCATATCGCCCAGCAATGCCTCAAATAAGAATGTATCGTGGAGTTCCTCCGATAACACAATTGTGTCAGTTGATCAAAATGGCCTTTGCACAGCGCTTCAAATTGGTACCGCTGTCATTAAGGCGGAATCTGTTGATGGTGCATCTTCCGCAACATGTTCTATTACAGTTTCGCCCATCAATTATGAATTGCGCAAGATCTATTATACCTCGACAGATGGGCAGGTAGTTGAGCCCGCAAATAAGAGTGTTTTTGGAGCAACCGTAATATCTAATTATTACGAAAATGGGCAAGGTGTAATACTGTTCGATGGAAAAGTTACGAAAATAGGAAACCAAGCATTTAAGGATGTTGTAGGACTAGTTTCTATTACCATTCCTTCTGCAGTTATGACAATTGGAGAACATGCATTTCGAGGAATATCTTCTTTACAGGTTATCCATATTCCCAGTAGCGTAACCTCTATTGGGAATTATGCGTTTGCTCAATGTGATCAATTAGAAGATATCACGATACCTAAGAACATAACAGAAATTTCTGCTTATTTGTTTTGGCAATGCGAGAAATTAACCAGCATTACGATTCCAAGCGGAGTGACAACTATTCGAAATCATGCGTTCTACGAATGTTCTAATTTAACAACAATTTATTGCCAACCAATACAGCCTCCTAGAATTCGTACAGATTTGCATTACGCGACATGGGAAACCTTCAGCGGAAATGCTCCTAATCGAAAAATCTATGTACCGTCATCCGAAGATCATAGTATTATCTACGCCTATAAGACAACTTCATATTGGGATGATTATGCCGATGCTTATGTCGAGTACGACTTCTCGACAGCGGAGTAAAATCCATTGATACACTCATTCAGCGCGGGTATTGTTTTTAATACCTGCGCTGAATTTTTAATTAATATGCTCAAGGTGTACACGGAATTTCATCTAACTCTCACCCCGCATCCTATAAAGATACCAATCATTCCAATAATATCCAAATGCGTGTTAAATAATTCAACTTAGTGATTTGTAGAGAATTAGAGAGATAATTAAGAGAAAAATAATAAACATATAGCTGGGAACAATCTCATCTGTTGAAATGGTTACCAATAAGATAGATTATTTTAGTGTCAACCTGTGATATATTAACTAATTTTTTTGCAAAGAGCATGCTGTCGATACTAAAAAAGCGCATTCTGTTTTCAGCCAAGATATACCTATATAAATAAAGGTGGGAGCAAACGTGTTGCTCCCACCCTGTTTTGAATCTTGAATTTCGAATTCTACTCGAATCTTGCTTAAATGCCCGACCCCTGAAAATTCTTAATTCTCAATTCTTAATTTGGATTAAGCCTCCATGATGGCCTTCAGCAGCACATCCTTAGCAGCCTTCTCGGCCAGCTCCGGAGCCTTGGCGATAGCCGACTTCAGCTGAGCCTTAGCCTGAGCTACCTGACCCTCCTTGGCAGCGATTACGGCGCGGAGGTAGTCAGCGTCAGCCGACGTCTCGTTAGCCAGTGCCTTCTTGGCAGCAGCCAAGTCGTTGTTCATTACATAAGCGATAGCGGCGTTGTAACCCTCGAGCTGGGCAGCAGCAGCCTGGTAGTTACCCTCGGCAGCAGCAACAGCAGCCTTAGCCTCACCGTCAGCAGCGGCAGCGTACTTCTTGGCAGCAGCCGTGTTGCCGTTAGCCAGGTTAGCCAGCAGCAGGTTCTTGTTCAGGTCAGCCGACGGATCAACCTTGGCAGCCTTCTCAAATGCCTTCAGAGCCTCAGCCTTCTCACCGGCCTTCGTCAGAGCAACACCGAGGTTGTTCCATACGCGAGCATCGTTGGGATACTGCTTAGCAGCCTCCTTGAGGAAAGCAACAGCCTGCTCGGGCGTCTTAGCCAGCTCCTGAGCCGTGAAGAGGTACTCCTCAACGGTCATCTCCTGACCCTGGTTGGCAGCAGCCATCAGCTCAACGTCCGTCTTACCCTGGATGTCGGTGCTGTTCACGATCTGAGCACGACGCAGCTCGGGAAGCACGTCATCCTTCAGCTCACCGTAAACCGACGAGAGGTTCTTGATCTCGGCCTCACGCTCGGCGGGCGAGTTGTAGAGGCTCAGTACCTGCAGAATCAGGTTCTTGTCCTTGATATCCGAAGCGGCAACCATCTCCTTGAAGCCGTCCCAGTCCTCACCATAAGCAGCAGCGTCTACATCGAGACCCGTCTCAGCGAGTACCTTGGCAACAACCTCCTTCGACGACTCGCTACGAGCCTTCGAGAGCTTGTCGTTGAACTTCTCCGGACCATCGGGCGAAGCGTAACCCTTCACGGCGATGTTCTGCGTAGCACGGTCGTTACCGAGCTTCTCATCAACGTCAGCCTTGAAAGCGTCCAGGTCAGCAGCAGCCTGGTTCTTCTTCGTTACCTTCGACGAGTTGATGGCGTAGAGCAGGTCGGTCTTGTTAACAACCGTCGTTACGCGCTTGTAGTTGTTGGCCATGTTCTCCATCAGGTCACCGTACTTGATGTCCTTCTGCAGCGTGTTCAGACCGTAAGCTACAACCAGACCGAACTCGCGCTCGATAGCGTTCTTGGCAGCAGCATCGTCACCGGCGAGGATAGCAGCCTCCTCCTTGGTCGGGATAGCGCCGTTGTTCAGGTTCACGAGCGTGAACTCCTTGCACTTACCCTTCGGGCACTTCACCTCGGCACGCATCTGGAGAGCGCACTCATCCATACGAGCGTCGTAGGGGAACTCAACATGCATCGTGTAGTTACCACCGTTCGTCTTATCAACTACGGCATAGTTCTCGTCAACCTTCGAACCCTGGAAGTACTTCGTCTGACCGGCAACCTCACCGCCCTCGAATACGAGAACCGGCGTTACCTTCAGAACGGCCTTCTTGTTGAAATACTCAACCGGGAAGGTTACATTTACATCGGCAGCGATCACACCGTTGTTCAGAACCAGGATCTCAGGCGTGCAGGTTACCTTAACCTCGTCCTGGGCCTTAGCCATCTTCTTGAAGCAATTGCAGCTCGAGAAAGCCAGCGCGGCAGCAACCAGCACCACGCTCAGTTTCATGAAGTTTTTCATAATTTTTGTTTATTAAAGTGTTTTGTGTTTGAAGTTTACATTTCTTTCACTTGCGCGTCAAACGCAAATATAAAAAAAAGTACTCGAAAAATACTACATTTTTCGGTCGAAAATATCATTTTCGAGCACTTTTTTTCTTCCGACGACTATTTGTGGTCGTTTCGCTCACGGCGCGGACGGTCGCCACGCTCGGGACGGGGACGACGCTCACGCTCCACATAGCCCTCCGGCTTGGGAAGCAGAGCCTTGCGCGAGAGGCGCAGCTTGCCCGTCTTCTCGTCCAGACCGATGAGCTTCACGTCGATCTCGTCACCCTCCTTGATGCCGGTCTCCTCCATCGTCTCGAAGCGCTTGTAGTCGATCTCCGAGATGTGCAGCAGGGCATCCTTGCCGGGCATGATCTCTACGAAGGCACCGAAGGCTACGATCGAGCGCACCTTACCGTGGTACGTCTCGCCCACCTCGGGGATAGCCACGATAGCCTTGATGCGGGCCAGAGCGCCATCGAGCGACTCCTTATCCACACCGAAGATATCGACGATACCCTTCTCGTCCACCTCCGTAATGGTGATGGTCGTCTGCGTGGTCTTCTGAATATCCTGGATCACCTTACCACCGGGGCCGATCACGGCGCCGATCATATCCTGCGGGATGGTGATCTGTACGATGCGCGGTACAAACGGACGGTAATCCTCACGCGGCTCGGCGATCGTCTCCGTCAGCTTGCCCAGGATGTGGAGACGACCCTGACGAGCCTGCTCCAAAGCGGCAGCCAGCACCTCGTACGAGAGGCCGTCCACCTTGATATCCATCTGCGTAGCGGTGATACCATCCTTCGTACCCGTTACCTTGAAGTCCATATCGCCCAGGTGGTCCTCATCGCCCAGGATATCCGACAGCACGGCCCACTTGCCCGATGCCGAATCCGAGATCAGACCCATGGCGATACCCGAAACGGGCTTCTTGAGCTTCACACCGGCATCCATCAGAGCCAGCGTACCGGCGCAAACTGTAGCCATCGACGACGAACCGTTCGACTCGAGGATATCCGACACCACGCGTACGGCGTAGGGATTCTCCTCGCCCAGCGGAATCATCGGCTTCAGGGCGCGCCATGCCAGGTGGCCGTGACCGATCTCACGACGCGACAGACCGCGCGTGGGGCGAGCCTCACCGGTCGAGAACGGGGGGAAGTTGTAGTGCAGCACGAACTGCTCGGTACCCTGAACGAGCACCTCGTCCTTCACCTTCTCGTCGAGCTTCGTACCGAGCGTTACGGTCGTCAGCGACTGCGTCTCACCACGCGTGAAGATAGCCGAACCGTGGGCGCAGGGCAGGTAACCAACCTCGCACCAGATGGGACGAATCTCGTCCGTGCGACGGCCGTCGAGGCGCTTACCCTCATCGAGGATCATGTTGCGCATCGCCTTCTTCTGCACGTCATCGTGGAAATACTTGTGGATCAGGACAGCCTTCTCCTCGAGCTCCTCCTCCGTGAAGCGGGCAGCGAACTCGGCCTCCAGGTTGTTGAAGAGCTCCTCGCGCTCGTGCTTCATCGTACCGCTCGTAGCGATGGCGTAAGCCTTGTCGTAGAGCTCCGAGATGATCGTCTGACGCAGCTCCTCGTCATTCGTCTCGTGGCAGTACTCGCGCTTTACATCCTTACCCAGCTCCTTCGAGAGCTCGATCTGTACGGCGCAGTGCTTCTTGATCTCCTCGTGAGCGAACTTGATGGCACCGAGCATAACCTCCTCCGATACCTCCTTCATCTCACCCTCAACCATGAGGATATTGTCGATCGTACCGCCGACCATGATATCCAGATCGCACTCCTCCATCTCCGAGAAGCCCGGGTTGATCTTATACTCGCCGTTCTTACGAACTACGCGAACCTCCGAGATCGGGCCACCGAACGGAATGTCCGATACGGCCAGGGCAGCCGAAGCGGCCAGACCGGCCAGGGCATCGGGCTGAATATCCTTCTCGGCCGAGATCAGGTTTACCGTTACGAAAACCTCGGCGTGGTAATCGGCCGGGAAGAGGGGGCGCAGTGCGCGGTCGATCAGACGAGCCGTCAGCACCTCGCTATCGTTTGCCTTGCCTTCACGCTTCATAAAACCGCCCGGGTAGCGACCACAAGCGGCGTACTTCTCCTTGTACTCGACCTGAAGGGGCATAAAATCAGTGTCGGGTTTTGCATCCTTGGCGGCCACTACCGTACCGAGGAGCATCGTGCCGCCCATCTTGACGACCACCGCACCGTCGGCCTGCTTGGCCAGCTTGCCCGTTTCGATCTCGATCACGCGACCATCTTCGAGCGTAATCTCCTTACGGACAGCATTGTACAGCTTCTTTTCTTCCATGATTGTTTTTGTTTCCTATAGTGTTTGTTTGTCGTTGTGTCTTTACGAAAATGAAGGCAACCCCTGCCTCGGCAGGGAATTGCCCTCATCTCTTCCTCGCGGATTACTTGCGAAGGTTCAGCTTCTTCACGATAGCGCGGTAGCGCTCGATGTCCACTGCCTTCAAGTACTCCAGCAACTGGCGACGCTTACCGATCATACGCAACATAGCGCGCTGCGTACCGAAGTCGTGACGGTTGCTCTTGAGGTGCTCCGTAAGGTGGGCAATACGGTACGAAAACAGGGCAATCTGGCTCTCGGGCGAACCCGTATCCGTGTTAGACTTGCCGTACTGACCGAAAAGCTCTTGCTTTTTCTCTGCTGTTAAATAAGCCATAAAATTTTTGATTATTTAATAGTTCCACTCTACGACGCATTCCCCTTACTCGGAATAGCGCCAGAGCGTCGCGCAAAGGTACGAAATAAATTGACAATTACGAAGTAAAGGGTAAAAATTTACACCCTTTTTTCACTTTTTTTCGCCAATTTTCAGCCTCGGCTCCCCGCCTGCAGAAAATCGAACAATTTAGACACGCACTTTTGACCCAACGATTGGGCCGAAATGTCGGTTACAAACCGCCCGAAAAACGCCGAAAAATCTCACAATTTGGTTGTTTTGTTCTGATTTTCCGCAAAATATATCATTATGGTATCTTTTTCAACGATTTTTCGCGGAAAAATAGTACAATTTGGATATTTTTTGTCTATCTTTGCAGTGAAATCGAATAGTTCTATGACAAGCAGCACACGCATAACGAAGGTTCGCCTTTGGCATGGGGCCATGATACTGATCATGGCTTTCTCGTTTGCGGCCTGCACCCCAAAGCCTTCGTTTCGGGTCGTAGACGGCGTGATGCTCGGCACGCGCCTGCACATCATTGCCGATTCGCCTTGCGACACCCTCTACCAGGGGGCCATGGCGCTCGATCGCGAAGCGAAGCGTTCGATGTCGATTTTCGAACCGAACTCCCTGCTGAATCGTCTCAATCGCAACGAAACCGATTCGCTCGACAAACACATCCTATATAACATACTCCTGGCCGATTCGATCCATCGTCTCAGCGACGGTGCTTACGACATCACCGTAAAACCGCTGGTCGAGGCGTGGGGCTTTGCCGCCAAGGAGGCCACGGCCGATCCCGATGTGGATTCGATTCTTCAATTTGTCGGCATGGAGAAGATCCGTGTCGAGGGCTCCTGCCTAAAGAAGAGCGATCCGCGCGTAGGACTCGATCTGAACTCGATTGCCAAGGGCTACACGGTCGATCTGCTGGCCGACTACCTCGAGGCTACGGGTGCCGAGAACTACATCGTCGATATCGGTGGCGAGGTGCGCTGCAAGGGGCATAACCGCCAGGGCGCAGCATGGCGCATCGGCGTAGAGTCGCCCTTTGACGGCAATATGACCGATGGCGACTACATCGAACGCCGCATCGCTCTCCACGAGGGCGCAATGGCCACCTCGGGCAACTACCGCCGCTACTACCTCGACCAAGAGGGCAACAAGGTCGCCCACACGATCGACCCTCGCACGGGATACAGCCGCACCTCGCGCCTGCTCTCGACGACGGTCATCGCGCCGACCTGCGCCGAGGCCGATGCCCTCTGCACGATGCTCCTGGCCATGGGAGACGAGGCAGCACTGCAATTTGTCAAGAGCCACCCGACAATGGCCGCATATTTGATTTTGGCTCCCGAGGCCGGGGATCAATTTGAGGAGTACCTCACCCCCGCCATGGAGCAACTAATCATCAAGTAACCCTATGAAAAAAGCGATCTTTATCTATAATCCCCAATCTGGTTTGGGGCGCATCGAACGTAAAAAGGAGGCAATCATCGATTGCTTCACGCGTCACGGCTACACGATCGAGGCTATCCGCATCGACTTCACGCAGAACCCCTTCGAGGGGCGCGAGGAGATCGACCTGGTGGTTGTGGCCGGCGGTGACGGCACCGTGAACTTCATCCTCAACCGCATGAAGGAGAAGGGGTTGGATATTACGCTGGGTGTGATTCCTGCCGGCACGGCCAACGACTTTGCCGGAGCGCTGGGGATGGCTAAAGACCCCGTCAAGGCGGCCGAGCAGATCGCCACGGGCGAGGTAATTCGTGTCGATTGCGGCCGCGTGAACGATATTTACTTTGTCAATATCTTCTCCTTCGGCCTCTTCACGACCACCTCGCAGCGTACGCCCGACGAACAAAAACATCGCTGGGGCAAGTTGGCCTACATAGCCGAGGGTATCAAGGAGCTTCGTCGCATGCGCAAGATCCCCCTGGAGATTCTGACCGACGGGGAGCGCTTCTCGCTCAACACGCTCATCGCGCTAATCTTCAACGGCGAGACGGCCGGCGGCTTCCGCCTGGCACGTCGCTCCTCGTTGCAGGATGGCCACTTCGAGTGCCTGCTGCTCGAAAAGCGCAACTTCTTCTACGCCTGCTGGGTCATGCTCCGTTACCTACTCGGAGGCAACCCGAAGGCGATCCGCCACCTACACGTTCGTGAGCTGGAGATTCGCTCCACGATCGATGTACTGACGGACGTAGACGGGCAGAAGGGAGCCACCTTCCCCCTTTCGGTTCGTTGCCTCGAAAACGAGTTGCGCGTACAATGTCATCGCACACAACACACCAATCCATAACCCATAAAATTTTCACATTATGTCACCGAAAGATTTTTTCCCTCGACGCCTGGACAAGGTTTCGATCTCGCGCATCAAGAAGACGATGAGCGACGTATCGTATCTCTCTGACGACCTGGTCTTCCTGCCCATGTCGGCAGAGATCAATCCGACAGCCATCGCGCCTCGTTCGATTGATGGCTTCGCCGCTATCATCATGCTTTCGGGTGAGGCGGTCGTGCAGATCAACACCAAGAGCTACACGATCAAGCCCAACACAATCCTCTTCTTCAGCCCCGAGTCGGTGATCCGCACCGAGCGCGCATCCAGCTCGGCGGCGGGCTACTTCCTGGCCTACTCGAAGACCTTCATCAACCGCGTGCAGGTGGGTCTTTCGACCTCTCTGCCGGTCTTCATGCACTACCGCAAGTCGCCGATTCTGAAGATCAACGAGGAGGACGTACACGAGGTGCTGGCCATCTTCCGACTCATGAAATTGCTCCTGCGCAGCGACAAGAAGCTCTACCGCAACGAGATCATCGAGTCGCTCTTCAAGACCGCCTTCTACATCATATCGGAGGTCTCGAACCGCGAGAAGGAGCAGCTTCCGAAGCAGGGTCGCTGCGAGGTGATCTTCGACGAGTTCATGAACCTGCTGGAGGAGCACTGCCGCCGTGAGCGCAATGTGAGCTTCTATGCCGAGCAGCTCAACATCACGCCCAAGTACTTCTCGTCGGCCATCAAGCAGGTAAGCGGCAAAACGGCTGCCCGCTGGATCGACGATGCCGTCATCATGGAGGCCAAGAACATGCTGAAGTTCTCGGGCATGAGCATCCAGGAGATCGCCTACCGACTCAACTTCTCGACCCAATCTTTCTTCGGCAAGTACTTCAAGCAGCACACGGGTGTTTCGCCCTCGCGCTACAAACACAGATAAAAAAGAGAGGAAAGAGCGAAGAGTTGAACAAGATTAAAGAAATTAATGATTTTAAGGAGATTAAGGAGCGTTCTTTAATCTCCTTAATTTCTTTTATTATCCTTAATATCTTTATCCTTTCTCTCTTCGCTCTCTCCTCTTTCCTCTTTCCTCTTAAAACGCTTAAATCGAGAACGATTTCAGGGTTGCAATCTCCTCGGCCCAACGGCTCTCGTCGGGGGTTTCGAGGATCAGCGGAATATTTTCAAAGCGCGGATCGGAGGCAATGTAACGGAAACACTCCCAGCCAATCAGGCCATCGCCCAGCGGAGTGTGGCGATCGACCTTGCTGCCGCGCGGTTTCAGGGCATCGTTCAGGTGCATACCCTTCAGGTACTCAAAGCCCACGATGCGGTCAAACTCGGCAAAGGTCTCGGCACAAAGTTCGGCCGAGCGCAGGTCATAACCCGCCGCAAAGGAGTGGCAGGTATCGATGCAGACACCCACTCGCGACTTATCCTCCACGCGGTCGATCAGGTAGCGCAGCTGCTCAAAGCGGTAGCCCAGGTTCGAGCCCTGCCCTGCCGTATTCTCAATGACGGCCGTCACGCCGTGGGTGCGCTCCAGCGCAAGGTTGATGCTCTCGGCGATGCGATCGAGCGACTCCTCCTCCGAGATCACGCGCAGGTGGCTTCCGGGGTGGAAATTGAGGCGATCAAGCCCCAGCAACTCACAACGGCGCATCTCCTCATAGAACGACTGGCGCGACTTCTCGAGCGCCTCATCATCGGGGTTGCCGAGGTTAATGAGGTAGGAGTCGTGGGGCAGAATTTGTGCCGCCGTATAGCCATACTCCGCACAAGCCGCCTTGAAGCGGGCGATCTCCTCCTCGGTGAGAGGTTTGGCCAGCCACTGGCGCTGATTCTTCGTAAAGAGGGCGAAGGCCGTAGCCCCTATGGCATGGGCATTCTTCGGGGCATTCTCTACCCCACCGCTTGCGCTCACATGCGCTCCGATATAGTACATATTATTCGTTTACACTACTGTCCCATTAAAATTTGGGAATGTTCTTTGAAATTATTGAAATATAGTTAGTTGCAGAGATTTTTCGGGCGCAACGATTTGAAATTATAAATTTGCAGTCATATAACTATTGACCGCAATGAATAAGGACAAA
>JAGAMA010000039.1 GCA_017624955.1 Alistipes sp.
AACACGCACATCAGCCAAGCAATGAAACCCTATCGAGCTTTGGCCGCCAAACTCTCCGATAATTTATCACCAAGTCTTAAACAGACGCTTCGGAATCTGCTCTTGGAGATAGTCTTGCTGCTTGGCTTTGTATCAATCTAAAGATGTATCAACATAATCAAGGCTTGATGGCAAAACACCTCACCGATTCGTATCGAAATAACTTAAAAGATTATTTTCTATTGATTTTTGAAAAAAGCAACCTATGTTTTTAGAAAAGCCCAACAAACGGCGTAAGAATAATGTAGACAAAAAAAATAAAAACGATTATGAAATCTATTCAAAAAAAGGAAGAAAACCAGCAAGCAACTAAACCAACTTTCACAGACTATGTTGTGAAGTTTACCATGAACTATGCACCAGCAATGGATGGGCGACGGTCGATGAGATTCTCGCTTACAGTTCTTGGGGCAAAATGGTATATGATAAGATTCGCCGGTTCCAGTTCGAATCGCGCGGACCGTTGTTGGAGATCGAGGTGGGGCTCAAGACGGATTACCCATACACACCGGCATCTTTACGGCGAATGCGCCTCAACGATTACTACCATGGATTTTGCGACCTCAATTTTCCTGAGTATCATGTTTGCACCATCTACGAATTCATGTATGATCTTCCGGAGTATTATGGCTATCAGGGTACATTGTCTCTCATCTCACCTGTAAATACGGAGATAAGTCTGTTACCATCGCATCGAGCGAATTTGAATGTTTTGAGGCTCTTTGGTGGGCGATAGCCGAACTGTTCGATGAGTAGCAAAGAGAGAAAAACCACCCACGAGTTTTGAGGCTCGTGGGTGTCGTTATATATTAGCAATACAATGTCAAAACGAGACTAATGATGCTTAAAATCAGTGCCGGTAGCCCAAGCTGAAACGATATGCGCGTGGCATGAAATGGATGTTCCCAATAAAACACGATTGAGTCCCACAGCGTACCTTTGCACACCTCCACTTCGTTCCCAACTACATCGGCATTGTTCTCTTCGCAGAGCAATCGCACCGAATTGGGCGACAGTACAACATCCGTATTACCAACCCCCTTAATCCCCATACATTTGTAACGGCGACGGATCGTCTCGTTATTCTTCGGATTGGTAATGCGCACAATCGATATTAGTTTTTGTGCTTTAGTGGTTTTGCTTCGCGGTTTACCGAAAATTTGTCCGTAGGTCTTACTGCTAAAGATTGCCAGGTCGTCCATCGGCTCTAAATGATCATCTGCTTGGGATATAAAGACATTAGTGCTCCCCATACATTGGAATTGAGGACGTTGATTTAATGCAATTACGCGAAATTTCATCATCTTCAAAAAAATTGGAGGGTGAAGCCGAAGCGACACCCTCCGTAGTTAAATATGTTTATTCTTTTACGCAACGAACAGAGAAACCGTTGCAACGGAAATCATATCCGTTTTCATTTCGATAGGCATAAGAGGGCAATGTATATAGACGCGCAGTTGATGTCCAATGTTGTCTAGAGCTTCCAACGTGTGACATAACACTACCACCATCCTCGTAGTGTCTGATACCGCAAACTGGATACCATGCCAATGTACCATCTGCAAGTTTATAGAATGTTCCATGATTAATGCCATCACCTATCATTTCTGCAGCAGCTTTAGTCCAGAAATCATTTTCACCACCATCCGGCACACGATACCCTGCAGGACAAGGATCATACGGGGTCTTCTCAGACTGCCAACGCTTTGAATAATCCCATTGACCAACATCGGAACATACCTCCCAACCTTCAATAAATACCGTAGGATTTTCTTCAATAAAATTAAAAGGCATTTCCCCGGACTTCGACCAACTACCAGTCGATGCTGCGAACGTATTTCCCGACATTTGGCCACTACCCAAGAACGGATCCTTTCTTCCCCATTGATACAAGAGGCCGAAAGCGCCCACATCGCCGGGCGTAGCCGAGGTTGCACCGAGGTTACGGTCCATCATGGTGCCGGCATTATTAGCATAAATATGGTCGTTCCACCCCTCCTCCGAGCACCAAATATGCCAAGACCAGAGGATGACATCCTTCGAGTTGCGCACCGCAATTGAGGCGTTACCATTTGCGAAAGTTTCGGGTGTCGAGAAATAGACATAGCCATTCTTATAGCCCACCTCGGCAATCAAATCGCCCACATCAGGCATTACATCCGTACCAAAGGTTTCCCAAAGCACCTCCGTCTTCTTGACATTGCCAACGCTAAAATCCGAGTTACCCTGCACAGCCTTAAACTTATACTTGCCGGCAGCCTTTACCAGGTAACAATTGGCCGTACCCTCAGCCGAGAGGTCGGTGTAGGTCGAGAGGTCGATGCCATCGTCCTCGCCACCTTCCGAGCCACCGCCGTCGCCCTCCGAGCCACCGATGTTGTTCCAATCCTCAATTTCGCAACCAATCTCCACCTTGATCGAGGTGGTCGAGGCGTTGAGGATAGCGGTGTAGGTGTACGATACGCCCGGCTTGAAGTTGAACATATCCTCCAAAAGGTACGACACACTCTTTGAGTTAATCTCCAACAGCGGTACCGAAGTTTCGAGCATCTGCGGCACGACAATCGCCTCATAGACGACGGCCTCGCCCTCGGCGAAGGTGTGGATGCCACGATTACGCATCAAAATCGAATGAGCACCACCATAGGGATCTTTCACCACCGAGCCATTTGCCAACGAGAAGCGGGCATCGGTCACGGTGGAGTGGAGATGCACCGTCGCGTCTTTAGGCAGTGAGCCGATATACTCATCACCTGCCATAATCTTCACTACCAGGCGGCTCATGGCGTGCTGCATCTGAAGCGATACGGCGCCATTGCTCTGTGCCACGCCTTCGGCCTTGGCCCACAAGAGGTCCGAAGCCTCATAAGCGCCCGCTGCCGACTGATCGGTCGCCACCGAGAAGGGTTGATTCGTCACATCCTTCACCTCGGCCATGTAGGGATAGTAGGCATAGACATCCGACTTGCCTGCACCCCAATAGATGGCGCGTTCGGTGCTCCAAGATGCGCCGTCAAAGGTCATTACCTCGTTGTTGGCACGGTTACCCGAGATTTGGAGCGGGGCGGGGGTTGCGGCATCGATGTAATCGGTTACATAAAGACCGATTTGATCTCCCTGCTCGAAGTTCTCGTCAACGACACGGCTGAGTGCGTTGGGCGAAAGGACGCTGAACGACATCGTACCATCACCGGCCATGCCCTTGAAGTCCTCCTGCTGACACGAAGCGAGGCTCAGTGCCAGCGCAGCTGCCATATAAATAATATGTTTGGTTTTCATATTCATAGCTCTTCCTGCTTAAAATTTCTTCTTATCAAACTGCGGTTTCTCGCCCATCAACTTCGGCTCACGCTGGTTGAACTGCGAGGTGCTGCTGAAGCTTACACCCTCCCATGCGCGTGTCGAGGTCGAGGGCAACGACTCAACATCCTTCGCCTTGAAGGCCTCGTAGGAGTACTCTTCGCCGGCGTAGTCCATGATGCGCTTCACCATCGACTCACGCGAAATGGCGTTGTAGTAGGCGATGTTGTTGTTCATACACGAGGTGGCCTCCGAACGGAACACTCCGCGCGAGTGCATATAAGCACCCTCATAGACATCGACCACATTCGAGAACTGCGGATCGTAGATCATGTGCGACCAGGGCACCTCCTGCATACTACCCGTCAGCGAAATGTTGGTGTAGAAGCCGTAAGACTTCATGGCGTTGATCGCATCCACATGACCGCAGCAAATACAACCACACGACTGGATAAAGGCGTTGTGGTAGATGTACTCATCGGCCAACTTACCGAAACCGTGGCCACCCGCCTCGTGGTGTACCAAACCACGGAAATCGTAAGGAGCGGGGTCGGTGCTCATCGGCACGAGTGCCACGGCCGAGCCGTCGCCCCACATGTAGCACAGACCGCTATACTCGGCGCTGTTCTCCACGAGGATCACGAGCGTATTGCTTACATCATCGTTGATAGGAGCAACGCAAGCACCTGCAAATACCGTCTCGAAGTCAGGCGAGACACCCGCGTTTAGGGTGTACTGCGAACCGAAACGAGCCTCACGAATGGTATTGACCGTACCCATACCACTATCTGCCGACATACCGACTACGGCATAGACATTAAAGTAATCCTTGTAGGTCAGATAAGGCTCGATATCGAAGAAGTAGGTGTAGGCATCCTGCATCGCCTTCAGATACTTACCCTCCGCGATATCCTTAGCATCGAAGCAATCACCCATCAGGACGATATTGACACCCTTGCCCACGCCCTTCTCTTGGAGCGTAATCAGGTCGCCATCGCCATACTCGTAGTCGTATTGCTCGACGGTCATCGTCGAACGATACTCTTTGCCATCGAGCAGGAAAACCACCTCGCCACCACGGCCTGCGTGGGTACTCTCGACAACCGAGCCACTCGAATTGACCGTTCCCGTGGTAAATGTGCCGACATCGCCTGCACCCATCTCGTTAACGGTAATGGTTACATCCATCTTACCTTCACCACTCAACGGGGTAATAGTCACCCACTCGGGCTTCGACTCTACCGACCAGGCTGTACTGGCGGGGGCACGCAGCGTAAAGGTCTTCGAGTGCTCGTTGTTGAGCGTGCGGAGCAGGGGGCGTGAGATGGAGAAGTCGCGATGAGCAGCAAAACGCTCAAACTCGCTCCAACCCGTTGCGAAGCGGTACTGTTGCACCGACTCCTCAGGCACCTCAACTACGAAATTATCCTTCGCCACACCGCTAAAGCTTGACGAACTGATCGTCGGCGGATTTTTCGCCTTGCTCACAATCGACGAGATATAGTAGCAGTTTGCAAATGCCTGCGATCCGACAACCTCTACATCTTTGTGGAGAACGACACCCTCGATATTGCTACAACCATAGAACAAGTCCGACGGAATAGCCACGATATTCTCCGGAATCTCAACAACGCCGCTCAATCGCCAGCAACTGTGAAATGCCGATGAGCCCAACGAGAGAAGTTCCTTCGGAAGAACAAGTGTTCCGTTAAACTCCGTATTAGCAAATGCTAACTCTCCAATCGTAGTAACTGTTGATGGGATATTCAATTCGCCCTTGAACTTTGTGAATCGAAATGCCGTGCTCTGAATCTCTGTCAAACCCATCGGAAGGGTAAGATTTCCGGTAAATCCACAATTATAGAATGCATTCGAGCCAATAATACGAACTCCGCTCGGAATAGTCAATGAGCCTGTCAAGTTACTGCACTGGTAAAAGGCTTGTGTTCCAATATATTCTAATTTCTCTGGCAACGCAAGATTACCCATAATGCCAGACCGGAAGAATCCACTACCTTCAATTCTCTTTAAAGAGTGAGGCAGCGAAATCTCGCACATCAACGACTCGCAAACACTAAATGCGTCGTTTCCTATCTCCTCCAAAGTTGAGGGGAACTGAACATTGGTAATCTTTGTACCACCAAAACCTGAGACATATTTCAAACCCTCAGGCAATTGAACTGTACCTGTAAGCGAAGTATTAGAGAATGTTTCACGCTCAATACGCTCCAACTTTTCCGGAAGAATACACTTGACAAGGGTCTTTTTGTTCTTAAATGCACCATTTGGAATCTGATATACACCATCAATCAAACTTTCAACCTCGCGCAGATTCAGACGCATCAGCGAAGTCATCTTATCGCGCATAAAGGTATAGTCATCAGTATTGATCTTACCCGTCAGCTTTAGGTTCTTGATGGTGGTCGGATCCATCTCCAAGCGATCCACGATCGTCTTCTCCAAGCGACCAGCCTCGGGGTTGTGTACCACCACATACTCACGCGCATCGTCCTCGTGCGACACATTGTCCGCCTCCCACGGCGTGATATTCACACCCAGCACTTCGAGCTCGTACTCGCCCGTCTCGGCCACCTTCTTCACGCTCAAATCGAAGGTCGTAATCTTGCCGGCGATGTACTCCGTATCCTCCGTGCGGACATATTGGCGCGGACGACCATCGATCGTAATCACCAACACCTGCTCACCGGCAGCAACCGTCTGCGGCACGACAATAGCACGGAAATCGCCGTTATCGTTGGCAGGGATGATGCCGTCGAGGGGTTTCTCACCCACAGGAGTCACCTCCCCCGTAGCAAGATTGATCGAGGCTTTGCGGATAGTATTGGTAACCAAGACCTCCTTCTTCACAGCAGCAAACTCAGCCTCGTCGGCCCAACCCTCGCCCTGCACAAAGCGTACACGCGCTGAGGACATCTTGTGCTGGAACTTCAGCGCAATCTTCGAGGCCGTAGGGGTGATAGCCTCAGTCTTGGCCCACAAGAAATCCGAAGCCTCGTATGCAGCCATCTGACCATGCTCGGCAGGGATCGTCTGATCCTTGGCTACCTCGTAGGTGTAGTCCTCAATCGAGGTGGGCTCGGCATAGGGATAGTAGCCGTAGAAATCGACCTTCGTGTCGTTATCCTTATAATAGATATCGTACTCCGAACTCCATGAGCCATCCTCATTGTAGGTGAATTTCACATTGTCGGCCTGATTATCCTCCACGGCAAGCGTGCCCGGAGTATCGCCATCATAGTTTACGAGATAGAGGCCTATCTCGTCACCGGCACAAAAGCCGTTGTCATCGACACGGGTCAGATCCTGCTGATCAATAGCACCGGAAATCTGAACCTTGTGCGATGCTTCCATCTCCGGATCAGGGAATAACCCCGAATCGGTCGAGCAGCACGGCAAAGTAAGCAGCGCTGCCATCGCAAAGAAACTGCAAAGTTTTTTCATTATTTAGGTGTTTTATCGGTTGTTCATTAAATTTCACCTTCGACATTCTCGCCGTTTCCCCAACCATCGACACCCATATTGGTATCGGACGAGGCGATGGTAAGTTCGCGGGTCATACTCTTGTACTTGTTGCGCGAGAAGGTCAGTGCACTCTCCACGGCAAAGCTCTGCGAACCGCCATAGTAGCCGTTTACGGTCACCGTGAAGCCCGTGGCCATCGTCACGGGGGGCACCACAATCCAAAAGACGGTAGCCTCCTCCTGCGTCTTGCCAAGCGCAATACCGCCGTCGCCACAATCGAGCGTCACCGTAGCGGTCGTCTCGGTCATCACACAGGTCGGATTACCACCATAGGTGGGCGTAATGGTCGATTTGCCCGCAATGGCCTCTCCGCTGTTGGTCGTGAGGGTAATCGAGCCGACCGTCTGATCCGTGCCATAGAGACATACGCGCAGGAAAGCCGCCACGTTGCGGAAAATCAGGTCGAAATCGTCCAGATCCGCCGTAATGGCTACCATCGGATTCGCCCCCAAGCCCACCGAGCCCTCGGCATAGTGCTGCGTGGTGGGGAAGGTGTAGGTCAGATAACCATCCTCGTGGAGTTTGTTGGTTGAGGCGTAGGGATAGATGGCGTAGTAGCGATCAACCTCGTTGCCCGTGCCGAAGCCCTGGCTTACATACTCGAAGTCGCCCGCATTGTCGCCCGTCTCGCCCATAAACATATATTTCTTGTTGCGGGTAATGCCCTCGAAGAGGGTAATCAAATCGCCCGCCGTCCAACGCAGACGAATATTTTCGTCGAGATAGGTGCGGCTCTCCTCCTCGGCAATCACACCGCGAAAGGTGGTTGCTTTCGGAGTTGACGGCAGGGCATCATCCATCTTGTTACACCCTGCAGCGAGCAGCAGCGCAATAACGGCTAAAATCTGTTTCATGGCAGATGTGTGATTAAAGATCCTGATCCTCGTCCGGCTCGGGGCTTTCAAGCGATCCTGCAAAACCCTGCTCAACAGCAATCTCAATCTCCTCGATCTGAGGCTCAACATAGATAAATTTGTCCATAGTAGTAAGAATTTTATTTGTTAAACTTTTTGTTCGCACAATTCTTACTACCCGCACCTCGGTAGTGGTATGTTCTTTGGTTGTAGAAACAGAAAGCGTGGTGCTGAAAACTTATTTTTGTTAGACAGGTCGTAGGATACCTTGCAGCATAAATAAGCAACAGCCCCACGCCATACCCTTGCAGGTATGACGCGGGAAGATGTCCGCTTATCCCCTCTGCTTGAGCGAATTTCCTACGTTCGTCTAACAGGAATAAACTTACACTTTCCGCGTAAAATCAGTATGTTGCTACAAAATTAACAAACATATTCGGAAAATGTATTGTGCGCTCCATCTTTTTTTTGCTGTTGCGAAGCAACAATGCCTATTGCGCCCCGCGCAGACAACTCTGCCGAGCCGCCACAAGCAGTGCGAGTCCCTTTATCCGCACAAAAAAAAAGCGACTGCTAAATGCAGTCGCTCGTGCGATATTATAGCGGATTATCGAACTCGCAGCAGCGGGACTCGAACGGCGGCAGCAGGCGAGCGCAGACCGAAGGGAGGTTGTTGCAATCGAAGATTGTCGTGTTTGATGGGCGATGTGGCGAAAATTTATTTTCAGACACAATCACCCGGCAAGCACGAGTATTTGCATAGCAAACAACAACCAACCATAGATAAGTCTGCCGAGGCGCCACGAGCTGAACGAGTCCCTTTATCCGCACAAAAAAAGCGACTGCTAAATGCAGTCGCTCGTGCGGATAAAGGGACTCGAACCCCCACGCCGTGAGGCAACAGATCCTAAGTCTGTCGTGGCTACCAATTACACCATATCCGCCTATTCGAAGGACAAAGGTAGGCAAAAATTCGGAAAAGACAACCTTCGGGAGTTAAGATTACAAATTTTTGCCTACTTTTGTCCTTTGGAAATCAAGAGCTATGCCACACAAACTGACCCTGAAGTTGCGGCCGCGCGAGGCTGCCGATGCGAAATACTACACCGCCCGTGCGGCGCGTGAGATCGGGATCTCGGATCGCGACATCGCCCTGGTGCGGGTCGTGAAGCGGTCGATCGATGCCCGTCAGCGTCAGGTGATGGTGCACCTCACGCTGGAGGTCTATGTCGATCAGGAGGAGCAACCCGCACCGCTTCACTTCGACTACCCCTCGTGTGAGGGTAAGCCCGAGGTGGTGGTTGTGGGATCGGGCCCGGCAGGTCTGTTTGCCTCGTTGCGCCTGATCGAGCTAGGCTATCGGCCGATCCTCCTGGAGCGCGGACGTGATGTCTCGGCCCGCAAGAGCGATATCGCGCTGATCAATCGTGGCGAAGAGATTAACCCCGACTCGAACTACGCCTTCGGCGAGGGTGGCGCGGGCACCTTCTCGGATGGTAAGCTCTTCACGCGCAGCAAGAAACGTGGCGACTACAACAAGGCGCTCCAGACGTTGGTTTTCCATGGTGCCAATCCCGAAATCCTCTTCGAGGCGCACCCCCACATCGGCACCGACAAGCTCCCCTACATCATCCGTCGCATCTGCCAAACGATCACGGCATGTGGTGGCGAGGTGCTCTTTGAGCGTCGCGTGACGGACCTGATCATGCACGAAAATCGTGTCAAGGGGGTGGTGTGTGGCGACGAGCGCATCGAGGGTGTGGCCGTGGTGCTGGCTACGGGTCACTCGGCCCGCGACATCTACCACCTGCTGCATCAGCGCGGTGTACGATTGGAGGCCAAGGCCTTTGCCATGGGAGTCCGCATCGAGCATCCGCAACGCCTCATCGACCAGATTCAATACCACCAGCCGGAGCGCGGGGAGTATCTCCCTGCCGCCTCCTATTCGCTTGTCAGTCAGGAGGGTGGGCGTGGTGTCTACTCCTTCTGCATGTGCCCGGGCGGCTTTATCGTCCCCGCCATGACCGATGCGGCGCACTCGGTCGTAAACGGCATGTCGCCCAGCGGTCGCACCTCGCCCTACGCCAATTCGGGCCTGGTGACCGAGGTGCGGGAGAGCGATTACGCCCACCTGGTGGAGGAGTGGGGCCCGTTGGCGGGTCTGAGATTCCAGGAGCTCTTCGAGGAGGAGGCGCGCCGTCAGGGTGGCGATCGACAGGTTGCCCCTGCCCAGCGTGTGGCCGACTTCGTAGCAGGCAAGAGCTCCACGGGGCTGCCCAAGACCTCCTACATTCCCGGCATCACCCCTTCGCGACTCGATCAGTGGATGCCGAGCTTCATTGCCGAGGGGCTGCGAATGGGCCTTTCGACCTTCGGGCGCAAGCTGCGTGGCTTCGTGACAAACGAGGCCGTGGTGGTCGGCGTGGAGTCGCGCACCTCGACCCCCGTGCGTATTCCGCGCGATCCGGAGAGGCTGATGCACCCCGAAATCGAGGGTCTTTTTCCCACGGGCGAGGGTGCAGGCTATGCCGGAGGTATCATCTCGGCCGCCCTGGATGGCGAACGAGTGGCCGATGCGGTGGCTCAATACGCCAAATAGAGCACATTGAAAATCAGCAGGTTATGCCGTGTTGTTAAAATTTCTTCAAAATTTTTGAAATTTTTTTATTAAAAAACTTGCACGGTTTCCAAAATGGCCTTATCTTTGCAACGAAGTTTTAAGGTTCATTTTAGGTTAGTAGTTTTAGGTTGGTGAGGAAATCGACGAATCGCGAGCGTTCTGCCCGATTCACGGTTTCCTTCTTTTTTTGTGTCTATGGCCGGGCCGACCGGGCCGACTGATTTTAGCCAGCCCCCACCTAATTCTTAATTTTTAATTCTTAATTCTTAATTAAAAAAATCGGGGCACCCTCGCGGGCACCCCTTCCACCAATCCACAAGAAGATATTCATTAAAACATCTTCACAAAAACCTCAATGGCCTGATACTCGGCCATACCTAACCTATCGTATAAGCATGCAGTATGCTGTGTACGCTCCTCGGCACGCTGCCAGAATTCGCGCGTATCGCTACCCGGGAAGGGGACGATATCCTTCTGCGAAACGTGGCGGTAGATTGCGTGACGTTTCTTGATCAGCTCGTCGAGCGAGAGGGGCACCGCCATATCGACCATGCCGAGATCCCACTCCATCCAGGCACCGCGGTAGAGCCACATGTGGCACTTCTTGAGCCACTCATCCTCCTTTACGACCTCCAATGCCGCCAACACGGCCTCGATGCAGACACGGTGTGTACCGTGCGGATCGGCCAGGTCGCCTGCAGCGTAGATCTGATCGGGCTCAATCTCGCGCAGCAGCTTGACGATAATCTCGATATCGGCCTCCGAAAGCTCGCCCTTCTTGATGCCACCCGTCTCGTAGAAGGGGAGGTTGAGGAAGTGGGCGTGCGAGGCCGGAAGACCAAACGAGCGGACAGCCGCCTTGGCCTCGGCGCGACGAATCGCACCCTTCAGCTCGAGCAGCGCGCGCGGCTCGGGCTCCGTATCGCTCTTCGAGCGGATAATCTCGGCCACCTCGGCATAGCGATCGCCAAAGCCCAGCTCCGAGGCGGTGTCGATGTGCTGCAGCACCACATCGTCGTGCACCGCCACATTACCCGAGGTCTCGTAGGCCACATGCACATCGTGTCCGTGCTCTACGAGACGGATGAAGGTGCCACCCATCGAAATCACATCGTCGTCGGGGTGGGGCGAGAAGATCAGGATCTTCTTCGGGAAGGGCGACGAGGGGACGGGGCGTGTCGAGTCGTCAGCATTGGGCTTACCGCCCGGCCAACCCGTAATCGTGTGCTGCAAATCGTTGAATACGCGGATGTTAATCTGGTTGAACGAGCCGACAGCCTCGAGCAGCTCGCCCAGAGAATTTTCGATGTAGTCGTTGTGCGTGAGCTTCAGAATCGGCTTCCCGACCTTGCCGCAAAGCCACACGACAGCCTTACGCATAAAGCGGGGAGTCCACTCGCAAGGACCAACGAGCCAGGGGGCGACCTCGCGCGTCAGAAGACCTGCGGCGTTCTCATCCACGACCACCTCGGCGTTGTTGTGCGACTGGAGCAGCGAGGCGGGCACCTGGTTCGTGGCATCGCCCTCGACGATGTCGCGGATCACCGAAGCCTTACCCTCGCCCCAAGCCATCAGCACCACCTTATCGGCGCGCATGATCGTACCAATACCCATCGTGATCGCCATCTTGGGCGTTTCGCCCATGTTGCGGAAGAACTTCGACTGCACCTTACGCGAGTTGTGCGAGAGCTGCACCAGGCGCGTGCGCGACTTCTCGTAGGAGCCCGGCTCGTTGAAGCCGATCTGCCCCTGCTCGCCCACACCGATAATCATCAGGTTGATGCGACCCATCTTGTCATAGACCTCCGAGTAGTGGGCAATATCATCCTGCGACACACGGCCGTCGATGATGTGGATATTCTCCGGAAGAATGTCGATATGGTTCAGGAACTCGTTGTGGATGCGATAGTTGCGGCTCTGGGGGTTCTGCGCGTCGATCGGGTAGAACTCGTCGAGGCTGTAGACCACCACGTTGCGGAACGATACCTCGCCCTGCTCGTAACGCTTCACCAACTCACGATACAGACCTACGGGCGTGCGACCAGTTGTCAGACCCAGCACAAAGGGGTTGAAATCTTCGTAAAAGTCGTCGTGGCCGTGCATCTCGTTGTGCTGATTGAGCATCTGCACGATCATATCGGCCAGATAATTGACACCCGACTGCTCGGTCTGGAAGACGCGCGTGGGTATCTTTTCGTAGCGGTGCAAGAGGTCGCGCGGCAGCTCCTTCTCGATCAATCCGCCATCTTTCGGTAATGTGTACTTACCCTCCATAATTGTTTGAATCACTCATTAACTTTTCCCTCTCCGAGGGGTTGATTAGGGCGCATAACACCCTAAAAAAGGCCGTGAATACTCCGTGAGGAGGCCTCACAGCCCTTTTGTACCCATGGCCCCGATCAAAGGGCCATGGGTAAAAGACTAAATATTTGCTTGATTATTCTGCGGGAGCGTTCAGCAGACAGTCAATACGCATACAAGCAACCTTGTTGTTGTTAAGTGCAACATAGAGATACATGTATACACCATCCTTCGAAACGCGCATTGCACAGTCTCCATAACCACCCGGGGCGCCACCGCCATCCCAATTGATAGCAATATCAAACAACGCATAAGGCAGTTCGATAGCACCAGCCTTGAAGTTATCAATAGTGGTTACATCTGCTACATAAGCCGAGCTTCCCGAGAAGCACCAACCATGAGCTGCACTAACAAGCATCAGATACTTGGCGCCGTTAAACTCCTCAACATCCAACTGGGCAATTGCATTGTTGCCTCCGTATGCATCAGCCGAATAGGGCTGGAGACCAGCAAGGGCGACACCACCCTCAACCCAAGGCAGCGTGTTAGGCGAGTAACCGCCAACGAACAAGGGCGCAGCGGGATCTGCATCACGGAATACCACATCACCGGCATCCGTCGAAGTCTTACCAAGCGTCAGACCAGTATCACCGGCCTTCGGGCTACACCAATTAACAGTATTGTAACTACCATTAACAACTACATAAGCGAGATTCGATGCAACAGGCGAACTAAACCAAGGATAGTACACGGTCGAAATAATTGCATTGCCGTAAACATCACCTACAGCCGAAATATCCTTACCATACTCATTACCCTTAGTAGACTCAATAAACAATTCCGGCGTACCATTAATGCCCTTCATGCGAACAAAGTTCAGATTCGAGCCATCGTTGATTGCGATAACAATATTGCCTGCATCGTCTGCCGTGATAGCCGTATTCAGACCAGCATATGCACCAAGATTCAAATCGCCGACAACCTCACCGGTCAGGGCGTTCAGAATCGTCGGGGTCTTATAGGGACTCGAAACGATCAGGTAGTCCTGGAGAGCAGCAATGTGAACATCGCCAGCAGCATAACCAGCCACCTCACTGATATTCTTCGACCACATATGAACCTCCGAACCTGCACGGTAACCATAGGGCTGCAACTTCACACCTTCAGGCTGGTTTACGGTAATCACTACCTCGTTGCTCTTGGCTACGAGCTTGATCGTACCCGTGCGGGCAGCACCCAAGTTGGCCTCAACCTTCACCTGGGCAACACCGTCAACCAGCGTAGCCGAGATCCAGGCGTCAACCTGCTCAACCGTTACCTCGCCATCGGCCGTGTAGGGAACCTCGTAGGTAGCCTCGTCAGCCGTAGCCTCGATCGTAAGGTGCTCATCGGCAACCGTTACATACTCGCCGATCTGAACCTTCATCGAAACAACCGAGCTCTGGTTCTCCTCGCCGAAGTAGATCAGCGAAACCTCACCCTCCTTATCGGCGCAAGCAGCGTGCTCGGCCGTGGGAGCGGTAATCGTCCAAACCATCGTCTCCTTGTCATACGAAGCCTTCCACTCGTCGGGGGTCGTTACGACGGTCTTCAGTACGCCGACAGCCTCCATCTCGAAGCTCTGCGTCTCGCCATACTTGAAGTCGGCCGACTCAACAGCATCGCCCTTGAAGTTGATGTAGAGGTCGCTGCGCAGCTCGATCTCAATCGTATCGCCATTGAGGAACTCGAAGATAGCCGTATTGGTATCCTCGTCGATGTAGGCATCCTTGAACAGACCACCTGCACCACCCGAAGTGGTTACGGGCGTGCCATCCTCCAGCAGGATACGCTCCCACGTCTCGCCGTTGTCATAGCTGGCCTCCCAATAGCCGGTCTCGCCCTCCATCACAACGCGCATGAGCGGGGTGTTACCCTTCTCACCCTTCACGGGGAGCTTGTTGCCGTTGTCGTCGAGCAGGTACTCGGTCTTGCCATCCTTCGTTACGGCCCAGTAGTACTCGCCGTCCTCATCCTGCAGTACGGTTACCGTCACGCCGTCCTTACCGGCCTCACCGGCCTTACCATCGGCGATCGTGATCTTCTCGCCATTGGTGAAGTAGACCTCGTAGCCCGTCTCACCCTTGACGATCTTCGATACATAGACATTGTTCTGCATAGCACCAACGAGCGTCTGCACACCGGCAATGTCCTGGTTCAGGGCAGCAATGGTCTCCTCCAACTCAGCCACGCGGTTCTCGAGGTCGTTCACACGGTCGTTGATTGCCGTGTCGTCGTACTCGCACGCGGTGAAGAGCATACCGATAGCAGCCACCAGATAGAGTAATTTTTTCATAGTTTGAAAGTTTTTATAAAGTTTAGGTTTATTTACTTCCGCTAATTTATTTCCGCAACAGTTATATAATATACATAGGTATCGCCCCCTCCGACCACGCTTTTCGCAGCCCACGGGCGCTATACACACTTTACAAGAGCAAAGATAATAAAAATAATATCTGAATTGCAAAAAATAGAGGAAAATATTTTAGCTAAAATTCAAATCTTGCTAAAAAAGTTTATTATGTTTTGATTTTCTTGCTCCAAATTTGCTCAAAACTGGGCAGATCATTCGCTTTTTGCAACTTTTTTTCGTAGCTTTGCATCAAATAGGCGTAAAAAGCATCGCGTGATGCGCCCCTTTTTATGCCCGAATGAACCAACCGGACTACAAAACATGGTAAAAACGACCTCTTTAGACGCGCTGACCAGCGGCAAAAAGTCTGCCCAACTCAAGCGCGAGATCCTGCGCCGCTATACCCAAAACGGCGGAGAGAGCATTGCCGATCTGAGCCGTGAACTCGGATTGAGCGTTCCTACACTGACGAAAATCGTGGGCGAACTCATTGAGGATGACCTGGTTACCGATCTTGGCAAGCAGGGCGCTACGGGAGGTCGCCGTCCGAGCATCTACGGACTGAACCCCTCGGCCGGCTACTTCATGGGAGTCGATATCAAGCGCGATGTGATCGTGATGGGTATCATCAACTTCCGTGGCGACATGGTCATCTCGCGCCAATACGACTGCCACATCGAGAACACCCGCCAATCGTTTGACGAGCTCTGCAACCACATCACGCAGTTCATCGCCACGTCGCGCATCCGCCGCGACAAACTCCTCGCGATCGGCATCAACATCTCGGGTCGCGTCAATCCCGAAACGGGCTATTCGTACTCCTACTTCTTCTTCGACGAGAAGCCGCTGACGGCCGTCTTAGAGGAGCGCATCGGCTACCGCGTATTCATCGAAAACGACTCACGCGCAATGACTTACGGCGAGTACATGTACGGCGTAGGCAATGGCGAGCAGAACATGATTTTCCTGAACCTGAGCTGGGGTTTCGGCCTCGGCATGATCCTCGGCGGCGAGCTGCACTACGGCAAATCGGGCTTCTCGGGCGAGTACGGACACTTCCCCTTCTTCGACAACGAGATCATCTGCTCGTGCGGCAAGCGCGGCTGCCTCGAGACGGAGGTTTCGGGCTGGGCTGCCCACCGTCAATTTATCGAAAAACTCAACCAGGGCAATATCTCGATGCTCTCCAAGCAACACGAGGCCGGACAGCAGATCACCGTGGCCGATATTCTCGATGCGCTGGCCAAGGAGGATATGCTGGCAATCGAGGTGATGGAGCAGATCGGATCGCAGCTCGGAAGAGCCATCGCGGGGCTGATCAACATGTTCAATCCCGAGGTGGTTGTGCTGGGCGGAACGCTCTATGAGGCAAAGGATTACCTACTGCTGCCGATCAAGAGCGCGATCAACAAATATGCCCTGAATTTCGTCTCGAAAGATACCGCTATCAAGGTCTCGAAGTTGGGCGAATCGGCCGGACTTATCGGCATCTGCGCCATCACGCGCAACAAGATGTTGGGGCTGTAAAACAGGGTTGAAAACGCAAAAAAAATCCAAGTAATAATTACCCAAATTTGGACAAAAATGGAACAGGTACAAACCAAAAAGTCGCCCTTGTGGTGGGTCCCCTCAGCCTACTTCGCCATGGGCCTTCCGCTGATCCTGATCAACCTCGTTGCCCCGCTGATGTTCAACGACTTCGGCATTTCGGATGCGCAGGTTGCCTTCTGGACTTCGCTACTCATCCTCCCCTGGTCGCTCAAACCCTTCTGGAGCCCCTTGATGGAGATGTACAAAACCAAGAAATTCTTCGTGGTCACAACACAGCTCGTTTCGGGTATCTCGCTGGCAATCATCGCTATGGCACTGCCGCTCCCGAACTTCTTCCCCTATGTGGTGGCCATCATGACCGTCCTGGCATTTAGCGGCGCCACGCACGATATCGCGCTCGATGGTGTCTATATCACGGAGCTGGACAAGACGCAGCAGGCCCAATTTGTGGGGTGGCAGGGCGCCTTCTACAACCTGGCCAAAGTGACCGCCATGGGTGGTCTGGTCTACCTGGCAGGTGTGCTCGAAGGGAAGGTCGGCGTGCTCTATGCCTGGGTGATTATCATGCTGTTATGCGGTGCGTTGCTCACCGTGCTCGGCCTCTATCACTGGCGCGTACTGCCCACGGGTGGCGCGGAGGCCGCACGGCATGGCTCGATCGGCGAGACGATGCGCGAAACGTGGGGCGTAATCGTGCAGTTCTTCCAGAAGAAATACATCTGGATCTACATCGCCTGGATCGTCTTCTACCGCTTCACGGAGGGTCTGGTAATCAAGATTGTACCCCTCTTCCTGAAGGCCGATACGGCGGTGCAGGGATTGGGTCTGACGAAGGACGAGATCGGCCTCTACTACGGCACGTTCGGCGTGGTTGCCTTTATCGTAGGCTCGATTTTGGGTGGCTATTTCATCTCGTGGCGAGGGCTGAAAAAGGCGATTTTCCCGCTCTGCTGCATCTTCAATGTTCCCTTTGTGGTCTACGCCCTGCTGGCGCTCTATCAGCCCGACAGCGCCATCCTGGTATGCGGTGCAATCGTCTTTGAGTATTTCAGCTATGGCTTTGGTTTCGTGGGACTTACCCTCTTCATTATGCAGCAGGTAGCCCCCGGCAAACACCAGATGGCACACTACGCTTTCGGTTCGGCACTGGCCAACCTCGGCGTGATGCTGCCGGGTATGATTTCGGGTGTGATCAGCGATGCGATCGGCTACGAGAAGTTCTTCCTCTGGGCCTTGGTCAGCGCCATCCCCGCCTTTGTACTGACCTGGCTGCTGCCCTTCACCTACCCCGACCCGCAGGAGCAGAAATAAACACCTGCCTATCAATTCATTAAGCACAAGAGCTGCCCAAACCCGGGCAGCTCTTTTTTCACATCCGGCCGCTATCGTAAATCTTTTAAGCGAGCCGCAAGACTTCCTAAAATTATTTTATTTTAATATTTTGGGGCGAAAATCGACTTAATAAACTGAATAACAATACATTAGTGCGTTTTTATCAAAATTTACCTTCTTAAAATTTATTTAAAAAGATTTGTAAAGTGAATAATTTTATTTAATTTAGCGCAAGAATATAACTATAATAACCCGATAAGATGAAAAAACTGTTCGTTTTAACGATGTTTATGGCCTGTATCGGCCTCTGTATCAGCTGCGAAGAGGAGACCAACCCGCAGTATGTATTCCCCTCACCCGAGACGACGCCGACCGCCACGGTCACGCCGATCGAGAAGGGCACGGATTACATCACGATCCGCATCGCATCCTACTATGCCGACGCTTGCGCCTACCTCTATGCCGAGGGTGAAACGCTGAGCAAGACGATCGACCAGGTATTTGCCGAGGGTACGCTCATCGAGGGCGAGAAGGCCGAGGTGAAGATCGAGGGGCTGACCCCCGAAACGGCCTACACCTTCATCGCAGCCGCCAAGGATGAGCTCCACGGTTCGGTTTGCGTGCCCGTCACGGTCATCACGGCCAGCGACGCTCCCGAGTCGAATTACCCGAAGAAGATGACCTTCGAAGCTTTCGAGCGCACCTTCGCGGATGGCAAGGTAGCCAAGGGCTACATCGCTATTGCCGACCTGAAGACCAACACGAAGCTCCGCTTCACCCCCACCCACCTCAAGCCGGCCGAGACCCCGACCGCTGCCTTCTCGTCGTTCTCGGCGCTGGGCAAGGGCGTTCCTTACGCCGTGTCGAACGGTGGTTACTTCTGGGATGGCGCTTCGCTCAGCCTCTGCATCACGGATGGCGAGGTGAAGTCGATCGCCACCGAGTTGGCCTACCCGACCGTAAATGGCGAGCAGATCATCGCCTACCCCGTGCGCGCTGCGCTGGGTCAGATGGCTGACGGCTCGTTCGAGGCAACGTGGGTTTACTGCATCAACAACAAGCCCTACTCGTTCCCCTCGCCGCTCGAGAACAACGAGCTGACCGAGACCTACATGTCGGCACCCCCGACCACCACGACCGCCGGTGCTACCCTCTGGGAGCCGCAGCAGGCCATTGGTGGCGGCCCGATGCTGGTCTACAAGGGCAAGAACGTGGCCATGGATTACTACTACCGCGAGATTATGCACACGGGTGGCACGGCCGGTGAGTCGCGTCAGCCCCGCACGGCCGTAGGTGGCACGAAGAGCGGCAAGGTGATGATGCTCGTTTGCGACGGTCGTGGCAACAACGGTTCGGCCGGTCTGACGCTGAGCGAGATGGCCGAGATCTTCGTCGAGGCAGGTATGGACTACGCTATCAACCTCGATGGTGGTGGTTCGTCGGCAATCGTGGGCTACGATGGTCAGCTCTGCAACGCACCGAGCGATGGCAGCCAGCGCGCCGTACCGACCGTGGTCGTTATCTCTGAAATGGAATAAGTGATTTGTATATAATATAAAATAGGTATAACCCGAAACATGAAGAATTTCCGATTCATACAGCTGGCCCTGGTGGCCTTGTTGAGCTTCACGCTGCTGAGCTGCACGGCCGAGAAAACGGCACAGAAGCCCGTCTATATGTGGGTGGATTGCGAGGCCAACTTCGAGCGCATGAGCTATCCCGACTCGATCGCCTTCTACACCGAGAAGATGCAGGCAATCGGCGTTACGGATATCGTGGTCGATGTAAAGTCGATCATGGGCGAGACGCTCTACGACAGTAAGATCGCCCCCTACATGGGCGAGTTCGAGGGTACGGTTCGTCCCCGCGAGTACGACATGATGCGCCACTTCATCGACGAGGGCCACAAGCGCGGTATGCGTGTACACGGTTCGCTCAACATCTTTGCCGGTGGTCACAACTTCTTTGGTCGCGGCATCATCTACAACGAGCACCCCGAGTGGCAGTCGATCGTCTATCGTCCCGATGGAACGCTCGTTCCCATCAGCGAGATCAAGACCAACTACAACGGCATGCTCAACCCCTCGAATCCCGAGGTGCGTGAGTATCAGAAGAGTATCCTCGTAGAGTTCGTGGAGCGTTATCCCGATGCCGACGGTATCATCTTCGACCGTCTGCGCTACGACAACATCACGTCGGACTTCTCGCCCCTCTCGCGCGAGCAGTTTGAGGCTTGGAGCGGTATCAAGCTGGAGAACTATCCCGAGGATGTGCTGACCTGGGCCGACGAGAAGACGTGGAAGCCGGGTAAATACTTCAAGGAGTGGGTCGAGTGGCGTGCCACGATCATCAAGTCGTTCGTCGAGGAGGCGCACGAGGCAATTCACGCAGCCAACCCCAACATCCTGATCGGCGACTACACGGGTGCCTGGTATCCGACCTACTATCAGCTGGGCGTAAACTGGGCAAGTACGCAGTACGACCCCTCGGAGCGCTACCCCGATTGGGCTTCGGAGAACTACCACAAGACGGGCTATGCCGAGTTGCTGGATATCTACATGACGGGCCTCTACTACACGCTCGTTACGAAGGATGAGGTCGATGCCGCACAGGGTCGCGTCATTGGTGAGCGCGGCGAGTCGGGCATGGATCCCAACGATTTGACCTACTGCTACTCGGTCGAGGGCGGTGCCGAGCTGGCTCAGGGCATCACCTGCGGCGTGGTTCCCGTGGTGGGTTCGCTCTATGTCGAGCAGTACAAGACGAAGGATGCCGAGGGCAACGAGGTGGATGACCCCGAGCAGTTCGGCAAGGCCGTAGCGCAGGTAATGAAGAGCTGCGAGGGCGGTCTGATGATCTTCGACCTGGTGCACATCATCAACCACGATTGGTGGGACATCCTCGAGGAGAACATGAAGGTCGTGGAGTAATCGATTCGAAATCACAAACTTAAAACTCAATAACTATGAAACATTTATCCCAAAGCAGAAGGGGGGGGGTCATGAGCTTTTTGCTCACAGCCCTTTGTGCACTCTTCGTGGTTTTGAGCCCGACGATGGCGTGGGCACAAAACAGCGTCAAGGGAACGGTCGTCGATGAGCTGGGTGAACCGGTCATCGGCGCCACGGTCATTGTTGTAGGTACGCAGACGGGTACCACAACCGACATCAACGGTCAGTTTGCGCTGCAAAACATCAAGAAGGAGAGTGTTCTGCAGATCTCGTTCATCGGCTATCAGACCGTGACCGTCCCTGTCAATGGCGTCACGAATCTGAAGGTGGAGCTCAAGAGCGATGCCGAGAAGATTGACGAGGTGGTCGTCGTAGGTTACGGCGTGCAGAAGAAGGCCTCGGTGACGGCGGCTATTTCGCAGATCTCGGGCGAGGAGCTGGAGAAGGCTCCCGTGGGTGACGTGACGAACATGCTGGCCGGTCGTGTGGCCGGTGTGACGGCCGTTCAGTCGTCGGGTCAGCCCGGTGCCGATGGTTCGTCGATCATGGTGCGTGGTCAGTCGGTGCTCTACATCGTGGACGGTGTGCCCCGTGACATCAACCAGATCAACCCCGAGGATATCGAGTCGATCTCGATCCTGAAGGATGCCTCGGCAGCTGCCGTGTATGGTCTGGATGGTAACACGGTTATCATCGTGACGACGAAGCGCGGTCAGCAGGGCGATTCGACCATTTCATACAAGGGTACGTTTGGTGTCAGCTCGAATGCCAACCCGATGGAGCTTCTCGATGGTCCGGGTTATGCCTACTGGTACAACAAGGCCCTCGAGCTCGATGGCAAGCAGCCGATCTTCACGGCCGACATCGTGCAGAAGATGATCAACAAGGAGGATGGTTGGGGCAACACCAACTGGTACGACAAGGTCTTCGACGTGGGTACGACCATGTCGCACACCATTTCGGCCAATGGCGGTAACGACAAGATGAACTACTTCGCATCGCTCGGTATGTTCGACCAGAAGGGTAACGTCGATCGCTTCAACTTCCGCCGCTACACGGCTCGTGCCAACCTCTCGGCAAAGATTGCCAAGAACCTCACGCTGGAGGTAGGTATCGCCGGCCGTATCCAGGACCACGATCAGCCGATCTACTCGGCCGACCCCGAGGCTTGGAACAACGTGCCGCAGCAGGCCATGCGTGTTCACCCCTACGTTCCCGAGAAGGTAACGATCGAGGGCGAGGAGTACCACACCGCTACGCCGACCGCTTCGGCCACGGTGAACCCCGTAGCCGCTTACGAGGAGTCGGGTTCGTACAAGAGCCGCGCCACCTTTATCCAGCCCAACATCTCGCTGCGTTGGGATCTGCCGTGGGTTAAGGGTCTGTCGGCCAAGTTCTTCGCTTCGTATGATATGACCTTCCAGCACACGAAGTCCTTCACCACGCCGTATGATTTGGCTCGTGCCGGTTTCTCGTATGATGAGAATGGTTACATCAACAACATCAACTACACGGTAAGCAACACCTATTCGGGTCTGGGTTCGGAGACCACGTTGCAGGAGGCTTCGTACTACACCTACTACGGTATTACGCAGACCTCGCTTTCGTTCGACAACACCTTCGGCAAGCACCGCGTGGCTGCCCTGGCGCTGATCGAGACGCGCGACTATAAGTCGAACAACCACTACGGTCGCATGTACGACCTGCTGTTCGAGAACCTGCCGGAGCTGAACTTCGGTGACGGTGCGAGCGACAAGCGTGCCGTGGGCGGTATGAGCAACCGCACGCGCCAGGTTGGTTTCGTGGCTCGTCTGAACTACGACTTCGACAACCGCATCTATGTAGAGCTCTCGGGTCGCTACGACGGAACGTACCTCTTCTCGGGTATGAACGGCTCGCGCTGGGGCTTCTTCCCCGCTGCTTCGGCCGGTTGGCGTATCTCGGAGGAGGAGTGGTTCACCTCGGATTGGGTGGATAACCTCAAACTCCGTGGCGGTATCGGTCTGACGGGTACGTCGGCCGTGAGCGCCTACCAGTACCTGACCTCGATGTCGATTTCGGACGGCAACGCCGTTGTAATCGGCGGCCAGGGTCAGCAGAGCATCTACACCACGTCGGTAGCCAACCCCAACATCTCGTGGGAGAAGAACCTGAACTACAACATCGGTGTCGATGCTACGTTCTGGGGTGGTAAGTTGGGCGTAGAGGCCGATGTGTTCTACACCTATAAATATGACATGCTCTCGAGCGCTTCGGGTGCCTATCCTCCCTCGGTGGGTGGTTACTTCCCCGCTTACGAGAACAAGAACAAGCAGGATGTGAAGGGTTTCGACCTCACGCTCTCGCACAACAACCGCGTAGGCGACTTCTCGTATGGCGTGAAGCTCATGGGCTCGTATGCCAAGCGTCGCTGGCTGCTCTACTCGGGTGATGCCGCCAATGCTCCCGACTACCAGAAGCTCACGGGCAAGGAGGTAGGTTCGGTGATCGGTTTCGTCGCCGATGGTCTGTTCCAGAGCGAGGAGGAGATCCTCAACTCGCCGACGATGGTCGGTAAGCCGATCCGCGTGGGTGATATTAAGTACATCGACCGCAACGGTGACGGCAAGATCGACTACGAGCAGGACCGTGGTTATGTAGGCACGAGTGTCTATCCGAAGTTCACGGGTGGTTTGGCCTTCAACGCCGCTTGGAAGGGTATCGACCTGAACTTCCTGTTGCAGGGTGCCGTAGGTTCGACCATCGCCCTGACGGGTGTATACGCCTCGAACTATGTGATGGATAATACCTCGATGACCAAGCCCTTCTACCACGACGGTAACTCGCCCCTCTACCTGGTGGAGAATTCGTGGACGCCCGAGAATACGGGTGCCTACTTCCCGCGTCTGTCGCTCGAGTCGAGCTCGAACAACGCCCACTCGTCGACCCACTGGTATCGTCCGGGTGACTACCTGCGTCTGAAGACCGCACAGCTCGGTTACACGCTGCCTTCGCAGATCACGAAGAAGGTCGGCATCCGCAAGCTGCGCGTCTATGTCGAGGGCTCGAACCTTCTGACCTTCAGCCATGTGGAGAAGTATAACATTGACCCCGAGCAGCCGAGTGTAAACAACGGTTACTACCCGCAGCAGCGCGTAATCTCGGTAGGTTTGAACATTACGCTCTAATCCGAAAACTATGAAAATTATGAAAACGAGAATTTTAGCCCTCGTCTTATCGTTCGCAGCGCTCGGATTGACGAGTTGCAACGACTGGTTGGACCTCACGCCCACGGACCGCGTGTCGGATAAGTCGGCTTGGGAGTCGCAGGAGGCAACCGACCTCTATATCAACAATTTCTACGAGTACATCGCTATCTACGGCCAGTTTGGTGACCAGCAGTTCAATGGTAACCTGACGGAGGGTCTTACGGATACGTTTAAGTATGGTTCGCCGATCACGGGTTCGCGTGCCGGTGACTGTAACAACTATGTCTTCACCCCCGAGCAGCTGACAAGTGGCGGTAGCCTGCTCGATTGCTGGACGAAAACCTACGAGCGTATTCGCCGCATCAACGAGTTCCTCGCTGCCCAGCAGAACTACTCGACCTACTCGGAGGAGGTGAACATCCGCTACGAGGCGCAGGCCCGTTTCTTCCGTGCCTTCCTCTACTTCCAGCTTGCCAAGCGTCATGGTCAGGCGATCATCTTCAAGACGCTGGCCGAGACGGTAAAGAATACGCCGCTCGCATCGCCTGCCGAGACCTGGCAGTACATCTACGACGAGCTGACCTTCGCCGCCGAGAACCTGCCCGAGAGCTGGAATGCCCAGAACACGGGTCGCGTAACGAAGGGTGCCGCCTACGCCATGTTGGCACGCGCCATGGTTTACGCCGAGCGTTGGGCCGATGCCAAGGCTGCCGGTGAGAAGGTGCTGGAGCTGGGTTACGAGCTTGCTTCGACCTACGAGGCCGCCACGAAGGGTGGCAACTCGGAGTCGATCCTGGAGTTCAACTACCTGGTGACGGGCCCCAACCACTATTGGGATCGTTATATGTGCATGTTCCACGAGTACACGACCGCCGGTGGTGCTTCGCCCACGCAGGAGATGGTCGAGAGCTACGAGGCCAAGGATGGCTCGAAGGTCGATTGGACGAAGTGGCATGCAGCCGAGGGTACGACCGAGTATCCTCCCTACGAGAAGCTCGAGCCGCGCTTTGCCGCTACGGTACTCTACAACGGTGCAACCTGGAAGGGCGTGGAGCTGGAGTGCTGCGTAGATGGTAAGTATGGTACCTACGTCGATTACGGCAAGGAGCCTTACCCCTACGGCAAGACCGTAACGGGTTACTACATGCGCAAGTTCCGTCAGGAGGAGAACACCGACCTGACGAACGTGGCATCGACCTCGACCTGGGTGGAGATCCGCCTGGCGGAGGTGCTGCTGATTCTGGCCGAGGCCGAGTATAAGCTCGGTAACAATGCCGCCGCCATGGGTTACATCGCCCAGGTACGCGACCGCGTGGGTCTGCCGACCGACGAGTCGCTGACGGGTGATGCCGTATTCGAGGCGCTGGTGCATGAGCGCAAGATCGAGCTTTCGTACGAGGGTCACCTGTGGTGGGATATGCGCCGCTGGAAGCTCTCGGAGGAGGCCTACACGGGTTACCGTGTCCATGGTCTGAAGATCACGAAGGAGGGTTCGGGCTACCGCTACGCCTATGTGGATGCCGATGGTCAGGATCGCACGTTCCTCAACCGCATGTATCGCCTGCCGATTCCCAATGTCGAGTTGCAGAACAACAACACGATCGAACAGTTCCCCGAGTGGAATTTCTAATAAGCGACGACTATGAAAAAGAGTATAATTTGGATGTTATTGGCCGTCGTGCTTTCGTTCACGGCGTGCCAGGAGCCGGAGGATTTGGTGCCGGCCATCGCCAACAAGGGTATCAACAGCCTGACGGTCTATCCCACCTGGGAGGGCTATCACACGGCTGATGCCTCGGGCTTTACGAGCAAAATCGACTACGAGAAGCACACCATTACGATTCAGGTACCCTACAACATCCCCGTTGAGTCGGATGTGGTGACGAAGTTGGAGGATTACACGAAGGTATGGATGCTGGTCAACCTGGACGACAACGCAACGCTGGAGCCGAAGCTGTCGACCCTCGACCTGACGCAGACCTATAAGGTAACCCTTACCGACCAGAAGAAGCAGAAGAGCGAGTGGACGATTAAGGCCGTGCTGGCCAAGAGTTCGGCTTGCGACATCGAGAGCTTCAATATCCCCTCGCTGGGTCTTTCGGCCCTGATCGACAAGTCGGCAGCCTCGGCTTCGCTGATCTACTTCGAGGAGCTGCAGAATGTCTTTGCCGATGTAGTGATCTCGCCCCACGCCACGATCGTTCCCGACCCCGCAACGACCGCCTTCTGGTGCGCCCCGGGTGCTCCGAAGAAGTTTACGGTCATCGCGCAGGATGGCGTGACGAGCCGCGAGTGGGTGCTGCAGCAGACCGAGCCGGCTCGTGTCGAGGAGGGTATCCGCCCGGGTAGCGCACAGCTCCTGTGGACGGCCAAGCTCTCGTCGCTGGGTGTTTCGACGCTCAACATGACGACCGGTATCGCCGTGACGGACGACTACCTCGTCATCAACACGCGCGGTGAGGATCCGCTCGTAGTGGATGCCAAGAAGGGTACGACCGTCGGCACGATCAACCTCGGTTCGATCAAGGGCGCTACGTCGAGCTACTACATGACCTCGGACCACAAGGGTCACCTGGTCATCAACAACCGCGTGCCCGATGATGGCGGTGTATTCCGCGTATGGCGTATGCGCGACATCAACTCCACGCCGGAGCTCTTCATCGAGTTCCCGACGACGGATGTCTATGGCGACCACGTCTCGGTATGGGGTGATGTCTATGGCGATGCTACGGTACAGGCTGCCTACTGCGGTTGGACCTCGACGGGTACGACCTCGAACCTGACGTGGATCGTGAAGGGTGGCCAGACGGTCGATATGAACCCCTACTGGTGCCAGATTTCGGGCGTAGGTGGCTGGACGAACGGTGATGCTATCCGTCTCGGTACGGATGCTACGGCCGACTTCCTCGCCTGCGGTTACTCGATGAACAAGCTGACGTGGGTCGATGGTGCGACGAACGCCGCCCGCACCTACATTCAGGGTACGCTCTCGGGCAACGAGGGTATGAAGGCTGTCGATGCCGTACAGTTCAACGGTGTGAACTATGTGGCTGCCACGATGGAGTCCTTCTTCACCTGGGGTGTTGCCGGTGATATGTGGGTCTTCGAGGCGAAGTTCCCGCAGACCTTCTCGGGTGAGCTGATCCAGAACACGGCTACGGGCCTGATGGAGTACCCCGCCTGCACGGTCTTCAACCTCAACAACGATGACGGCAACGACAACAGCGGTTGCTACGGTTTCTACGGTGGTCGTGCCAACGACGGCGTGAACAGCAACGCTATTCAGGATGTGAAGCTGCATGTGACCTCGGATGGTTACTTCATGTACGGCTACTTCATGTTCTGCAACGGTTATGTGGGTTGCGTGCAGTTCGACTGCATCGCCCAGTAGGCCGATAAAATCCATAGCCCTTTGACCGGGGCTATGGGTACAAAATTTAACGACAAAAAATGAACTGTAAGATGAAAAAGTTACTGTTAAGTATTGGTTTAGTGGCTGCCCTGGCCGCCTGCACGGATGAGAACAATCCGGTGTACGAGTACCCTGCACGCCCCGATGTGGAGCCGATGCCCGCCGTGACGGTTACCCCCGTTGCTGCCGAGTATAACGCGCTGGAGTTTACCCTCTCGCCCGTCAATGCCGAGGAGTGCTCCTACCTCTGCATCGAAACGGTAGATGACGACAAGCAGCTGACCGCTGCCGAGGTCATTGCCAAGGGTACGGCTGTCAATGCCACGGAGGCAGGTACCTACCGCGCCGAGGGGCTCTACGACGAGACCTCGTACAACATCTACGCCGCCGTGCGCAAGGGTGACCGCGCTGCCGTGTCGGCTATCAAGATGACGACTACCGCAGCTCCCGCCCCCGCAGGTCCTACGACCAACCCGATGTATATCTGGGTCGATGCAGCGGCCAACTTCCCCGACTTTGCCAACAGCACGGAGAACATCCGCCGCGACCTGACGCTGGCCAAGGAGACCGGCTTCACGGATGTCGTGGTCGATGTACGCCCCACGAATGGTGATGTCTTGTTCAAGACCGACAAGTGCGATCAGGTGGCTTGGCTCGGTGCCTGGACGGCAAGTGGCTACACCAAGATCAATCGCACGGAAAGTTTCGACTACCTGGGTGCCTTTATCGAGATTGGCCATGAGCTGGGTCTGAGAATCCACGCCGGCTTCAACACGATGGTCGGTGGTAACAAGTCGAACCTCGGTGCACAGGGTATTCTGGTACGCGACAGCTCGAAGAAGGAGTGGGCCACGGTGCTCAACACGAAGGGCGGCATGGTCAATACGCTCGATTCGGACGAGACGACCTACTTCTTTAACCCCCACAATGCCGATGTGCAGAACTACATCTGCGACCTGCTGAAGGACCTGGCCGCCTACAAGGATCTGGATGGTATCATCCTCGACCGTGGCCGTTTCGACTCGATGCTGAGCGACTGCTCGGAGACGACATTGAAGGCCTTCGAGGAGTATGTCGGCGAGACGGTTGATTTCAACAAGGATGTACTGCCTGCCGGCTTCACGGGGACGATCAACGCCGATATGCCCTACGAGCACAAGCACCTGAAGAAGTGGTTGGAGTTCCGCGCAAAGGCGATCCACGACCTGATGACGAAGGCCAAGGAGGCTGTTCGCAGCGTGAACGGTTCGGTTAAGTTCGGTGTCTATGTCGGTGGCTGGTACAGCACCTACTACGATGTGGGCGTGAACTGGGCAAGCCCCACGTTCGACACCTCGGCTGCGTTCCCGCGCTGGGCAACGAAGGAGTATATGAACTTCGGTTATGCCGACCTGATGGAGCACATGTTGATCGGTGCTTACGCCTCGCCGGGCAATGTTTATGGCTCGTCGGAGTGGACGATGCAGGGCTTCTGCCAGCTGGCCATGAAGTACACGGCCGGTGCCTGCCCGCTCGTATGCGGTGGCCCGGATGTAGGCAACTGGGATTCGTCGGATAGCTACACCGATGCCCAGGAGTATGAGGCTATCACCAAGTCGGTAAAGGCTTGCTATGATGCTTGCAACGGTTACTTCCTCTTCGATATGATTCACCTGAAGAAGGCCAACACCTGGCAGTATGCCAAGGCGGGTATCGACGAGGTAAAGGCTTCGTTGTAATTAAGAATTAAGGATTCAAAATCGGGTGGAGCTATGAAGCGTATCTTGGTTGCTTTGCTGGCGCTGATGATTGCCATTCCTACGATGGCGCAATCGGGCTTTGGCGACTACTACGACTGCCGTCTGGCGGCTCACCGCAAGGCAGGGATGCCCACGGGTGCCCTGGTGTGGATGGGTGACAGCATCACGGAGCAAGGCTGGTGGGATTTCCTTACTAAGGAGCAGAAGATGGTCAATCGTGGTATCGGTGGCGATAACACGCGCGGCATGTTGGCTCGTCTGCCCGAGATCGTGGAGGCTTCGCCGCGCAAGATCTTCCTCATGGCGGGTGTGAACGACCTCTCGGGCAATCGCCCCGTCGAGGAGGTGGTGGCCAACGTGCGCAAGATGTTGGAGATGATCCGTGAGCAGGCCCCCGCGTGTGAGATCTACCTGCAGAGTGTCATCACGCCCAACAACGAGGTGCTGGCCTACGCCTACATCAAGAACAAGCAGCACCTGATGCGCCAACTCAACGAGCAATACAAGGCGCTCTGCGACGAGGGGCTGGCCACCTGGGTCGATCTGCGTCCGATTTTGGAGAACGATGAGGGTGAGTTGCGCGAGGAGCTGACGAAGGATGGTATTCACTTCCATCCCGAGGCTTATATCCTCTGGACCGACTACCTGAAAAAGATGAAATACCTGCGTAAATAGCGAAAACAATGAAGCGAGTAGCAGCGATCGATGTACTGAGGGCCTTGGCCATTATCGGCATGGTTGTTTCGGGGCAAATGCTCTGGAATGCCGAGCTGCCGGCCTTCATGTTCCATGCCCAGTTGCCACCGCCGACCTTCGCCTTCAACCCCGAAGTGCCGGGTATCACCTGGGTCGATCTGGTCTTTCCGTTCTTCCTCTTCTCGATGGGTGCCGCCATGCCGTTGGCGCTGCGCCGCCGCGAGGAGCGGGGGGCCGGATTCGGAAAGATCGCTGCAAGTGCCCTGCACCGCTTCGTCTGGCTCACCTCGTTTGCCATCATCCTGGGCAATACGCGCATGGGGCTTTTAGCCTCGCTTGCACCGTGGAAAGCGGCGCTCATGACGCTCGTGGTGTGGGGGTTGTTCTTTGCCATGTTTGTACGCCTGCCGAAGTGCGACAAAAAGCGAAATCAATGGCTCAACTGGGGCGGTTTTGTGGCCCTCGTTGCCCTGACGATGCTCTATAAGCCGCTGTTCGGGGTCGAGTGTTCGCTCCATAAGAGCGACATCATCATCCTGATCCTGGCCTCGATGGCCCTGTTCGGCACGCTCCTGTGGTGGCTTACGCGCAATTCGCTCCCGATGCGCATCGTGCTCATTGCAGCGATCGCCCTGCTGAAGATGGCCTCCTCGGTCGAGGGGTCGTGGTGCGCCTGGCTCTGGCAACAGACACCGGCCGTATGGCTCTTCCGATTCGAGTTCCTGAAATACCTCTGCCTCGTGCTTTCGGGCACGGTGGCGGGCGATGTGATTCACCGCGCACTCAGCACCGAGCAGCCCATCGACCAAGCAAAAACAGCTCGTTCGGCCTGGCTGACGGCGATCCTTGTGCTCCTGATGGGGGCGCTGATCCTAACGCAACTGTGGGGTCTCTTTGTCCGCGAGTTGGGCTGGACGGTAGGCATTTCGATCCTGCTGTGTGCCTTGACGGGCGTAGTGCTGAACTACCTGAAGACGACCGAGCAGCCGCTCCTTCGGGCGCTCATGGCGCTGGGTGTGGTGCTGCTGATGATCGGCCTTGTCGCCGAGCCGCTCGAAGGGGGCATCAAGAAGGATCACGCCACGATCAGCTACTTCTTCGTCACGGGCGGCATGGCCAGCTTTGTGCTCATTGCGGCCTTGGCGCTGGAGATGCGCTTCGGGATTCGCTTCCGCGCCCTGGAGGCGTGCGGAGCCAATCCGATGTTTGCCTACACCGCCTCGGGCTACCTCATCACGCCGATTGCCGTGCTCACATCGCTCTCGGTGTTGATCGAACGCTTTGCCACGCTCACCCCCTGGTGCGGCTTCTGGCGCGGTGTGCTGTTTGCCCTCATGGTGATTGCGGTAACCTACCCCTTCACGCGCAAAAACTACTACTGGAAATCGTAAAATAAGGAGATATAAGATGAAAATTACCGGAACATTTCTCGATGAGATCAGCCACGACATCCCGCACCAGAATTGGGGCGAGAAGGAGTGGGATGCCGACTTTCAGCACATGCGCTCGATCGGCATCGACACGGTGATCATGATTCGCTCGGGGTATCGCAAATTCATTACCTACCCCTCGAAATACCTCATCGGCAAGGGGTGCTACGCCCCCTCGACCGACCTGTTGGACCTCTTCCTGCGCCTGGCCGATAAGCACGGCATGAAGTTCTACTTCGGCCTCTACGACTCGGGCCACTATTGGGATACGGGCGACATGTCGAAGGAGACCGAGTACAACCGCTTCGTGATTGATGAGGTGTGGGAGAACTACGGACAGCACCACCCCTCGTTCGGCGGCTGGTACCTCAGTGGCGAGATTTCGCGCCGCACGAAGGGGGTCATCGAGGCCTTCCGCGAGCAGGGAGAGCACTGCAAGGCCGTTTCGGGCGGTCTGCCGACCTTGATTTCGCCTTGGATCGACGGCAAGAAGGCAGTGATGGCTGCCTCGGCGACCCTCTCGAAGGAGGATGCCGTATCGGTAGCCGACCACGAACGCGAGTGGGAGGAGATCTTTGCCGGTATTCATGGCGCGGTGGATGCCGTGGCCTTCCAGGACGGACACATCGACTACGACGAGCTGGATGCCTTCTTCGAGGTCAATAAGCGCCTGGCCGACAAGTATGGTCTGGAGTGCTGGACCAATGCCGAGACCTTCGACCGCGACATGCCGATCAAGTTCCTGCCGATCAAGTTCGAGAAGCTGCGCATGAAATTGGAGGCTGCCGCCCGCGCCGGCTACGACAAGGCGATTACCTTCGAGTTCTCGCACTTCCTCTCGCCCCAGTCGTGCTACACCTCGGCACACCACCTCTTCGATCGCTATCGGGAGTACTTTTTAGGCGAGAAGCTGTAACGAAACGATGACCTCCGGGTCTAACCTACTGAAAAACGAATGGGGGGAACCCCTAACCTTAAGCAATAATAAGCTATGATGCAAATAGATGCCTTGATCCAACAATACCACGACGAATTGCACAACCGCGTGCTCCCCTTCTGGCTCGAGCACTCGCAAGATAAGGAGTATGGCGGCTACTTCACCTGCCTCGACCGTGACGGCTCGGTCTTCGACACCGACAAGTTCATGTGGCTGCAGGGGCGTGAGGTGTGGCTCTTCTCGATGCTCTGCAACAAGGAGGGTATCCGCCCCGAGTGGTTGGAGTGCGCTCGTCAGGGTGCCGAGTTCATGCTCAAGCATGGCCACGACGGCGACTACAACTGGTACTTTGCCCTCACACGCGAGGGTCAGCCCCTGATTGATCCCTACAACATCTTCTCCTACACCTTTGCCGCGATGGCCTTTGCCCAGCTGCACAAGGCCACGGGCGAGGAGCGCTATGCCGAGGCTACGCGCCGCACCTTCCGGCACATCATGGAGCGTTGGGACAACCCCAAGGCGCAGTGGAACAAGGCGCATGCCGGTACGCGCGACATCCGCGCCATGGCCCCCTCGATGATCCTGTGCAACCTGCTGCTCGAGATCGAGCACCTGATCGAGCCGGAGGTGGTCGAGGAGTCGATCGACCGCGCACTGGGCGATGTGATGAATACCTTCTACCGCCCCGAGCTGGGTTTAGTCGTAGAGCATATCAACGCCGACGGCACGCTGAGCAATACGTTCGACGGCCGACTGATCAACCCGGGTCACACGCTCGAGACGATGTGGTTCGTGATGGATCTGGCACGTCGTCGTGGCGATGAGGAGCTCATTAAGAAGGCCGTGGAGATTGGCCTCAACACGCTCGACTTCGGCTGGGACAAGGAGCACGGCGGCATCTTCTACTTCATGGACCGCAAGGGTTGCCCCCCGCAGCAGCTGGAGTGGGATCAGAAGCTCTGGTGGGTACACATCGAATCGACGATTGCCATGCTGGAGGGTTACCTGCTGACGGGCGACGAGCGTTGCAAGGCGTGGTTCGAGAAGCTGCACGACTACACCTGGTCGCACTTCCGCGATGCGGAGCATCCCGAGTGGTACGGCTACCTGAACCGTCGCGGCGAGGTGCTTCTGACGCTCAAGGGCGGCAAGTGGAAGGGTTGCTTCCATGTGCCGCGCGGCCTCTACAAGTGTGAGTGCCTGCTCCGCGAGTTGAAACAAAAGATGGAGAAATAGCCATGAAGCGACTCTTGATCTTGGCGCTGGCGCTCTTGTGGTGCAGCGCAACCTGGGCCGTGGGGATCAGCACGCTGAAGGGCACGGTGCGCTGTGAGGGCAAGGGCGTGGCCAATGTGGTGGTTACCGATGGCGAAAGCTTCACCACGACCGATGCCAAAGGTCGCTTCGCGCTCCCCTCGTCGGATGACAACAAGCTGATCTACATCACCGTACCTGCGGGCTATCGCGTAGCCACAGAACAGAGCGTACCCCAGTTCTGGCTCAAGAAGGAGGCCGACAAGAAGAGCTACGATTTCGCCCTGCAACGCAAGGCCGAGGATGATACGCACCACGGCTTTGTCGTCTTTGCCGACCCGCAGATTTGGCACCAAAAGGAGTTCCCTGCGTTGCGCGAAGGCATGGCCGACATCCGCCGCACGGTCGAGGGGTATGAGATCCCCTTCCACGGCATCTGCTGTGGCGATGTGATCTCCTACGACCACACCTTCTACCCCACCTACAACGAGGTGGCCGCCACCTCGGGGCTGGATATCTACTCGACCCCGGGCAACCACGACATGACCCTCTACAGCCGTTCGCACGAGACCTCGACCCGCCTCTGGGAGGAGACCTTCGGCCCGGTCTGTTACTCGTTCAATGTCGGCAAGGCGCACTATGTAGTACTGAACGACAACTTCTACATCGGCCGCGACTACTTCTACATCGGCTACCTCGATGAGAAGCAGTTCGCCTGGCTCGAAAAGGATTTAAGCTATGTCGAGGAGGGCTCGACCGTATTTGTGGTGCTGCACATCCCCTCGACCTGCGAGGAGAGCGACCGCAAGCAGTTCAGCTATGGCAACATCGCCAACGTGATGACCAACGCCCCGCAGCTGCACCGCATGCTCGCCCCCTACAACGCCCACATCCTCTCGGGTCATACGCACACGACCTACAACCAGATCATCACCGAACAGCTCTACGAGCATGTGATCCCCGCCCTGAGCGGTGCCTGGTGGCAGGGCATCCTCTGCACCGACGGTACGCCGCGCGGTTACAGTGTCTTTGAGATCGATGGCGACAAGGTGCAGTGGTACTACAAATCGACCGACTTCAAGCCCGACCACCAGATGACCCTCTACACGGAGGCCGACTCGGCAGGATTTGCCGGTCAGGTGGTGGCCAACGTATGGGCCGCAGACGAAAATTGGAAGATCGAGGCGCAGTTTGACGGCGGAGAGAGCCAACCGATGGAGCGCTTTGCGGCCTACGACCCGGGAGCACAAAAGATGTATGCCGACCGCGAAAAATTAGACCACCCCTATGTCTATCCCACGCCGTCGGACCACTTCTTCCGCATCGTGATTCCCAAGGGGGCCAAAGCGGTGAAAGTCACGGCCACCGACCCCTTCGGCAGAAGCTACCAGGAAACCCTAAATTTGAAATAACCATTCCATGAAACGACTTATCAACTACGCCGTAGCCCTCGTGACTGCGGCGTTATTGACCGCATGTGGCGGTAAGCAATACGATGTAATTGTGGTCGGTGGCGGTGTTAGCGGCACGACGGCCGGCATTCGCGCGGCACGCCTGGGCGTTCATACGCTCATTGTCGAGGAGGGCCCCTGGCTGGGTGGCATGCTTACCTCGGCCGGTGTGAGTGCCACGGACGGCAACTACCGCCTGCGTGGCGGTATGTGGGGCGAGTTGCGCGACTCGCTCGAGGCGCACTATGGCGGTGCCCAGGCCCTCAAGACGGGTTGGGTGAGCAACCTGCTGTTTGAGCCGAGCGTGGGTGCCCGCATCTTCCGCGCCATGGCCGAAAAGGAGGAGCTGCTGACTGTGAAATTCGACACCAAACTCGCGCACATCGAGCGCGCCGAGGAGGGATGGCTGCTGACACTCCAAGGGCCGCGTGGCAAGGAGCAGGTAAAGGCCCACATCGTGATCGACGGTACGGAGCTGGGCGATGTGGCGGCTGCTACGGGTGTCAAGTACGATATCGGCATGGAGAGCCGCACGGTGACGGGTGAGGATATCGCCCCCGAGGAGGCCAACGGCATCATCCAGGACCTGACGATGGTCATGATCCTGAAGGACTACGGGCGCGATATGACGATCGAGCGCCCTGCCGACTATGATTCGACCCTCTTTGCCTGCGCCTGCGACAACGCCATCTGCCATACCCCGAAGGAGGCCAACCGCCTCTGGTCGAAGCAGATGATGATGTCGTACGGTCGTCTTCCGAACGGCAAGATCATGATCAACTGGCCGATCGAGGGCAACGACTACTATGTCAATATGATCGAGATGACTAACGAGGAGCGTGCCGAGGCGGTCACGAAGGCGAAGGCCCACACGCTGAATTTCCTCTACTTCATCCAGCATGAGCTGGGGCTGAACACCCTATCGCTGGCCGATGACGAGTTCCCGACCGAGGACCTGATGCCCCTGATGCCCTACCACCGCGAGTCGCGTCGTACGCATGGCGAGGTGCGCTTTCAGCTGAACCACGTCATCGCCCCTTACGACTACACGCTCTACCGCACCGCGATCGGCGTGGGTGACTACCCCGTCGATCAGCACCACACCCGCTACACGGGTTGGGAGGCACTGCCGAACCTCTATTTCCACTCCGTGCCTTCGTATGGCGTGCCGATGGGCGTGCTGCTGCCGAAGGGGGTCAATGGACTGATTGTGGCCGAGAAGTCGATCTCGGTAAGCAACCTCGTAAACGGCTCTACGCGCCTGCAGCCCGTCGTGTTGCAGATTGGCGAGGCGGCCGGAATCGTGGCTGCATTGGCAGCCAAGCAGGGTATCGAGCCGCGTGAGGTCTCGGTGCGCGAGGTACAACGCGAGGTGCTGGAGGGTGGCGGTTACCTGCTCCCCTACCTCGATCTGCCGACAACGCATCCCCACTTCAAGGCGCTGCAACGCATCGGCGTTACTGGTATCATCGAGGGCGAGGGGATGACGGTCGGCTGGGAGAATCAGACCTGGTTCAAGGCCGACGAGCCGATCTCGCTGGCGGAGCTTTCGCGCGGATTGAACCGCTTCGATGAGCAGTTTGAGCTAAGCAACGAGCAGCGCGAGGTCGCCCTGACCGACCTGGAGAATTGGTTTGGCGAAATCAACGATGCGATGTGGAACGCCTGGGGGCTGGAGGATTACAGCACGACACGCCCCCTGATGCGCAAGGAGTGCGCCGTGGTCATGGATGCCCTGCTGCGCCCCTTTAACAATCAGGTAAACCTTCAAGGTGAATTTATACGATGAAACGAATCTTTTGGATCATGACCCTTTGTGTGGCGCTTGCCGCTTGCAGTGGCGAAACAACGACCCCGATTGCCGATTCGCCCGCCCGCGTGGTGGGGCGCACGATGACACTCGACGACGGCTCGATCTCGTTTGATTGGAGCGGTGTCTATATCGACATCCGCTTCCGTGGCAGCTACCTGGCCGTGGAGCTGAGCGACACGAAACGCAACTACCTCAACCTCTGGATCGACGGCCGGGAGCAGGAGAAGCTCACCTCCGAGGGGGAGCATACGATGCTCGTACTCTTCAACGACCCGAATAACGACGGCGAGCACCTCATCCGCCTGCAAAAGGCTACCGAGGCCGAGCAGGGGCGCATCACGCTGCACAGCCTCACAACCGATGGCCGTCTGCTGGCGACCAACGATTTGAAGCTTCAGCGCCACATCGAGTTCTACGGCGACTCGCTCACCTGCGGCTACGGCACGGAGAGCAAGTCGGGTAGTGAACCCTTCCTCCCCGAGACGGAGAATTGCCGCTACACCTATGCCGCCCTGACAGCAGCCCACTTTGGTGCCGATTACAACCTTATTTCGCACTCGGGTCGCGGCCTGGTGCGCAACTACGGCGATTCGTTGCAGCTCTCCGTTCCGGAGACCACGATGAGTTCGCGTGCCTTCCGTCTCTTTGACGAGGACCCCGCCTCGGCCTGGGACTTTACTGACAGCCCCTACCGCCCCGATGCCATCGTCATCACGCTCGGCACGAACGACTTCAGCACCCCGCCCCACCCCACCGAGGAGCAGTATATCGCAGGCTACCGCGCGCTGATCGAGAAGCTGCGCACGGCCTGGGGCGCCGAGCTTCCTGTCTTGTGTGTCGTACACTCGCCCCACGCCGTGAAGTGTGTTGCGAAGATGGTCGAGGAGCTTCCCAAGACGGCCATGGCCGACATCTCGTGGGGGGTCTATAACCGCACGACCGACCTCGGAGCCTCGGAACACCCCAACCGCTACGGCCAGGAGAAGATGGCCAAGGTGGTCATCGAAAAATTTGCCGAACTCACCGGCTGGGAGTAATCCACCGCTACGCATAAAAAAGCGTGTCCGACACAGGGTTAGGACACGCTTTTTTGTATTCTATATAATCTCATCGACGTTAATACGACACTCCGTTTATTATCATTGATAATTCAATGATATATCATAGATAAAAATGTTAACGAGAAAGAGGTATTACTACTCCGTTCGCGTGATTTTGAATAGCTTTCGCTCGCTATCGTAGTGTTTTTCAAACGTAAAAAGCCCCCATTTACTGTCTTGCAGGCGCTTGCGGGCATTATGAAAACCCGTGTAATCGGTATGAGCCAATTCGTAAAAACGGGTCTCTCCGACGGCAAAGCTACGCAATGTCTCCGCATAACTCTTCACGGTCAATACATACGAAAGTTTAACTCCCTCCATGGCTGTTGTTATTATCAATAAATTATCAATGATAATACAAAGATATATCATTGTGTATAAAATAGCAACAAACTTGGTATGAAATATCGTTTTGCGACAGCATCGTAACTTGACGATAACAACAAATATATCTACACAATCCATTTGATATTTATTGAATCTTCTGTATATTTGTTGTGACATATTGCCTAATCGCCATCGAACTACCACATTGATACTGATACGGCACGATAATCCCATTAAGGCGAGTACCGCTTTGCGTGTGCTTGCTTGTAGGGATTATAGGGTGTGGTAGCCCTTGATGGCGTGCAGGTATAGTGCACGCTTTTTTATTTACCATAAACCATTAAACTATGAGAAAGTTATTGCTGATTGCGGTATTAAGCCTGCTTCCCCTACTTAGCCAGGCAAAAGTGAAAGGTTACTATCGAGTTTCGCTCGAGTCTGTTGACGTTAATGATGCAGTCGGTACGATCCAAAATGTAGTGGGAGCCGATCAATTCACATATCCGACCTATAGGGATAATAAAATTGATATTCGTTTCGAGTTCCAGCCAACGCATATCGATTTCCAACTGACGAATAAAGCTACGAGCAGCCTCAAAATACATTGGGACGATGCAATCTATGTGGGAGGCCCCAATGGCGTGAGTACAGGCGTATTTCATGCCGGAGTGAAATTGATTGACCGAGAACAGCCTCAAACACCATCGATTGTAGTGAAAGGATCGAAAATAAACGATCTTCTTGTTACCAAGTCAGGAGTTAGCTTTAATGCCTACTTTGGCAGATGGTTGTACAACTATATCTTGTACTGGGAAGATCAATTGACTAATGTCAAGATACTTCTGCCAATAGAACTCAACGGAGAAAAATTCGAATATCTATTTTCATTCTCGGTCGATTGGGAAAATGTCAAAGTGAAAACTAGAATCATAGACGGTAAGGAGTATTATTTTCAAATGAAATAGCACTCGACTGATTCCATACAAAAAGCCTCTTTGTGGGGCTTTTTTTTGTTAAATCTTGTTTATTTCTCACCGCAATCGATACAGACTATCGCGTATCACTTACTACCATCAAGCATCCCCTATGATATATCAATGAATTATCGTTGATAATTCATTGATATATCGTCGATGTTATAACGCAGGAAAAAGGAGTATCATAACAACGCAAATCCGTATAACGGACAACGCATGTTGCGACTTCATACCATAAAAAAGGGATTGGCAGAAACCGCTTTCTACTAATCTCTTTTTTTCGCTCATAATTAGCAAATGTTCAGTCTACTATGTATCAATCCGGCAGCCCCTTTTGGCAACATTACCTAAAAAAGGCTGCCCCCACGGGACAGCCTTTTCTCGTTATGCCATGCGCCTACATCGCCTCGCCGACTACATAGGTCGAGCCGCCGATAAAGATCAGGTCCTCCTCGCCGGCCAGCTCACGGGCGCGCTCGACAGCGGCAGGAACGCCCTCCACGACTTCGCCCTGCAGGCCGTAGATGCCGGCCTTCTTGCAGAGTTCCGCGGCAGGTACGGCGCGCTCGGTCTGGGCTGCCGTAAAGATGTAGTGTGCCTCCTTCGGCAAGAGAGGCAGGATGTGAGCCAAATCCTTATCCTTCACGAAGCCCACCACGCAGTAGAGTTTCTCATGCGGCGTGGCGGCAATCTGCTCGCTCACATAGCGAATACCGTGGGCGTTGTGGCCCGTGTCGCAGATCATCAGCGGCTTATCGCCCAGCTTCTGCCAGCGACCCATGAGCGAGGTCTCCTTCGAAGCGGTACGCATACCCTCGATAAAGGCTCGGCGCGAAATGGTCAGCGGGGTCTTCTCGTGCAGGTAGTCCGACACGGCAGCCACGGTCACCACATTCTTGCGCTGGTAGTGGCCCATCAGGTCGAGGTGCACATCGTAGAGATACTCATCACGCATGCGGCGCAACGAAAGGCGCTGTTCGCCCGCCTCGTCATGCTGCTCCTCGCAGCGGAACTCCTCCTCGGCATAGATCACGCGCGAGCGGCACTGCTCGGCAATCTCCTCGATCACATGTTTCCAATGATCGTCCTTCTCGCCCACCACCACGGGGATACTCTTCTTCACGATACCGCCCTTCTCGGCTGCAATCTTCGGAAGCGTGTCACCCAGCAGTGCCGTATGCTCGAGCCCGACGTTCGTAATGATGCTCACCACCGGAAGAATCACATTCGTGGCATCGAGTCTACCACCCAGGCCCGTCTCGATGACCGCCACCTCGACATCTGCCTGTGCAAAGTAGTCGAAGGCCAGCGCGGCCGTCATCTCAAAGAACGAGAGCTTGAGATCCATCATCTTCTCGCGGTGCTTGCTGACGAAATTGACCACCTTCTGCTTCGGGATCATCTCGCCATCGACGCGGATGCGCTCACGGAAATCCTTCAGGTGGGGCGACGTAAAGAGACCCGTGCGGTAGCCGGCCTGCTCGAGAATCGAGGCCAACATGTGCGATACGGAGCCCTTGCCGTTGGTACCTGCCACATGAATCGTAAAGAAATTACGTTGCGGGTTGCCCAGCACGCGACAAAACTCGGCGATACGTTCCAAGCCCGGCTTATAAGCCGTTGCCCCCTTCTGCTCAAAGGCCGGGAGTTGTTGGAACAGAAATTCGAGTGTTTGAGTGTAGTTCATAATTATTTTTGGTACGGGATTAGTCCACTAAGTAGTTGCGCCGTTTGACGCGGTATGCCATGTAATAGAGCACCGAGAGCAGCAGCAGGTAGTTGGCTACACGCCCCAGGTAGTCGCCATAGCGGGTGTAGAGGGTCTGCTCACGGTTGAGTGCCACCTCCTCGGTCAGCACACCGCGCTCCTCCCAGCCCAATGTCGAGCTGATCTCGCCACGCGCCGAGATAAAGCCCGAACGCCCCGTATTGGCCGAACGAACCACGGCGCGGCGGTGCTCGATGGCACGCAGGCGCGAAAGGGTGAAGAGGTGCTCATAGCCGGGGGTATCGCCCCACCAGCCGTCGTTTGTCAAAATCGCCATCAGCTCGGCACCACGGCGCACATGGTCGCCGAAGAACTCGCCATAGACCCCCTCGTAGCAGATCGCCGGGCCGATCTTCACGCCGCGATGCTCGAAGGCCGAGCCATGCTTGCCGATACCGATCTGCCCCACGATACCGCCTAGATCCACCACCAGGAAATCCATCAGGCGGAAGACCCAGGTCGGGGTGTTCTCTACGCCGATCACCAGCTTGCCCTTGTGGTGCAGCTGCACACGGTGGGTCGTATCCACACCCACGGCCGTATTGAAGTGGTCGTAACCACCTCGTCCATAACCGAATGAACGCGCGGTCGGACTCTCCAATCCCGGGCTGTAATAGCGGCGGGTATTGGTGCCCGTCAAGAGCATCGCCTCGGGATGTCGCGCACGCAGGGTATCGCGCACCACCTGCCAAATCTCCGACTCATCATCGTTCAGGCGATCCGACAAATTCGGTTCCCAATAGTAGCCCGGCATTGCCGTTTCGGGCAGGAGGATAAAATCGACTCCTGCAGGCACCTCGCCGAGCAGGTCGAAGATATTGGCCACCTGCAGCGCATCCGTATTGTCAAACTTTTCGTAGCAATCGACGTTGGGCTGGATCGCACTCACGCGCACCGTTTCGCTCGGCTCTTCATAGCCGAACCACATACCGAGCGACACGATCACGGGCAACACGATCCCCGCCAGTGCGGCGACAATCTTGTGTGGCGTGCGATGACGAATCGCCTCAAAAACAAGCAGGTTCGAGACCAACACCCACAACGAGCCGCCAAAGACACCCGTCCACTCATACCACTGCACGGCCCACACATCGTGCGAGAAGCCGTTGCCGAGCGTAAGCCAGGGCCACGAGAAATCACCGCTCGTGTACCAATACTCGGTGGCGATCCAGGCCGCGACGAGGGTCGTATAGGCCAAGGCGCGCGGGGCCTTCTTGACCACCGTGTGGTAGAGCATGAAGGCGACCATGTTGTAGAAGGTCGAGAAGAGAATGGCCGCAATCGGGCCGATGGGTGTAGCGTTCCAGATCCACCAAATGGTGGCCGCATTCCACAAGACAAAGCATAGCAACGCCCGCCAAAAGGTCTGCCACCAACCTCGGCGCGAGTTCTCCGCCTTTTCGCTCAAGATCAAGAGCGGCACGAAGGCTACCAGCAGGCCGAGACCCGACAAACCGAGCCACCCCACCGAGAGCAACACCACCGACAAAAGGATAAGGAGCATATCGCGCTTCATAGCCACAAATGTAGTCAAAGAAATAGAAATAACCTCGATTTTCGGAGAAAATTGCACGCGCGCGAAGCTTTCCTCAAAAAAGGTGTGGCGCTTTGCCTTTTTTTTAGTAAATTAGCCCAAATTTGGAGGCATGTGTACTCCCGAAAACCACTAACCATGAAAAAAATCTGCTCCACCCAACTCCCCGTTGATGTCGTTTTCCACCCCTCGTGGTGGAACAAGCATGTCGGAATTGTCTTCGACGAAGACTTCTTCTACGACCCGCGCCGTCGCGTAAGCGATGAGCAGCTCATGGAGAAGACCCTCCACGATCGCTTTGGCGATTGCGGTCTGGGCCTGCACCACAACGAGGAGCGACCCGAGATCGGCGCCGTGCACCTGGCTGCCGGCTACCTGCTTTCGGAGATGCTGGGGTGCCAAATCGAATATGGGGCCAACACCGCTCCGCAGGTGATCTGCGCCCACCGCGAGGAGCTGACGATCGACGAAGAGGCCCCCTTCCGTTCGCCCGCCTTCAAGCGCCTGCAGAGGCTCATCGAGCAGCTCAAAGCCAAATATGGCTACGTCACGGGCGACATCAATTGGGGCGGCGTGCTGAACCTGGCCCTCGATGTGAAGGGCGAGTCGGTCCTGATGGATATGATGCTCGACCCCGAGGCCACGAAGGCCTACTTCGCCCAGATCGGGCGCGTCGTGGAGCGCTTCTTCAACTACATCCGCAGTGAGACGGGGTCGACCTCGATTTCGGTCAATCGCATTGCCCGCCTCCTGGATGAGCCGCTCTACCTCCACTCGGAGTGCACCCACACGATGATTTCGGAGTTCGACTACGAGGATCAATTGCTGCCGATCGACATCGCCTGGAGCGAAAAGTATCAGCCCTACGGCATCCACTACTGCGGCAAAGATCCCCACCGCCACGCGGCACAGTTTGCCCAAATCAAAAACCTCTCGTTCCTCGACCTGGGTTGGGGTGGCGATGTGACGTCCCTGCGCGAGATGCTGCCCGAGACCTTCTTCTCGCTCCGCCTGAACCCCGTGGAGATTGGCGGTTACTCGTCGGAGGAGCTGCGCGAGATTATCACAACGCGCGTCAAGGCATCGGGCGACCTCTACAAAACGGGCATCTGCTGCGTCAATATGGACGACACGATTACCGACGAAAGAGTCAAAGAAATTTACCAAATAGCCGAAGAGCTGAAAACGAAATAGGTATGGCAAAAAAAGATACATTCAACACCTCGTTGGCCGATTCGCAGGCCACGAAGGTGGAGCCGATTGCTCCCGAAAAGTTTGACCGCGTGCGCTATGCGGAGTATGCGGCCGAGTTAGATGCGCGTTGCAAGGCCTTCTGGGAGGCCGATCAGGGTGTGCTGGTCTATCGCCGCATGCGTGTCAAGGAGGTCTTTGCCGAGGATTGCCGCGAAAAGCAGACCTCGCTGGCCTGGCAGCTCGGCGCACTCGATGCCTCGATGCAGTTTGAGGCCGATGTGCCCAACTTCCTCGAGCCCTGGTACGGCCTGGGCACCGTAGCTGCCGCTTACGGCTTCGGCTACCGCTGGGAGAAGGGGCAAGCCCCTGCCGTGGATGGCAAATTTATGACCACGGCCGACCTGGTGGCTGCCCCCTTTAAGCCCGTGGCCGAGACCGAGATCGGTCGCCACACGCTCGAGATGGTCGAGTACTTCCTCGACAAGACGAAGGGCGAGATTCCGATGTCGTACTGCGATGTGCAGTCGCCGCTCAACACCCTGAGCAACATCATCGACTCGAACTCCTTCTACCTCGATCTGATGCTCGACCCCGACTCGATCCTGACGGCTATGGATCGCACGGCCAACCTCCTCATCGACTTTACGGAGGCGCAGCGCCGCCTGATCGGGGATGCCCTCGTCAAGCCGGGTCACGGATTCGCCTCGAGCCGCATGTTCGACGGCCTGGGTATGAGCGACGACACGGTGACGATGCTCTCCGACGACCTCTACTTCCCGCTCTGCGTACCCGCCATGCAGCAGGTCGGCAACCGCTTTGGCGGTACGGTCTTCCACTCGTGCGGCAACTGGTCGCAGAAGAAGGAGCAGATTGCCCGCATCGAGGGGCTGAGAATGGCCGATGGAGCCTTCTCGCTCGCTACCGACCCGGGAGCCAACCCCACCGAGGGCTTCGCCGATGCCTTCGCCGGCACGGGCGCGGTGCTCAACGCCCGCATCGTCGGCGACGTAGAGCTTGTGGAGGAGAAGGTGCAGCAGCTCTGGAAGCCGGGCATGAAACTCATCGTTGTTACCTACGCCGAGACTCCGGAGGAGCAGGCGGAGATTTACCGTAAAATTCACGAGATATGTCGATAAACAAGCTGCAGAAAGTGGGCAACTATCGTTGGTCGGTGGTGGCTCTGTTGTTCTTTGCCACGACGATCAACTACATCGACCGTCAGGTGCTGGGTATGTTGAAGCCCGTCATTGCCGATGAGATTCACCTCTCGGAGGCCGCCTACGGTTATATCGTCTCGGCCTTCCAGGCCGCCTATGCCATTGGTCTGTTGGTCGTAGGACGACTCATTGACCGCTTCGGTACGCGCCTCTCGTATGCCGCAGCTATCGCCCTGTGGTCGATTGCGGGCTGTTTCCACGCTGCCGCACGCGGAGCCGTAGGCTTCGGCCTGGCCCGTTTCTTCCTCGGCCTGGGCGAGAGTGCCAACTTCCCCGCCGCCATCAAGGCTACAGCCGAGTGGTTCCCCAAGAAGGAGCGCGCCCTGGCTACGGGTATCTTCAATTCGGGCAGTAATATCGGTGCGGTTGTAGCCCCGATTATCGTGACCTACCTCACGGTAACCTACGGCTGGCAGATCGCCTTCATCGTCACCGGTGCGCTGGGCTTTATCTGGATGGTGGCCTGGCTCATGATCTACCGCCTACCGCGCGAGTCGAAGCATGTGACGGCTGCGGAGCTGGCCTACATCGAGCAGGATGATACGGCGGAGGATAGCCCGAAGGTGGAGGAGAAGGTCGATTGGAAATCGCTCCTCACGCAGCGCGCCACGATCGGCATCACCCTCTCGCGCTTTGTCTGCGACTGGGTGTGGTGGTTCTTCCTGTTCTGGACCCCCGACTTCATGGAGAAGAGCTTCGGCGTAAACATCCAGCAGATGGTTCTGCCGCTGATCGTCATCTACACCTTCTCGTCGTTTGGCGGTATCTTCGGCGGCTACCTCTCGTCGAAGCTGATCCGCATGGGTCGCTCGGTGGCCTTCTCGCGCAAGGCGGCGCTCCTGACCTGCGCCCTGCTGGTCGTTCCCGTGATCCTGATTCCGGGGCTGAAGAGCCTCTGGGCAGCCATCGCGCTGATCTCGCTTGCCTGCTTTGCTCACCAGGGGTGGGCCTCGAATATCTACACCCTCGTCTCGGACTACTACCCCAAGAACCGCGTAGCCACGATGACCTCGCTGGCCGGCTTCACGGGGTCGATTGGTGGTGTGCTGGCCGCCTCGGCCGTGGGTAATGTGCTGGAGCTGACGGGTAGCTACTTCGTCGTCTTCATGATGGCCGGTCTGGCCTACCTCGTGGCGTGGGGTTGCCTGCAAATTTTCCTGCCGAAAAAAGCACTGGAGTAATGGCCAAGAAGTTAGAGAAGACCAACGCGGCACGCCTGCTGGATCGGGCAGGGATCGGCTATGAGCTGATTCCCTATACGGTCGATGAAAACGACCTGGCCGCAACGCATGTGGCCGAGGAGCTGGGCGAACCGATCGAGCGGGTCTTTAAGACGCTGGTTCTCAAAGGGGATCGCAACGGCCACTTCGTCTGTGTCATCCCGGGCGATCGGGAGGTCGATCTGAAGAAGGCGGCCCGCCTGTCGGGAAACAAGAGTGCGCAGATGATCCCGATGAAGGAGTTGCTTCCCACGACGGGTTACATCCGTGGCGGATGCACCCCGATCGGAATGAAAAAGCGCTTTCCGACCTTCATCCACCACACCTGCGAGACCTTTGATACGATCTATATCTCGGCCGGTGTGCGTGGTCTGCAACTTCGGGTAGCGCCCACCGACCTGGTACGCTATACCGAAGCTACGGTGGCCGACCTGATCAACGAAAACGAATAAAAAACCAAATAACCTACTATGAACAAGATCAAAGAATCGATTTTGAAGCACAACGGGGTGAACTACCTGCTACCCTTCATCCTGATTACCTCGTGCTTCGCGTTGTGGGGCTTTGCCAACGACATCACGAACCCGATGGTCAAGGCCTTCTCGAAAATTTTCCGCATGAGTGTCACGGATGGTGCACTGGTGCAGGTGGCCTTCTATGGCGGTTACTTCGCCATGGCCTTTCCGGCTGCCATGTTCATCCGCCGCTACTCCTACAAGGCGGGTATTTTGATGGGTCTGGGCCTCTATGCCGTGGGTACATTCCTCTTCTTCCCTGCGAAGATGACGGGTAGCTACTACCCCTTCCTTTTGGCCTACTTCATCCTCACCTGCGGCCTTTCGTTCCTCGAGACGAGTGCCAACCCCTACATCCTCTCGATGGGCTCGGAGGCAACCGCTACGCGCCGTCTGAATCTGGCGCAGGCCTTCAATCCGATGGGATCGCTCTTGGGTATGTATGTAGCGATGAACTTCATCCAGGCGAAGCTCAATCCGCTCGACACGGCGGGTCGTGCCACGCTCGGCGAGGTGGAGTTTGAGGCGATGAAGCAGGCCGATTTGCAGGTCCTGATCACCCCCTACCTCATTATCGGTGCCGTGATTACGGCGATGTTCCTCGTGATTTGGTTGGCGCGCATGCCCAAGGTGCAGGAGTCATCGAAGCAGGATGGACTGCTCCCGACCCTGAAGCGCATCTTCGCACAAAAGCGCTATCGCAACGGTGTGATTGCCCAGTTCGCCTATGTGGGTGCGCAGATCATGTGCTGGACCTTCATCATTCAGTACGGCACGCGCGTCTTTATGGCCGAGGGCATGGCCGAGAAGGCTGCCGAGGTTCTCTCGCAACAGTATAACATTATCGCCATGGTGATCTTCTGCTCGTCGCGCTTTATCTGCACCTACCTGTTGAAGTATATCAACCCGGGCCGTCTGCTCTTCTTCTTGGCCATTGCCGCCACCGTGGCTACGGCAGGTGTGATTGTGATCGATGGTCGCGTGGGTCTTTACTGCCTGGTGGCTGTTTCGGCCTGCATGTCGCTCATGTTCCCCACCATCTACGGCATTGCCCTCGAGGGTATGGGCGAGGATGCCAAGTTTGGCGCTGCCGGTCTGATTATGGCCATCTTAGGTGGCTCGGTACTGCCCCCCGTGCAGGCAATGATTATCGACCAGGGTACGCTCATGGGCTGGCCTGCCGTGAACCTCTCGTTCATCCTGCCGCTCATCTGCTTCCTCGTCGTGATGTACTACGGCTGGAGCACCGCGAAAGAGTAAAAGAGCACGGCTCTTTGGACATTACAAGAAGCCCCGTAGTTTCGGACTACGGGGCTTCTTGTGTCTAAAACGGCTCGGCTCTTGCCTTTACAGATTATCGTGATGCCACGAGTGACGAGGGGGTCACGCCCTCCGAGCTCTTGGCCCAATCGCCACGGGCGCGCAGTACCTGCTCCACGATGTCGCGCACGGCACCACGGCCTCCCTCGAACTCCGAGACATAGCGCGAACACTCGATTACCTCTGCTGCCGAATCGGCCGGGCAGACGGGCATACCCACCTCGCGCATGCACTCCAAGTCGGGAATATCGTCGCCCATGTAGAGGACATTTTCGGGGTTCAGGTTGTACTTTTTCATATACTCGCGCAGGGTCGAAATCTTATCCATGCAGTCGATGTAGAAATCCTGCATGCCGAGCATGCGGAGACGGCGCTCCAGAATCTTACCATAACCGCCCGTAATGACGCAGACGCGGTAGCCGTGACGAATGGCATAGGCCAGCGCATAGCCATCCTTGCAGTTGTAGCAGCGGATAAAGTCCCCCTCGGCGGTGGGGATGATACGACCATCGGTCATCACACCATCCACATCGAAGATCATCGCTTCGATGCGGGCTATATCTTCTTTGAAGTTTCCCATATTTGTTTGCTTAGCAATTCGTAAATCTCTTTCATGGTGGGGTTATCGGCCAAGAGGGCGAGGTGTCCCTCCTGCGTGGCTCGGTCGCCACGCTTCGCAGGGCCGGTCTGCACACGCGCCGGATGCTCCGCATCGAGTGCCTTTGCAGCCGTCTCCTCAATTAACGGTTTTAGGACCTCATAGCCCAGCCCCGACTCGGCCAAAAGGTCGGTCGCCGTGGCATAGAGTTGATTGACAAAGTTGTTGGCAATGACCCCTGCAAGGTGGATTTTTTTGCGACGGGCCGAGTCGGCCTCATAGACCTGGCTGCTCAACCCACGGGCAAAATGCTCCAAGGCCGCCCAATCGCCTCGATCGGCCACCTCGAGGAAGAGGGGCAGGTGACTAAAGTCGGCTTTACGACCTGCCGAAAAACCCTGGAAGGGGTAGAAAATAGCACGATGAGGGTAGCGCTTCAGGGCATCCAACGCCACACTGCCTGCCGTATGGGCAACGATGGCCGAAGAGGGAATCGGCAACGCCTCGGCCACCTCCTCAACGGCCCGATCGCTCACCGAGATCAGGTAGAGGTCGGCCGATAGGTCCAACTCCGTAGGGTCGGAGGTATAGGCACACTGCGCCAAACGCGCCACCTGCTCCCCACGCACCGCATTGCGGGCATAGAGCTGCACCAGCTCCACCCCCTCGCATGCAGCCACTGCCTGCGCCAGGCTCTCGGCCACATTGCCGCTTCCGATCAACACCACGCGCCGAATCATCGCAGCAGGTCGATTAAGCGCACATTGCGCGGTGAGGTGAGCGAATCCTGCTTCATGCCGTCGAGGATCTCCTCCACACGTCTCAGGTCGCTCTCGGCATCAAACTCCAGGGGGTTATCCCCGTGGTTCTCGACAGCCGACAGCACCCCGTAAATCGACATCTGCGCAATATCGTAGGCCGGCGCATAGGAGGCTTCGCGCTCATCCTCGTTCTTGCGGGCATCGATGAGTTGTCCCGCCTTCGTGAGTTGGAACAGCACATCGTTGATAATACGCGTCGGGAGGTTCAGCTCACGGCGAATCTCGGCAGCCGAAAGGGCTCCGCCACGGCTTTGGAAGTGGCGCACGATGATCAGCATCGTGGCCAACATCACCTTGCGGCGCTGATCGTAGCTGATGCGCTGCCACTCGTGCTCCTCGCCAAAGCGGGTGATATTCTGGAAGGCAAACGAGAGCTCGCCACCGATCAAGAGGATCTGCCACGAAATCTGCACCCACAAGAGGAAGAGCGGCAGGGCGGCAAAGCTACCGTAGATGGCGTTGTACGAGGTCATCGACTTTTGCAGATAGACGTAACCCCACTGGAAGAGCAGGAAGATCGTACCGGCTACGATACCTGCCGTGAGGGCGCTCGTGAACTTGACCTTCGCATTGGGGATAATCAGATACAGGAGCGTGAACATGAGCCACATGAAGAGCATCGACAAGAGGCGCGACAGGAGGTTGAAATACCAGGTATCGCGCAAGACATCCTCCAGGTGGCTGCCCGTGGCGTAGGCCACGATCCACAAAATCGGCACGATGAGTGTCACGGCCAGGTAGTCGCTCCATTGGCGGGCGATGCTGCGCGTGGTCTTGACCTCCCAGATGTTGTTAAAGGCACTCTCGATGGCGCTGAAGAGCTGAATCACCGACCAGAAGAGCATGAGCAAAGCGACCGAGGCCATCAATCCGCCCTGCGTACGCGCCAGGGCATTCTCGGCAAACGAAACCACATAGTCGATCACCTCGGGATACTGCGGGAAGAGTCCGTAGAGCGATCCGACGAGCGTATCGGCCAGGCCGAAACCTTTGACTAAGGCAAAGGCCACAGCCACAATCGGCACGAGCGAAGTGATCGTGTAGTAGGTCATCGCAGCACTGCGAATCAGCGTGCCGTGGTTCAACATGCCGCGCACCATGTAGAAGATGAGCTTGTAGATGCGTACCAGGGTGCGTGTCACGGGATTTTTCCAACTGCGATCCTCGCGGTTGAAGATCGTCTCGGTGAAAAAGGGGTATAGTTCTTTGAATTTCATACCGATTGGGACATTTTTACAAAGCTACTTATTTTAACCAAATTGTCCAATACGCAGCGCCGATTTTTGTGAAAGCGAGGCGCATTTCATCGCCCGTGGCCACCCCCAGGCGACGGCGCAACTCCTCGATCTGCAACGGAAAGTCGCGCTTCAAAAGCTCCACCTTGCGCCCCTTGAGTGCCCGTTTCAGCCCCTTGGGGTCGAAGGGTTCGATCCGCTCGATGGCATATTGTCGCCCGATCAGCCCCTCGATCGGCTCCGCCGCAAATCCGTAGCCGTTTTCGCTCCAGCAATCGGCCTTACCATAGAGATAACGACGTACCAGGCGCGCCTTTTGCAGGGCGACATCCGCCTGAATCAGGTAGCGATAGCCGTTCGGCTCGAACGCGGGGGCAGGCGGTAGCGGCTGCTCATCCGTCGCGGCGTAGCTTCCCACGCCGAGCGCCGTAGCGCGCAGTTCGGGCTTCACCCCCTCGCCCGTGAGGATCAGCACCTCCTTACACTCGCCACCGAGCGAGATGACCTCCACGGCACAATCGGGGAAGATCCGGCGCGCCTCATCCACATCGAAGAGGGGCGAATTTTTCAGGCACAAACGCGGCGACAACTGCCGTAGGCGTGGCAGGAGCGCCACCACATCGGGCGAACAATCCTCCAGACGAACCAGCTTTTTACCACGCTCGGAGCGGCGATCGGGGTCGGCATAGATCCAGTCGAAGTGCTCCTCGCAAGTGGCCACATAGCTCTCGGCATCGGTCGTAAGTACCGTCACATGCTCCACCCCCAGCCGTCGGAAATTCTCCCTGGCCACCTCGGCCAGCACCTCGTTGCGCTCCAGCGTGACCACCTCATCAAAACGCGCGGCCAAAGCGCGCGCATCGACCCCCAAACCGCAGGTCAGATCCAAGACCTTCGCGCCCGCAATCGGCTTATGGGCGGCACACTCCTCGCTCGAGGATTGCTCGAAGGCGCGCGGCGGAAGGATACACCCCGCCTCGGCATACGAGGGGAGCTTTGTGCGGGCACGCTCCAGGTACTTGAGCTGCGTTGCCACCAGGCGCGCCTCGGGGATCGAGCGATCCATGGCCACACGCAACGGATCACGCTGACGATTCTTGCGAATCGCCTCGCGCACCTCCTCCGTACAGAGCAACCGATATTCTTCGTGGGTCAGCATGGTTTACAAATGTACGCTTTTTTTTCGATCCCAAGACCACATCCCGACCAGGAGGAGCAAGAAAAAGAGGTAAAAGGCCCAAACCGCACCCATCGAAGGGGTCAGTTCGCTCACAGCACCCTCGATCGAGGCAACCCACTCGGCCAGTTCATTCTGCCACTCGGCCACCTGAAGCAACAACGGGCGCACAAGTGTCACAAGGGGCGGCAGCAACAGCACAAGCAAGCCCAACGCCACGACCCCCATGCCGAGCAGCACCGCCAGGGGGCTACACCAAACACCGAGCCAGGGCACAATGCCGAAATGGTAGGCCGAGAGCGGAAGGGTCAAAAGCGTAGCGGCGAAGCTCACCAGGAGCATATCGAGCAGCCAATTTACCGCCCCATAACGTGTGCGCAGGCAAGCACCGAGCGGCACGGCCACGAGCAGGATGCCTGCCACGGCCAGGAACGAGAGCTGAAAACCGATATCGAAGAGGTAATAGGGGTGCCAGGCGAGGAGCAGCAGGGCGGCTGCCGCCCAGCCGTTGAGGGTTCGGTAATAGGAGGAGGAGAAGCGGGCCCACTGCAGGATCGTACACATCACGGCGGCGCGCACGGCACTGGGCGGAAAGTCGGCGGCGGCGACAAACAACCAAACGGCCACAATCACCAGCAGGTTCTTCACGCGGTGGCCGTGGTGAATCAACCCCAACCAACCCAACGCGAGGTTGCAAAGCAGGAAGAGCAACCCCGTATGCAGTCCCGAGAGGGCCAACAGATGCGACATACCGCTACGGGCATAGGCCTCGCGCAGCTCCGAACCGATGCCGCTACGATCGCCCACGGTCATCGCCCGCACCACGGCAGCCCGATCGCTCTGCTCCGAGAGCCTGCGGCGCATCAGGCGTGAGGCTCGGAGATGCAGATCGGCACGCTCGGTCGCTTCGGCCAACCGCTCCTCGTTGGGAGCGAGGTAACACCTTCCCCGATAGCCACGCAACTGCATCAGTCGGCCATACGAAGTCGAATCGTCGCGGAAGGGGTAGATGCGCTTGCGGAGCAAGAGGCGGTCGCCCCCTGCGAGCTGTTGTGTGGTATCGGCATAGAGCCACACCCGACCAGCCCCACCCTGCCACGCTTTCGTCCGAGGCTCCTGCCAGCGGAGAATCTCCGCCTCGTAGCGCAACCTGTCGCCTCGGCGCATGCCGTCGTCGATGAGTTGCAGCTCGATCTCCAAGGCGCGATCCGTAGGAATCGACTTCAGGCGGGGTTGCAGGTCGGCAACCAGGTAGCCCGCCACGACCAAAAAGAGCATACGACACGCGGTCGAAGCGCGCCACACCGCCCCCAGGCCACACAGCACAAAGAGCGCCAGAAGCCACCACGGATTCAACACGAGGTAGTATTGCAACAGAATACCGAGCGCAAAGAAGGGGACGATTCTCACCATCGGCAGCCCCACAAGGCGCCTTTGCAGCGCATCGTACGAAAAGGGCATAACCGAAGGTGTTAGGGGACGGGGTCGTAGCCGCTACCGCCCCAGGGGTGACATCGGGCCAGGCGCTTGAGCGTAAGCCAGCCCCCCTTCAGCGGGCCGTACTTACGCAACGCCTCCAGAGCATACTGCGAGCAGGTCGGCGTGTAGCGACACGACGGCGGCGTGAGGGGTGAGATGCAGAGTTGGTAGAAGCGCACCAGAAGAATCAGCGGCCAGGCAGCCAAGCGCTTACAACTGCTGAGCAATCGACTCCAAAATGCGGCGGACGGCATGGCTGATTTTGTGTGAGGGCAACACCTCGCGGGCCGAGTAGATAAGTGCCAGATCGAGGTTGCGCGCTCCGATGTGGAGCGTCAGCAACTCCTTCTGCAGGCGATAGCTCTCCTTCGTGCGACGACGCAAGAGGTTGCGTTTGTTAGCGCGTTTGTGGTACTTCTTGGGCACCGAAAAGAGCACCTCGACCGAGGGTTCGGTGTCGGCATCCGAGTACCAAAGATAGCGAAAGGGATAGACAAAACCCGACTCGCCCTCTGTGAACAGACGGCGAATGGCTCCCAAAGTGCGGAGCCGCTCGTGGTGGGCAAGCCCTCTATCAGGCATAGTAGTCGGGGTTATGGGGTGGCTACTTCGTAGCGGTCGTAGTGCGACGTGTGCGGCTCTTCTTGGCCAGCTTGTGCTGCTGCGTGCGGATGAACTCCTCCTTCTCGGCATCCTCGACCGGCTCTACGGGGATGATCTCCTCCCCCTTGGCCAGCTTCTGCAGGTAGAGGTCGATCGCCTTGACCATCGAGGGGGCAATCGGCGTGGGGGCATTCGCTACGACCGTCAGGCCGGCCTCAAAGGCCGTGCGCAGCGTGCTGCCGCCAAAGACGGCAATCGCGGGCAGGTTCTCCGTACCGAACTTCTCAATCAGCGCCTTCACGTCCGAGGGCGAGTAGAGCGCCAAGAGATCGATCGTCGAAAGATCGACCTCCTCCAAATCGGCTGCCACGGTGCGCGACAAAATCACGGGATCGACGGCCAGCTTCAGGGTCTTGAGCGTCTCGGGAAGCTCCGGCTTATGCGGCTCGCTGAGCGCCAGGAGGAACTTCTCCTCCTTGTGCTTGACGATCTGCTCCACGAGCGAAGTGAACGAACCATCGGCAAACGAAATCTTACGCTTGCGGTAGACGATGTACTTTTGCAGGTAGAGCGCCACGGCCTCCGTCTGGCAGATGTACTTCATCGTCTCGGGTACCGTGATGCGGGCCTCCTCGCAGATGTGGAAGAAGCTATCGACCGTCGAACGCGAGGTGAAGATCACGGCCGTATGGTCGAGGATCTCGATGCGCTGGGCGCGAAACTCTTTCAGCGTAACACCTACAACCCGAATAAAGGGCTTGTAGCCGATTTCTACTTGATGTTTCTGTGCAACTTCGTAAAAGGGAGATTTTTCGGGAACGGCCGGTTTGGGCTGCGATACCAGGATATGCTTCACGTCTTTTTCTCTTTATTATCTATCTCTACAAAGCCAAAAAAAAGCCCACCTATCTCACCACGAGCAGGATCAACAGGCTGATCGGGAAAATTTCGACGGCGCAAAGGTACAAAATCCAATGCAAAATTGAAATTTTTTTTGAAATAAAGAGCAAAAGTGTCTCCCGAAGGTATAAAACGAGTGAAATAATCAACTCGATGATAATCACCCAAAACCAATACTGACCCTCCGTGTCGGTGGTCAGAAGCCACAGGGCCAGGAAGGGGGTGGCCAAAAGTGTCAAAAGTGCAAAAAAGGTACGTTTCAACACAAAAATCTGCTCCAGAAGGTGCTGCGTATAGGTTAATCGACCGACAAGGAGGCAGATACCCACCTGATAAATCACCACTACGGCCAGCGCTACGCTTACGCCCAGCGCTCCCCAAAAGACACCGCTTTGAGGCCAAAGCGCCAAGGGTGTAAACTTCAACATCGGAGCCACCAGGCGCATCGAGGCAACACCGATCAATAGCACACCGAGGATCACGCAGAGGGTCAAAAAGCGGGAGTAGTCGCCATTCGAGTCCTCCGAAAGGCGTTCACCCGAAGCTCGTTCGCGGGTCACACGCCCCAGGAGCTGCACGGCATCGCCCAGGTGCTGATAGAGCATCAGGCAATAGAAGGCCACAATGGCCAAGACCAACAATCCGAAAGCGGGCGTAGCGATCGGCGAAGGGGTTGTCGAGCCCGAAAAGGGAATCTCGGCCTGCACCGAGCCATAGCCGAAGACCTCCTCAACGGTCGCCTCACGATAGGGCGTTGCAGGCTCCGAAACGGGGGCATCGAAGGTCGTAAAATCGAGCACCACGGCCTCCGCCGCCGACTGCTCCGCGGCCAAAGCCATCGAATCGGCCACCGCCATCTGCAGGCTATCCTGCACCGAGGCCACAGCCAACGAATCGGCCGCAGCCAACTCCGTCGTATCGACCTTCACGGGAATCAGCTCCGGCTCTATGGGACGATATGGTATGCCACGACTCATCCTTCAAAGCTGCGTTTAAGGATGATACGGAAGGTCGTGCCCTTCCCAATTTCGGATTCGGCCACAAAGATACGCCCCTTGTGGTACTCCTCGATGATGCGGCGCGAGAGCGAAAGACCCAGACCCCAACCGCGCGTTTTGGTCGTAAAGCCCGGCTCGAAGATGCGCTTCCAGTTGCCCTTCGGAATACCCTTACCCGTATCCTTCACATCGATCGTCACGAACTTCGTGTCGGAGGTGATCTTCACCTCGATCGAGCCGTGACCCTGCAAGGCATCGAGGGCATTCTTCATCAAATTCTCCACCACCCATTCAAAGAGGGCCGTATTGATCTCGGCCTGCACGGGGGCAATGGCCAGACCGTTGTAGTCGAGCGTCACGTTACGCGGGATGCGCTTGCGGAAGTACATCACCGAGCCACCCACCACCTCGTTGATGTTGGCCGGCGTGAGGGGGGTCTCGGAGCCGATCTTCGAGAAACGATCGACAATCTTCATCAGATGGGCCAGATCCTTGTTCATCTCCTCGACGGCCGTCTGGTCGATATCCTGCGAACGGAGGTACTCGATCCACCCCAGGAGCGACGAGGTGGGCGTACCGAGCTGATGGGCCGTCTCCTTGGCCAGGCCGATCCAGACGCGGTTCTGCTCATCGAGCTTCGAGGAGCGGAAGGCGATGTAGACCAACAGCACAAAGACGATGATGACCATGATCTGGATATAGGGAAAGTAGAAGAGCGCCTTGAGCTGCGCCGACTTGCCGTAGAAGATGATGTGGTAGTGGCGATTTGTCCAGCTGAAGCGCACCTGGCGCGGCGTGTTCTCCTCGGTAAACTTATCGATCTGACGACGCAACAGGTCGGGATGGTTGATAATCTCATCGGGAATCAGGTGCGAGGAGATCACCTCCAGATTCTCGTTCGTGATGATGAACGGAATGTTGTTGTTGTTCGAAATCAGGTCATCGACCAGCGGGTCCTGCACCATGATCGTACCGCTCAACACATCGCGGTTCAGGCGCTCCATGGCGTGAGCCCAAAGCGCCACATCGTGCTGCTCCTTCTCCTTGAGGCGCATGGCGAGGTTGTTCGTGTAGAGCAGCGAGATACCACCCAACAAAGCACCCACCACGATCACGACGACGCGGTTACGAAACGAGAGGAATTTGCGAAATTTCATCTTGCGGTGCTTTTGGGTAAAGGGGTAACTTGTAAACAGCTTCTTACTTGCGGGCCGTATCCTGCTCACGGAGGATGCGGGCATACTCGGTCGTGTCGGCGAGCAGCTCCAGGGCGCGCTTCAGCTCACGATCCTGCTCGAGCGAATGCTCGGTCACGCCACGCTGGTAGCTGTGGCGCAAGATCAGGTCGTTGGTGATCGCCTCCGTTACCTCCTGGCGGTAGGTCTCGAGGTTGGTCTTCGTATCGTCCTTCAGCTCCGCCTCTAAAGCCGTAATCTGCTGCTCGATCTCGATAAAGCGGTCGTTCTTGGCCGCCTTCTTGATCAGCTCCAACGCCTGGCGGGTCTCCGACTCGTAGGGCACCTCCTTGTCCTCCATGAAGCGGACAAAGTCCGCAAAATCCTGCTCCGTGATCTCGAAACGCTTGTTGTCGATCGTGCGGTAGCCGTTGCGACGGATGTAGTCGTCGCCGAAATCCTCGATGAAGCCCAGCGCATAGAGCGTGGCGGCAAAGCGGCTGATATATTGCGGCTCGAGCTTGACATCGGGCATGATACCGCCGCCATCATAGACCTTGCGGCCTCCGCGCGTCTTAAACTCACGGATGAGCGAGTCGGGAATCTGGCGCACCGTACCCTGCTGCGAGTGGGAGTAGTCGATCTCCTGGATGCAACGACCCGAGGGGATGTAATACTTGGCCGTCGTGAGCTTCAGCATCGCGTTGTAGCCAAGCGACAGCGTGGTCTGCACCAACCCCTTTCCGAGCGTGCGCTGACCCACCAGCACGGCGCGGTCCATATCCTGCAACGAGCCGGCCACGATCTCCGAAGCCGAGGCCGAGTTACTATTGACGAGCAGCACCAATCGCAGGTCGGGATAGGCCGGATCGGTCGTTGTCTTGTAGCTCTTCTCCTCGGTGCGACCCTTCGTGCGCACCACCTCCGTACCGCGCGGCGTAAAGAGACCCACAATCTTCACGGCCTCCTGCATAAAGCCACCGCCATTGCCGCGGTAGTCGATCACAAGCGACTGTAGGTCGCCCTCCTTTTTGAGCTGTTCGATCGCGGCGCGCAACTCGGCGGCACAGCTATCCGTGAAGTCGTCGTGGCGGATATAACCCACCCCGTCGGCCACCCAGCCCACATACGAGATGGCAGGAATCGAGATACGCTCACGCATGAGCTGCAACTCGCGCACCGTGCCGTCTAACGACTCGATCGTCAGCCGAATTGCCGTATTCGGATCGCCCTTCAGGCGCGACGAGACCTCCTCGACGGTGAACCCCTTGGCATCCTCCTCGCCAATCTTGAGGATTCGATCGCCAATCTTCAGCCCCGCCTTGTCGGCCGGAGAGTTTTCGTAGGGTTGGGTGATGATGACATAGTCGCCCTTCTTGTGAATGATCGAGCCGATACCGCCATACTTACCCGTCGTGAGCACCTCGAAATCGGACATCTCCTTCTCGGGGATAAACTCCGTGTAGGGGTCGAGGTTGCGCACCATACCCGCTGCCGCATCCTTCATCAGCTTGTCCGTATCGACCGAATCGACATAGTTGAGCGAGAGCTCACGCATCATATTGACCGTCAGCTCCATGTTGCGACCCAGGCCGAAGTCCTCGCGGTGGCCGTAGAGGAATCCTCCCGCCACAACGACGAGCAACACCGCCGCCAACAAACGCTTAAAATTACTTTTTCTCATCTCGTTTTACCATTTCAAGGTACGAATCGAGCAGATACCATGCCCGCGCCACACCGCGACGGATACCCTCCAACTCGATCCACTGGCCATACTGCGACACGCGAATCTCATCCTCGAAGAGGAGCGTAAGGCGCTTCCAAAGACCGTCACCACGGAAGTAGAGCACCCCGTCCTCCTCCTTCACGAGGCGGAAACCCGCACCGCGGAAGGCATTCTCGATCTGCAGGCGATGCTGCTCCACATCCCCCTCCACGCGCTTTGTCATAAAGCCGAAACGGGGATAGGTGGCCGACAAGGCGACAATGGCGATGCCGAGCAGGACAAAACGATCGGAGTGGAACATGAGGTAGAGGGTCTCCTCGGCCGTCAGTTGCGATGTGCCCGTCAGGAGCATCAGCCCCATCATGATCACACATAAAACGCACAAAGCGACAAAATATTTCAGCGAACGAACCAGATATTTCATGATGTTGGATTTTTAGCAATTAGCGATCAGCAGTCAGCAGTCAGCAGTCAGCGATCAGCTCTATTGAAATAATTCTTAATTTTTAATTCTTAATTCTTAATTTGCAACCCCTCTACCGCTTCGGCCACCTGCTCCATCAGCCACTTCGGCGTGGAGGTAGCCCCACAGATACCGACCGAGCGAACCCCCTCTAACCAGGCGGGGTCCAACTCGCGCGCCTCCTCGATGTTGTAGGTGCGGGGGTTCGCCTTGCGGCACACCTCGTAGAGCACCTTGCCGTTCGAGGATTTACGCCCGCAGACAAAGATCACCACATCGAAACGGGCGGCAAACTCCGTAAGGTGCTGCTCACGCCCCGAGACCTGCCGGCAAATCGTATCGACGATGGTCACCTCGTCGGGATTAGCTGCACGGCGCAGCATCTCCTCGCCCAGGCGGTTGAACAAGGCGATGGATTGCGTGGTTTGCGAGAGGAGGTAGATCGGGCGCGTGAAATCGATCTGCTCCAAGTCCTTCTCGTTCTCGATTACCAGGGCGCGATCGGCCACCTGGCCCGTCAAGCCCACCACCTCGGCGTGGCCTCGCTTACCGAGAATCACCACCTGGCCACCAATCGGCGCCATCTTCTCATAGGCCTCCACCACACGCTGTTGCAGGCGGGCCACCACGGGGCAGGTAGCATCAATAAGCTCAATGCCCAACGAGCGCGCCTTGGCGTAGGTTGTCGGCGGTTCGCCATGAGCGCGGATAAAGAGTCGCGCACCACCCAAAGACTCCATATCGGCATGGGTGATCGTCTTAAGGCCCAACGCCTCGAGGCGCTGCACCTCAACGCGGTTGTGGACAATATCGCCCAGCGAATAGACCGTACCGCCTCTTCCCAGCGCCTTCTCGGCCTCGGAAATAGCCCTTACGACACCGAAACAAAAGCCCGATTTATCGTCAATCTCGATCTGCATAGCTCTTGGGGATAGACACCCCGAAACGGGTGCAAGGTTAATTAATTGAGGGCCGCGATGCGCTCCATGACCCAGGTCATCTGCTCCTCGACGGTCATCTGCGAGTTATCCAACACGATGGCATCCTCGGCCTGGCGCAGGGGCGAAATGGCGCGGTGCATATCCTGGTAGTCGCGGTCGCGGACATTCTGCTCGATCTCCTCCAGCGACACCTTGTCGCCCTTGGCCGTGAGCTCGTCGTAACGACGCTGCGCGCGCACCTTCGGGTCGGCCGTCATGAAGATCTTCAGCTCGGCATCGGGGAATACGACCGTACCGATGTCGCGACCATCCATCACAACACCCTTTCGACGGCCCATCTCCTGCTGCATCTTTACCAACATCTCTCTTACCTCGGCGATGGCACTCACGGCGCTCACGCAGTTCGAAACCTCGATCGTGCGGATCTTACCCTCCACGCGGTCGCCATTGACATAGATATCGCTTGCCCCACGCTCGGGGTTGAAGCGGAAGGTGATCTGGATCTCCTTCAGCAGGCGTACCACCTCATCCTCATCCACGATCCCCGAGCGGATGGCTCCATGCTCCAGGGCGTAGAGGGTAACGGCGCGGTACATGGCGCCCGTATCGATGAAGATATAGCCCAGGCGGGCAGCGATTGCCTTGGCGAAGGTACTCTTGCCACACGACGAGTAGCCGTCGATGGCGATGATGATCTTATTTTGCTTAGTGGACATTCGGGAAGATATCGAAAAAGGTGGATAAAATCGTATATATACCGAGCAGACCGATCAAAAGGCCTGCCACATGGTTAATCGTCAGCATGTGGCGCGGACGGAAGCGACGGCGGAAGAGGTTGATCACAAACGCCACGAAGGTCCACCACGCCACGGCACCGCCAAAGAAGCCGCCGATGGTCAGGATGGCACGCATGAAACCGGCCAGGCCGCCACCCGTGATGTCGTTCGACGAGATCTCGAAGACGGCAAAGAAGGCCAGGATGTAGGGGATCACCATGATAAAGTTGGCGATCGTCAGGCCGAAGATCGAGGCAAAGTCCTGCCACAGGGAGCTGCGACCGGCTCGGTTGCGACGAATCTGCGGCACGGGGTTCTGCGAGAAGATGTAGACACCCACCACTACGACAAAGATGCCGCCGATGACCCTGAGCAGCGTATCGTACTGCTGAATCTGGTGCTCCAACATCGAGTAGAAGAGCAGTGCCACGATCGCCATAATCGTATCGGCAGCCGCAACGCCGATGCCCGAGACGATGCCCGAACGGCGATTCTTCGAGAGGGTACGCTGAATGCAGAGCACCGCTACGGGGCCCACCGTAATCGATGCCGCCACGCCGACCATCAGGCCGCGCAGTAATACCTCCAGCAATGTAACCGTAATCGTCTCCATCCGTTGCTCCGTTTAACCTTGCAAAGATAGAAAAAAAAGGTGGCATTAAAGGGGATAAATGACAAAGATGTTGATAAATTATCGAAAACTTTGGCTTTGTTGTTGCAGAGCGTAAAGTGGGAACAACTAATTTTGCCCTAACAAACAACACTAAAGCTATGGCAGAAGTTAAGCAGGCAGGCCTGGAGATTCAACTCGACGAGCAGGTTGCCGAAGGTATCTACTCGAATTTCGCCCTGATCAACCACTCCACCTCGGAGTTTGTGATCGACTTTGCTACCGTGATGCCCGGCATGCAGAAGGCACGCGTGAAGAGCCGCATCGTCCTCACGCCCGAGCACGCCAAGCGTCTGTTGCGCACCCTGCAGGAGAATATCGCCCGCTACGAAACCACGATGGGCAAGATCGAGATCCCCACGCCGATCTCCACCCCGAACGCCGGTCCCAAAATGGGCGAAGCGTAAATAAAGAGGAGAGAGCGAAGAGATAACTTTGCGATTAAGGCGAGTGCACACGCATGCGTGATGCCGAGCCGAAGCAAAGTCAAGCCACCGAAGGTGGGTTAAAGAGGAGAGATAAGATAAAGAGATTAAAGATTTTAAGGAGTTTAACGAGATTAACGAAGAGCGTCATGCTGAGGGCTTGCCCGAAGAATCTCTATGCAGGCAGACTGCCAGAATAGAGATCCTTCGCCAAAGGCTCAGGATGACGCTCTTTTATTTTGTCGCAGCTTATTTTCTCTAAAAATCTTCGCTCTCTCCTCTTTCCTCTTTTTTTATTTCAGCCTTTCGAGGTGGCAGAGGAGCAATCTCCCATCGCCATCGCGCAGGTGCATGCCGTTGCCCTGGCAGTAGCGGAAGAAGGAGCAATCGGCACATTGGCCCGTACGCATCCACGCACGGTCGCGGAACTTCTCGAAGCGTGTCTGCCACACCTCCCAAAAGTCGTCCTTGTAGATATTGCCCTGGTGGTAGTCGGCGCGAATGCTGGCACAAGCCGAAATCGAGCCATCGGCCAACACCGACCCCACCGAGATACCTGCCCGACAGCCGTAGAAGCGGTTGCGCACCTCCCCTTCGTAGCGCCCCAGGAAGCCCTCACATCCATAATCGACACGGATGCGACCCTCCTCGCGCGTCTGCTTGATATACTCCATCAAACAGCGGAACTCCTCGTTGGTGAGTTGCAACGCGGGATCTTGCGCCGCACGCCCCACGGGAAAGACCGTGAAGATTCGCCAACGCTTTACCCCAAGGCCGATCAAAAGCTCCTTGACCTCATCCAGCCGATCGATGTTACGGCGGTTGCAACAGGTCACCACATCAAAGAGGAAATCGGGCGTTTGCGCCATCATGCGAATCGCAGCCACGGCGCGCTCGAAGCTGCGCCCATGCCCGCGCATAAAGTTGTGATCCTCCTCCAGGCCGTCGAGGCTCACCGTAGCCGAGTGCATGCCGGCGGCCAGGAGTCGGCGAAAACGCGCCTCGGTCATCGCCAGGCCGTTGGTCACCATGCCCCACGGGAAGCCCCTCTCGTAGATGGCACGGCCACACGCCTCCAGGTCAGGGCGCATCAGCGGCTCGCCACCCGTAATGATGACAAAAACCTTGTGGGGATCGGTGTGGGAGGCGATGTTGTCCAACACGCCGAGGAAGTCCGCGAGGGGCATATCCGGCCGGGCAGCCTCCTGCTTACAGTCGCTACCGCAGTGGCGACAATGGAGGTTGCAGCGCAGCGTACACTCCCAAAAGAGTTGGCGGAGGGGATGTTCGCGCGCCACTCTACACTCCTCGATCCGCCAAAGTTCGAGTGCCAAGCGTCGGCGCAGGGACAGCTCACCCATCTACTCCTCCTTTTTCAGTTTTACCTCAGCCTCCAACTCGAAGACTCCCATGTGCCAATCATGCTTGCTCTCGCCGACTTTCGTACACTTAAAATCATTGTAATGAAGCGTATCGGTCTCGAAGCGACCGCCATTGGCATCCCCATCCGGATCAACAAAGATATAGGGTCCGTCATAAGAGAGGGTATCGGTCTTAAAACGCCCCTCGGCATCGGTTTTAGCCGGAGTAAGGGTGCCTGACGGGGAAATATTGATACCCATAATCGGATTCCCCGCCTCGTCAGTCACCGTTCCCTTCACGATGTAGTCGGCCGTGGGTGTGCCGTACATATAGATCGGTTCATCCTCCTCATCATCCGAGCAGGCCGAAAAACCCAACAGGCCGAAGAGCATGGCCATCAAATAGTGGGTCAGTCGTTGTAATTTTGTCTTCATAGGCTTAAAGCTTGGGGTTTACAAAGATTGTTGTTTTTATCTATTAAACGGGCGAGGGTACAAAATACTGCATCGGGGAAATAAAAAAAGTCGCATTATTTTTGCGACTTTGACTTCAAACCCGAAGGAGGGCTATAAAAAGTGGGATTTTCAGGCTTGCGAAGTACGAGAAACCGCAGCATACTAAAGTATGTGAGGATTTCGAGAACGAGCGTAACGCAAAAATCGCCTTTTTAGAGGCCTCCTTGTTACTCACGACTGATCGTCTCCTTAATCTCGGACAACTCCACCAGCTTATTGACGATGGCATAGATCGTAAGACCTGCGGCGGAGTGGATCTGGAGCTTCGAGGCGATGTTGCGGCGGTGGGTGATCACCGTGTGGGTCGAGATGCACAGCTCATCGGCAATCTCCTTGTTCGTGAGCCCCTTGACCACGCAGACAATGATCTGGCGCTCTCGGGCACTCAGCGCCTCGGTCTCCGCCTCGGCCTTCGGGGCGATCTCGACACGGGCGGCCAGGGCCTCGATCGAGGGGATGAAGAGTTCATCCTCGACACGGTTGTGGGCCGTAAGCTCCTGCTCACAGGTGAAGATATCGAACAGGACATCGTTCAGCTCGTCGGAGCTTTGCGTGGGGTAATACTTCAGGATAATCTGCTTGAGCTCCTTCAGGTGGTCGGCCACCTTGTCGTGCAGCGAGCGGAAGATATCGATCGAATAGTCGCTCTGCGGGCGACCTTCGAGGAGCGAATCGACATAGGGGAACACGGTCTGCTCCTCGTAGGCCATGTGGCGCTGCACCTCGGCCACATACTCGTCGTAGTAGCGCATGATGGCAAACGAAACATCGCTCAATGAGCAGTCAATCGCCTCAATCAGCTTGCGACGAATCGACGGCAGGCGGAAATCGAGGAAGTAGCGGTGGGCATTCTTCAGGTATTGGGTCAGCGTGGCGACCGAAACATCGTTAGCCGTAGTGGCCGGATGCTCATTGCCCAGCAGCAGATTGACCACCGCAAGGAAGGTGGCAGCATCAACCCGATGGTCGGCACAAACCTCCCCGATCGTCTTCTCGCCAAAACCCAGCGAAAGACCGAAGCGGCTCATGATCTGAAGCACCACATAGTGCTCCGACACCAAGTCGCTCATGCGATCCTCACTCGTATAGTGTGTTACCCGATACATAGCGTTTGTTTGCGTACAAATATAACCCCTTTTGCGCCCTGCAACAATCCCCAAAAGCAGGTATTTTAGCGGCGGGCGATATCTTCGTAGGTCTGCTGCAGGAGCGTGCGACCCAGCTCGATCTGCTCCTCCAAGGCCCCCTCCGTGGTGCGATTCGACGAGGCATCCCAGCCCGATTCGCCCCGCTCGTCAATGACCACAAAGCCCTCATTATAGGCGTAGTAGCCAAATTTCGGAAGTGCAGGGTCGAGCATATCTTTCGAGTAGTCGAAGTCGCTGTGGTCGATACCAAGCTGCGCCAAGAGCGTGGCGGCAATGTCGATCTGCGAACCGTAGGCATCCACCACGCGCGGCTCTTTCACCGCACCTCCCGTCCAGATCATCGGAATACGATGGATCTCCGTCTCGCTCCAGGTGCCACGTCTAAAGTTGCCCATGCCGTGGTCGGGCACTACCACCAGGAGCAGGTTCTCCCACGCCGACGAGGCCTTCAGTCGATCCACCAACTCGCCCAAGCAGTCATCCGTGAAGGCCATCGAGTTGGCAATCTTATCCTCAAACTTTTCAAACGGCACCTCAAAGGGTTCGTGGCTCGAGAGGGTCAGCCATCCCGCTAAGAAGGGTTCGCCCTCCTCACTCATGCGGATCACGCGCTCGGTCAAGTCGCGGCACACCACCCGATCATCGTAGCCCCACTTCGAGGTGGGAGCATCGAACGACATCTCCTGCTGCCAATAGAGCTCCTCCCAACCCGTGGCGTACATGTACGAGGATTGGTTCGTGAAGTTGATATCGCCACCATAGGTAAAGTGGGTGCGATACCCCTCACGGGCGAGTGAACGGGCAATCGAGGGAAGCTCCAGGCACTTGGGCGTGAGCTTCATGAGCGAGATACGCGTCTGCGCCGGGAAGCCGCTCAGGATCGAGACCTGACCGCGGTCGGTGCGGAACGAATTGGCGTAGAGATTCGAGAAATAGACCCCCTCCTGCTTCAGGCGATTGAGGGTCGGGGCGATCGGCTTGCCCCCCTCCTCGGCCTCCATCACGGTCGATCCGAAGCCCTCCAAAATCACGAAGAGGATGTTGGGGTGCGTGGTCGTAAGGAGCGTATCGACCGGCTGCGTATCGGGGCGATTACCACGAATCCGCTCGAATCGCTCGGCCAGCTCCTCGGCCCCGTAGAAGGGGTACTCGGCGGCATAATCGGCCTGCTTGCCGATGGTCGAGAGGAACGAAAAGATGGGGTTCGTGGCGGCATGGTTCAGGAAGAGCTTCGACGAGAAGCAGACCTTCGAGACATTGGCCACCGAGGGGCCGACACCACCGCGAATCGAGAGGAAATCCAACCCCATCAACAGCACCACCACAGGGGTCCAAAGCAACGCTTTACGCCACACGAGGCGCTCACCATCAAAAAGGTTGGCTACCTTCATCCAGACCCAGACAAGCAGCGCGCCATAGGCCACGGCTACGGCCGACTGCTTCAAAAACAACGGCAGGTCAATGCTCGCCATCGCCCCCTTGGGGTCGGAGAGGTAGATCAGAATCGTCGAATCGAGGCGGAAACCCCAATAGCCGTACAACCCCAAATCGACCGCGAAGAGCACGGCTGCCACAACGGCCATCACGACAAAGTAACCCTTCATTACCAGTCGCCCCACGCGGTCAGGAATCCCCGTCCAGAGCGTAACGAGCGTGAAGAGAATCGGCAGCGCCGTGATATAGCCCGCCATGGTCGAGTCGAGCAACAGTCCGTGCCAGATGACCTGCAGATACTCCGCCCAGCTATACTCAGCTGCCTGCTCGGCATACCAGGCGAGGAAGATCGGTTTTTGCAGGGCCATCAACACCAGCGTCGAGAGCCAGGTGGCAACGAGAAAGCGCAGCTTCTTAACCATGTCGATTGTTTTTAATGGATTTAGAATCAGATTTTTTCGCCAAAGGCCAAATCGCCGGCATCACCCAGACCGGGGACGATGTAGAACTTCGAAGTCAGCTCCTCATCCACGGCACCGACCCAAAGGGTCGTATCCTTCGGGAGGTAGGTTTTGGCGTAATCCACACCCTGCTCCGAGGCAATCACGGCAGCCACATGCAGCTTGTCGGGCGTACCGCAACGCTCACACATCGCCTCGTAGGCCAGCACCAGCGACTGACCCGTGGCCAGCATCGGGTCCACGAGCAAGAGGGTCTTACCCTCCAGCTCACCGCACGAAATGTACTCCACCTTAACCGTGAACGAACCGTCCTTGTGGTTCTTGCGGTAGGCCGAGACAAAGGCGTTGCGGGCGTGGTCGAAGTAGTTCAAAAAACCCTGATGGAACGGAAGACCGGCACGCAGGATCGTGGCAATCACCACATCGTCGTCGATTTGCTGCACGACAGCCTCGCCAAGAGGCGTTTCAACCGTGCGGGGCGAGTAGTCGAGGGTCTTCGACAGCTCGTAAGCCGTCACCTCGCCGATACGCTCCAGGTTACGACGAAAACGCATCGAGTCCACCTGAATCTGACGGTCGCGGATCTCCGAGAGGAAGGTATTCAATACCGAATTTTGTTCCGAAAGGATGTTGATCTTCATGATTTTATGGGAGTTTTAAGGTTTTCTAATAGAGGAAGTTATTGAACGGATAACGTCCGGCATGAATCTCGCGCACCATGCCGTAGAGATCCGTGCGGAACTTCTCGATATTGATTTTCTCGATGGCCGAGAGGAAGATGCAGGGGGTGTTGGCCTTGGCAATCCAGCTCTTCTTCAGCTCCTCTAACGAGAGATTCTCGCGCGTGGCAGGGGTCAGGTCATCGGGCTCCTTTTCAATATAGGTATAGGCATCGATCTTGTTGAAGACCAAATAGACCGGCTTATCGCCCGCCCCGATCTCCTGCAGGGTCTGCTTCACGACCGCGATATGATCCTCGAATTGCGGATGCGAGATATCAACCACATGCACCAGCAGATCGGCCTCGCGTACCTCGTCGAGGGTCGATTTGAACGACTCGATCAACTCGGTGGGGAGCTTGCGGATAAAACCGACCGTATCCGAGAGCAGGAAGGGCAGGTTGTCGAAGACGACCTTACGGACGGTCGTATCGAGCGTGGCGAAGAGCTTATTTTCGGCAAAAACCTCGCTCTTCGAGATCAGGTTCATCAGGGTCGATTTACCCACATTCGTATAACCCACCAGCGCCACGCGCACCATCGAACCACGGTTCGAGCGCTGCACGGCCATCTGCTTGTCGATCTTCTTCAGGTCCTCCTTCAGCTTCGAGATGCGGTTGCGAATCTGACGGCGGTCGGTCTCGATCTCACGCTCACCCGCACCACCGCGCGTACCCGTACCACCACGCTGACGCTCCAGGTGGGTCCACATACCGCTCAGGCGCGGCAGCAGGTACTCGTAGTTGGCCAGCTGCACCTGCGTCTTGGCGTAGGCCGTCTGGGCGCGCGAGAGGAAGATGTCCAGAATCAGGCGCGTGCGATCCAGGACACGGCAGGGCATCGCCTGCTCGATGTTGCGTGTCTGCGAGGGGTTCAGCTCGTCGTCGAAGATCACCACGTCGATCTCCTGCTCCTTGCAGTAGTCGGCAATCTCCTGCAGCTTACCCGGCCCGACATAGATACGCGACGAGGGCTGAGGCAGGCGCTGCGTGAAGCGGCGCACGGTCTCAATATCGGCCGTCTCGGCCAAAAACTCCAGCTCGGCCAGGAACTCCTCAGCCTGGCGCGGCTCTTGATTGTCGCGGATAACGGCGACTAATACGGCTCTTTCCAAATTGCTCTGTTTCGAATACTTTTTAAGCCACAAAAAGGGTATCTCCCTCACGGCAGATACCCCTCTTATATCGTTACGGGATGCTGTGCAACACGACCTCCCTACGATTGACTACCAATTAGTTCTGTACGCGGAATACAACGGGCAGGGTGTACTTTACACGCACCACCTGGTTACGCTGCTTACCGGGCGACCACTTCGGCGACTTCGAAAGTACGCGGGTTGCCTCCTCCGACAGCGAACGGTCGGGAGTACGCAGAACCTGGATGTTGGTCAGCGAACCGTCCTTCTCGATCACGAACGAAAGAACTACCGTACCCTGGATACCGTTCTCAAGAGCGATCTGCGGGAAACGAACATTCGACTGTACCCAGTTACGGAACGTATTGAGGTCACCACCCTGGAACGAGGGCATGGTCTCTACGATGAGGAACGGCTCGTCGTCTACGATCTCCTCCTCAACTACCTCTACCTCCTGGAATACCTCGGCATCCTCATCGAACTCGTCAAAGGTCATCGAGGTCTCGATCTTCGTATCGTTGGTTACCACCTGCAGCAGGTCGGCAATCACCTTCACCTCCACCTTCTTCGGCGGCTCGGGCGGCTTCTGATCCTGACGGGTAATCTCCGTGATCTCCTCCTCTACGATAGCGTAGTTCAGATCGACTTGCTCGATGCGGTGCTCCTTCGGCGTCCATGCGAAGGCACCGATTACGATGGCCAGGGCTACAGCCAGACCGATCTCCAGCAAAAGACCTCGCTTGTTCTGCAGGTCTGCTTTGGGACTCTTTTTAATCTCCATTCTATTGTAGTTTTTTTAATTGTTTTTTCCACACCAATAGCACGCATGGCAAGGCCATACGTACCCAATGCACCACAAATATAAAGAGAAAAAATCAAAAATGCATCACTCTCGGCAAAAAAACTTCAAAAAATAGCTATTTTTGTCCCTCGGAAGCCCAATTTATTCGCCATGACAAGATCCAAAGAGATACTTTACGGAAAAAAACCTACGGAATTGGCCGCCGTGTGTGCCGAGCTCGGGATGCCCCGATTTGCCGCTGCGCAGCTCGGTCGCTGGCTCTACAAGCGCCACACGGAGGACCCGCAGCTCATGAGCGACCTGGCCAAAAAACACCGCGAGCAGCTTGCCGAGCGATTTACGCCGGCACTCTCGGCCCCGGTTCGTGTCTCGGAGTCGAAGGATGGTACGAAAAAGTACCTCTTCCGCACCTCCGAGGGGTGCTACATCGAGTCGGCCTACATCCCCGACGGGGATCGCGCTACGCTCTGCGTATCGTCGCAGGCGGGGTGTCGCATGGGGTGTAAATTCTGTGCCACGGGGCGGCAGGGCCTGCAGCACAACCTCTCGGCAGCCGAGATTCTGAATCAGATTGTTTCACTCCCCGAGCGCGATCGGCTGACGAACCTGGTCTTTATGGGCATGGGCGAACCGCTCGACAACCTCGACGAGGTGTTGCGGGCGCTCGAGATCATCACCTCGGAGTGGGGCTTCGGCTGGTCACCCACGCGCGTCACGGTTTCGACGGCGGGTGTGGTGAGCAACCTGCGCCGCTTCCTGGATAGCACAAAGGTCCACCTGGCTGTCAGCCTCCACAACCCCTTCCGCGAGGAGCGCAAGGAGATCATGCCGATCGAGCGCGCCTACCCGATCCACGAACTCACGGAGATTCTGCGCGAGTACGATTTCACGCACCAGCGACGCGTCTCGTTTGAATATATTGTCATGAGCGGGCTGAACGACTCGCCGCGCCACATCCGCGAGTTGAGCCGCCTGCTGGACGGCATCAAGTGCCGCATCAACCTGATCCGCTTCCACAAGATTCCCGATTCGCCCTACTTCTCGCCCGACAACGAGGCGATGCTCCGCTTCCGCGACACGCTCACGGCGCGTGGCATCCAGACCACGATCCGCGCCTCGCGTGGCGAGGATATCCAGGCCGCCTGCGGATTGCTATCCACCAAAGAGGAAAGGGTGATGAGTGAAGAGTGAAGAGCGAAGAGGAAAGATAAGATAAAGAGAGTAAAGATTTTAAGGAGTTTAACGAGATTAACGAAGAGCGTCATGCTGAGGGCTTGCCCGAAGAATCTCTATGCAAGCAGAGTGCCAGAATAGAGATCCTTCGCCAATGGCTCAGGATGACGCTCTTTTATTGGTAGCCTCTTTTCTCTCTAAAAACTTCTCTCTAATATCTCTTTGCTCTTTCCTCTTTCCTCTTCTACCTCTTCACAATTCGTTCGAGATGCTGCACAAACTCCTCGTGGGGATAGGCTCCCAGGATCGTGCCGAGCAACTCGCCCTCGGTGTTGAAGACGAGGTATAAGGGGATTGACCCCTTGCCGTAGAGCTGCATGAGTTTGCGCCCCGTCGGACGCTCGATGTTGTATTTGGCCGCCACAAAGTGCCGATCGAAGAAATCGCCCACCTCCTTGCGCGTAAAGACGCGGTTATTCATCATTTGACACGGCCCGCACCAATCGGCATAGAGGTCGATAAAGACCAACTTATCGCTTTTGACGGCCATCTCGCGCACCTCGTCGGTCGATCCCTCGATCCACCGCACCTGCGCCTCGGCCACCGTCACCGCCAGGCTCAAAACCAACAGTAAAAAAAGTCGTTTCATAGTCGCAAACTATTCAAAAATTCGTTTTTACAAAAATAGTGCTTTTTTTTATGCCGAGAGAGGGCGAAAGGCGAAAAAGCGACTAAAGGGAGCTAAAGGATATTAATGAAATTAAAGAGATTAATGAGATTAAGGACGGACGCTCATTAAAATCTTTAATCTCTTTAATCCCTTTAATATCTATATCTTTTCCTCTTCGCTCTTTGCTCTTTAACCCACCTTCGGTGGCTTGACTTTGCTTCGGCTCGGCATCACGCATGCGTGTGCACTCGCCTTAATCGCAAAGTTATCTCTTCGCTCTTCGTTTTTTGTCAATCTTGGTCTTTTCTTGTTCTTTTTTGTAAGGAAGGGTTGCTCGAACGATATTTTTTCAAGACCTTTGCTTGTGGTTAGTGGTTATTAACGGATGAAACGCCTTTCGATATTGCTCCTCATGCTCCTTTGCGCGACGATCTGCGTGGCGCAATCGACCCGTGTGCGCGGTCGTGTGACCGATATGGAGGGCAATCCGCTCGCCTTTGCCTCGGTGGTCTTCAAGGGGACGACGGTCGGCATGATGACCGACGAGGAGGGTCTCTTCTCGCTCGAGACGCGCGAGGCGGTCGATACGCTGCAGGTGATGATGATGGGCTACATCTCGCAGGAGCGCGCCGTGAAGCGTGCCGCCTACTCCGAGCACCACTTCAAGCTCCAGACGGCCGACTTCGCCATCGACCAGGTGGTGGTCACCCCGGGTGAAAATCCCGCCTTCCCGATCCTGGACCGCGTGATCGAGCGCAAAAAGCGCAACAACCCCGACCACTACGACAGCTACACGACCGAGACCTACACGAAGATGGAGCTCGGCCTGACAAACATCAAGGAGGAGTTCAAAAACAAGCGCATGCAGCGCAACTTCGGCTTCATCTTCGAGTATGTCGATACCTCGGCCCTCACGGGGCGGCGCTACCTGCCGGCCATGATCTCCGAGACGAAGGCCGACTACTACCACGCCCTCTCGCCCTCGGTGGATCGGGAGGTGATCCGCGCCAACCGCGTGTCGGGTGTGGAGGATACCTTCTCGATCGCCCAATTCACGGGACAGATGCCCGGAAATGTCAATTTCTACCACAACTTCATCGACATCTTCAACGTCCGCTTCGCCTCGCCTCTGGCCGATGGCGGCAGGATGTTCTACAACTACTTCCTCATCGACAGCCTCGAGATCGAAGGGCGCAAATCCTACAAAATCCGCTTCCACCCGCGCAGCCTCGCCTCGCCCGTGCTGGATGGCGAGATGCACATCGATGCCGAATCGTACGCCCTGAAGAATGTTTCGGCCCGTCTGCCCCGCCGCTCGAACATCAACTGGATCAAGCACCTGGTGCTCGAAAACGAGAACGAGCCGGTCGATTCGCTCCACTGGATGCGCCGCCGTGACCGCGTGCAGGCCGAGTTCACGATCTCGATGCGCGACTCCTCGAAGCTCACCTCCTTCATCGGCACGCGCGAAGTGGCCTATAGCAACACCCGTATCGGGGTCGAGATCCCCGAGGAGGTGCTCCGCATGGACAACAACGTCTATGTCGAGGCGCGCGAGGAGGTGCAGGACGATGCCTTCTGGAACGAGGTGCGCCCCTACGCCCTCTCGGAGCGTGAGCAGGGCATCTACCACATGGTTGATTCGATCCAGCGCGCACCCCTCTACCGCAACATCTACACGACGATCAACATGTTCATCGTCGGCCACTACAACACGAAATACATCGGCATCGGCCCCTACTACAAGCTCGCCTCGTTCAACGACCTGGAGGGCTTCCGTCCCCAGCTGGGCGGTCGTACCACGGCCAATTTCAGTCGGCGCGTGCGCCTCTCGGCCTACGGAGCTTACGGCACGAAGGATGAGCGCTGGAAGGGTGGCGCAGGTGTGGAGCTGATGTTCGGCAAGCGCCTCACGCGCAAGCTGACCATCCGCGGAGCGCACGATGTGATGCAGCTCGGCGCAGGCGCTAACGCGCTGACCGAAAGCAACATCCTCTCCTCGATCTTCTCGCGTGGCGATCAACGCCTCTCGATGGTCGATCGGGGTGAGATTCAGTATGAGCATGAGTGGATTCACGGCGTGAGCACCTTCCTCACGGGACAGATGCGCCGCATCTACAGCAACCGCTATGTCCCGATGGCCCTCCCGGGCAACGAGGTGCGACTCATCGAGTCGGTCGATGATGCCTCGGTTTCGGTCGGCGTGCGCCTCTCGAAGAACGAGAAGATCTACCGCTCGGCCTTCGATAAGAACTCCTTAGGTTCGATCTACCCGATCCTGACGCTCAGCGCCACGGCGGGCCTGAAAAACGCCCTGCGCGACAGCCCCGAGTACTACCGTGTCGATGGTTCGATCTTCTACCGCCCCGAGCTTCCGCCCCTGGGACACTCCGAGATTATGCTCCAGGCGGGGCAGATCTGGGGCGATGTACCCTACCCGCTCCTCAAGCTCCACGAGGGTAACGGCACCTACTTCTACGACCCCTACGCCTTCTCGTGCATGGATTACTACGAGTTTGCCTCGGATCGGTGGGTGGCCTGCTTCTTCGAGCACCACTTCGGCGGTGTGCTGCTGGGCAAAATACCGCTGCTCAAGCGCCTCAAGCTGCGCGAGGTGCTGGTAGCCAAGGGTGTCTGGGGCACGCTCTCGGAACAAAACGACGGCTCGGCGACCAACACGCCGGCTCCGCTCCGCTTCCCCGTGGGGTTGGGTTCGGTCTCGAAGCCCTACTTTGAGGCGGGCTTCGGCATCGAGAACATCTTCCGCCTGGTGCGTGTCGATTTCATCTGGCGACTCTCACACCGCGAGGCTGTACCGGGTGGCCCCAAGCCCCAAAACTTCTCGATCAACGCCAGCCTCCACCTCGATTTTTAGGCCCATGGCAGCCAAAGGGCTGTGCAAAAAAGGGTTTGCTGTTGCTTTTTTGCGCTTTTTACCTTACTTTTGCGCTATGAAAATGAAATTCAACCTGAAATATATCGCGTTGCTGGTGGTCGTGTTACTCATTGCCGACCAGGCACTGAAAATCTGGATCAAGACCCACCTGGCCCTGGGCGAGGGGATCACGGTCTTCCCCGATTGGTTTCAGCTGCGCTTTATCGAGAACCCCGGAGCGGCCTTCGGCATGCGCCTTGTGACGGGGGACGGCTACGACTGGGGCAAGCTCCTGCTGGGCATCTTCCGCATCGTGGCTTCGTGCGGTATCGCCTACCTGATCCACTACCTCAACCGCCGCGAGGATACCCCCAAGGGGGTATTGATCGGCTTGGCGCTGATTCTGGCGGGTGCCGTGGGCAATATCCTCGACTCGGCCTTCTACGGCCTCTGCTTCTCGGCCTCAACGCCGATGACCGTGGCCCACTTCGGCGGCGAGTATGCCGGCTTTATGATGGGCAAGGTGGTCGATATGTTCTACTTCCCGCTCTTTGAGTGGAGCAGTTGTCCCTCGTGGCTCTCGTTCCTGGTGGATCAGAACAACTACTTCTTCGGACCGGTCTTTAACCTGGCCGACAGCTATATCTCGGTGGCGGTGGTTTACCTGCTGCTGTTCCACTTTAAGTATCTGAACAAGTAGCATCGAAGGAGATTTTTTTGATTTTTTTCAAAAAATGCTTGCAGGTTGGTTTTTTTTCACTACCTTTGCCCCTGCAATTCCGAAATGCCCAGGTGGCGGAATAGGTAGACGCGCACGTTTCAGGTGCGTGTGCCGCAAGGCGTGCAGGTTCGATTCCTGTCCTGGGCACTGGAAGGTTGGTCGCAAGGCCAACCTTTTTTTGTTGCATGTTTTCCATACCTTCATAAACAAGGTAATGATGCCAAAAGCGGCGCTTGGATAAAAATGTAAGTGGCTGTTTATTTGCAAATTACAGCGATATTTTAGAGATTAGTAGAAACCGGTTTCTACTAATCTCTATTTTTTATGGT
>JAGAMA010000007.1 GCA_017624955.1 Alistipes sp.
GACCCCCGAGCGCGACTATTTGGTCGATTTCGATGTGCGCCTGAATGGTATGTCGCCCTTCCTCTCGAACCAGACTTCGATCGGTGTCGAGTGGTCGAGCAAGAGCTACCAGAACGAGCGCGGCTTCACGAACGAGAACCTCTACACGACGATCGCCTACCACCACGTTGGCGAGGATTCGATCGAGGAGCTCGGCATGAGCGAAGGCTTCAAGGATGACGACACCTCGACCGAGGTGGATTGGGTCGATTTCAAGCAGCAGTTCTTCTCCTCGGCGCTCATCGTGCCGGAGGGTCTGCAGGGTGCCGAGATGGCCTTTGATACGGCCGAAGAGGGGTCGGGTTATATGAAGGAGTATATGTTGCAGTCGTCGCTGGCCTACGATAGCACGACGGCAGGTTACGATATGGCCTTCTACTTCGGCCCGAACCGCTACTCGGTATTGCGTAAGGTGAGCGTGACGGAGGATGACGACCTCTACCTGGAGCGCGTGATTCCGCTGGGTTGGGGTATCTTCGGTTGGATCAACCGTTGGATCGTGATTCCGGTCTTTGACCTGTTGCGCAACCACATCGCCTCGTTTGGTATCATTATCCTGATCCTGGCCGTGCTGATTCGTCTGATCATCTCGCCGCTGACCTACAAGAGTTATGTCTCGATGGCCAAGATGCGCCTGGTGAAGCCCGAGATGGATGCCATTGCCGCCAAGTATCCCAAGCAGGAGGATGCCATGAAGCGTCAGCAGGCTACGATGGATCTCTACAAGAAGGCGGGCATCAACCCGATGGGCGGATGTCTCCCGATGTTGATCCAGATGCCGATTCTGATCGCCATGTTCCGCTTCTTCCCCGCCTCGATCGAGCTGCGTGGCGAGTCGTTCCTCTGGGCACACGACCTCTCGTCGTATGACAGCGTGCTGAACCTGCCGTTTGCAATTCCCTTCTACGGGGATCACGTCTCGCTCTTCACGCTCCTGATGGCTGCATCGACCTTCGCCTTCTCCTACATCAACTACAAGCAGACAGCCTCGTCGCAGCCGCAGATGCCGGGTATGAAGTTTATGATGGTCTACATGATGCCCCTCATGCTCGTCTTCTGGTTCAACAGCTACGCCAGTGGTCTTTGCTACTACTACCTGCTGTCGAACCTCTTGACCATCGCCCAGACCTACATCGTGCGCCGCATGGTCGATGACGACAAGATTCGCCTGGCTATGGAGGCCAATGCCGCCAAGAAGTCGAAGGGCAAGAAGTCGAAGTTCCAGCAGCGTTACGAGGAGCTGATGCGCATGCAGGAGATGCAGCAGAAGCAGAAGAGATAAGAAAAATCCAGGGAGGGACGATGACCGGATAATAACCGGTGCGTCCTTTCAGATGCCCGTTGGGCAACCGATTTGAGAGCGATAAACTCCGCCTTTCCAAGCAAGTCTTGGAGGCGGAGTTTGTCGCTCTCAAAGCCACTTTCAGTGGCTGAAAGGCCGCAAAAAGGTCGTGGTAAGAATTTCCTATGATAATAAATGATACTTACATTCCCCTCCAAACCTCCCCTTTGGAAAAGGGGAGGCTTAGTCGCTGAAGCTCCTTGGGGAGTGCTAATGGCGGTAGAGAGTGGATAGCGTATAGAAAGTTTATGCAATTTTTCGCGTATGAAGGGTGAGCTTTGATATCAAGGAAAATAATCAACGATATGTGGCTCGATCCCGGGAGTTTTAGCGACTAAGTCCCCCTTCTCAACTGCTGCAACAGCCGAGAGCAGAGGTCGCTTGCGAACCTATGCCGAGGCGCGCAAGCAGTCACGGCAAATTGCCGTAAAGGGGGATTTAGGGGGATTGTCTATATTTATTATATAATGATATGCCGTTTTCAGCCTTTTGTGGCCGCCGTTAGGTGGCGTTGAAAAACGAGGAATCCACCTCCAAGTATGGTTGGAAAGGTGGATTCCTCGTTTTCAATCAGTTGCCACATGGCAACCAAAAGGCTGCATGGATTTATCGTATCCGCTACTCAACATAGAGCACCAATCCCTTCAGGTACTCCCCCTCGGGGTGGTAGATGTTGATCGGGTGGTCGGCGGGCTGGGTGAGCTGGTGCAGGATGCGGACCTTGCGGCCGGCGATGGCAGCAGCCGAGAAGACCGTCGTGCGGAACAACTCCTTCGATACGGCCTGCGAGCAGGAGAAGGTAAAGAGAATGCCGCCCGGCTTGATCTGCGACAAGGCACGGGCGTTGAGACGCTTGTAGCCCTGCATGGCGTTGCCCAAGACCTTGTGGTGCTTGGCAAAGGCGGGCGGGTCGAGGATGATCAGGTCGTACTTCGTGCCGATGTTGCGCAGGTACTCCACGGCATCGGCGGCCACCTCCGAGTGGGGAATCCGATCGCCGAAGTTGAGCTTCATGTTCTCGGCGGCGAGGTGTACGGCGCGCTCCGATGAATCGACCGAGCAGACCTCCACGGCACCACCCTCGGCCGCATAGACCGAGAAGCCACCCGTGTAGCAGAAGGTGTTGAGTACGGTGCGCCCCTTCGAGTAGCGCTTCACCAATTCGCGGTTCTCTCTTTGATCGAGGAAGAAGCCCGTCTTTTGACCCTCCTCCCAGTTTACCGAGAACTTCAGACCGTGCTCCAAAACCACCTGCGAAGGCCTCTCCGACGAGCCCCACAGGTAACCATCCACGGCACCCAGGTCGGCCTTGTAGGGGAGTGTCTGCGATGACTTGTCGTAGATGGCCGTGATGCGCTCGCCGTAGGTGGCACGAATCGCCTCGGCAATCATTTGGCGCGAACGATACATGCCCACCGAGTGGCACTGCACGACGGCGGTCGAGGAGTAGATATCGACCACCAGACCCGGCAACGAGTCGCCCTCGCCGTGGATCAGGCGGTAGCAGGTCGTGTCGGCACACTCCGTGAGCCCCAGCGTTTTACGTACATCGTAGGCCACTCCCACGCGATGATTCCACCACGCCTGGTCGATCTCCTCCTGTTCGAACGAGAGCACACGCACGGCAATCGAGCCGATCTGGTAGTGACCCTTGGCGATGAAATCGCCACTGCGCGTATAGACCTCGACCAACGCGCCTTCGCGGATCTCCTCCTCCTTTTCGGCTTTGATATGGTCAATGGCCCCCGAGAAGATCCAGGGGTGACGGCGCAGGAGCGACTCCTCCTTGCCACGGCGTAGAATAATTTGCGGTATCATGCAGTCTGTTACTTAATTTTCGGGGTTTGGCACAACTTCTCGTAGATCTTGATGCAGGCCCAGGCATCGGTCGAGGCGTAGAGCTGCTGCTTGTCGGTCAGCGTGGCCGACTCCCAGTTGCTCAGGCGCTGCGCCTTCGAAACGCGCAAGCCCAAGACCAGGGCCGAGAGCTTTCTCAGGCTCTTCTCCTCGATGCCCCACTCCGAGGCGATCGATTGCAGATCGACAAAACCTCCATCGCGGAAGTGGCGCAGCTGCCTCAATGAGCGCAGGTCGCCTGCCACATCGGCGCCGATCTTCTTCAGCTTCGGACTCTCCAGCAGGCGCAGAATCGGCTTCGAAAGGGCGATTTTGTTCAATCGGAAGAGGTAGCAACGCTTCTCGGACGAGAGTTGCAGGAGCGACACACGGTAGCTGATGCCCGCCTTGAACGAAGGTCGGGTCTCGGTGTCGAAGCCGATCAGGGGCTGCGATGCGAGGTAACGACACGCCTCCTCGACCTGCTCCTCGCGGTCGATGATGCGGATCTCGCCCCGAAATTCGATGGCGGGCAGCTTCGAGGTCTGCTCGTTGTCGATCTTGGCTTCAAAGGGTCTATGTGCCGTGTTGCTCATAACGCTGCAAAGGTACACAATAAATTTGGGAATAGGAGGGCTAACGGTCGCTAATTTTCAGCAAACCCTCTCCGGTTTGCGTGATCAGCCCCTCCTCAAGGAGTTGGCGCAGGAGTTCCGAGGCTCGCTCGGGGGAGGCTTTGAGCCTTTGCAGCAGGGCGTGGGGTTCGGTAGGGTTGGCCTGCAGCGTGGCGATGATCTGCTCAAGCAGGGTCGCCTCATCGGCCTGTGTTTCGCCTCGGCGCGCCTTCTCCTCACGGCGTTTGCGGAGGCAGATGTCGCAGATGCCGCATGCGATGTCGCTCTTGCCGCCGAAGTAGTGGTCGAGCACCGTGCTGCGGCACTGCTCCTCGTTTTGCGCATAGTGGAGCATCTGCTCGAAGCGCTCCTCGATCAGCTCCTTGCGACGACGGTAGGTCTCGGGGGCGATGTAGAGGTCCTCACGGGGCAGGCGCTCCTCGTGCAGGTAGAGAATCGGCGAACGGTTCGACGGGATGTAGCGGATCACGCGCAGCTGCCACAACCGCTTCAGCAGTTCGCGTACACGCTCCACGCTGTAACCGCTCCAGGTGGCGATTTCGCTTTCGTTGATCGGGCGGAAGTCGTTGAAGATGCCGTTGTAGAGGCGCAGCAGGACACGGATGAAGGGGTCGAGCTCGTTGCGATTGACACGGATGCGGTAGAGCTCGTCGCGGCTGACCATGAACATCACCCGCGCGGGGTTCTCCTGCGCATCGGTCAGCGTCATGTAGCCGTTGAGCTGCAGGAGCTTAATGGCGCTCTCGACCGTCCCTTCGTAGCGGTGGTTGCGGGCGCAGAATTCGAAGATGTTGAACAGGTGCGACGTTTGTGCCCCGTCGCCGATGGCGATTTGGAGGTAGGAGCAGATCTCCTCGTAGATATCCTTGACCTGCTCCAGGGGCGGAAACTCCTGCTCGTAGCGGCGTACGATGCGTTGCGGATCATCCTCCGAGGCGAGCAGCAGCGCGTAGGCCCGCTTGCCGTCACGACCGGCGCGCCCCGCCTCCTGGTAGTAGCTTTCGAGCGAGTCGCACATCGTGTAGTGCACCACAAAGCGCACATCGGGCTTGTCGATACCCATGCCGAAGGCGTTGGTGGCCACCATCACCCGCACCCGATTTTGGATCCACTCCTCCTGGCGGATCGAGCGCTCGGCATGCGCCAGGCCGCCGTGGTAGGCCTCGGCCGTAATCCCCTCCGAGCGGAGGAACTCGGCCACCTGCTCCGTAGCTTCGCGCGTGCGGACATAGACAATGCCCGTCCCCGGTACATTTTGCACCAGGCGCAGCAGCTGCCCCTGCTTGTCGTCCGTTTGGCGGACGCTGTACGAAAGGTTGGGGCGCAGGAAGTCGCCTCGGAGCAGGTTCTGCTCGGGGAATTGCAGGTTCTCCATGATGTCGCGCGTCACGAGCTCCGTGGCCGAGGCCGTGAGGGCCAGGATCGGCACTTCGGGGTGGGCTCGCCTCAGCTCGGCAATGCGCAGGTACGAGGGGCGGAAGTCGTAGCCCCACTGCGAGATGCAGTGTGCCTCATCGACGGCGATGAGTTGTAAGTTCATCTTCGCCACGCGCATCAGGAAGAGCTCCGTGCCGATGCGTTCGGGGGCGATGTAGAGGAACTTGACCGTGCCATAGACGCAGTTGTCGAGTAGGCGGTCGATCTCGGCAGGCGAAAGCCCCGAGTGGATCGCTACGGCCTGTACACCGCGCCTACGGAGGTTATCCACCTGGTCCTTCATCAGGGCAATCAGGGGCGTGACGACAATACACAACCCCTCGCGGGCGAGGGTCGGCACCTGGTAGGTGAGCGACTTGCCACCTCCCGTGGGGAGCAAAGCCAGCGTGTCCCGACCTGCCATGACGGAGCGGATAATCTCCTCCTGCATGGGTCGGAATGCCTCGTAGCCCCAATATTGGCGCAGCACGTCGTGTATCTTGCGTTCACTCATCGAAAGACAAAGATACACCTTTTAGAATTAAGAATTAAGAATTAAAAATTAAAAATGGGGCGGGAGGGGTAATAAAGGTTGCAAAAGAGACTCCCTTAAGCCCCTTTAAGTACCCTTAAGGAACTTTTTCTCTTCTCTTTGCGCTTTCTTCTTTTTTTTGTATCTTTGCCGCGTATGAAGATAGCTAAGCAATACAAGGTGCGCGAGATGGCGGGCGAGCATATTATCGTCATGCCGGGTCGCTACGGCGCGGATATGACCCGCGTGGTGGCGCTGAACGCCACGTCGCTCTACCTTTGGGAGGAGCTCGTAGGGCGTGAGTTTACGACCGATGAGGTGGTTGCGCTCTTGACCGATCGCTACGAGATCGATTCCGAGACGGCGCGCCGTGATGCCGAGAAGTGGATCGAACAGCTCTCTGCTTGCGGTATTTTGGAGCAATAAAAAACTGAAGAAGATGCAACGGATGCGACAACTGATGGCCTGGGTGCTCTGCGCGGCCTACCTGATGTGGGTGGGTGGCGCTGCCCTGTCGTCGCTCTTGTGTCCGTGCGTCGAACTGCATCAGCATAGCGAACAGTGTTGCCATGACCACGGCCACGCGCATCCCGATATGTACCCCCTGCAGGCGGCACATGATGCCGATTTTTCGGCTCCCTGCTGCGACGATCGCCACTCGAACAGCATCGTTCTCTACCTTGTGAGCGAGGATGGCGAGCGACTGACAAAAAGCATGGTGCGCGAGCTGCAGCCGATGCTTCAGGCAGAGATCGAGGCTCCCGAACCGCTTCTTACACAACGCAATACCGAGCAATCGCTCGATCGGGTGGTTCGTACCCGTCTATGCGCCGTGTCGTATAAGGCACTGCGTGCCCCTCCTGTGAAGGCTTAAAACATCATTTCGACGCCCCCGAAATACGAAATGGGGCGAAAAAAGCGTTTTAACCTTAACAGAAAATCCATGAAAATTAAACTTTTAACCCTTTTTGTGGCCCTTGTGGCCACTGCCGGCACACTCTCGGCACAGAACCTCACGGGCAAGGTCACGGATCAAAACGGTGAGCCGCTGATCGGCGCTTCGGTCTATTGGGCCGATACGACTGTCGGAGGTTCGACCGATACGGAGGGTAACTATATCATCTACCGCGTCAAGGGTCGTGATCGCCTCGTGGCCGCCTACCTCGGTTTTACGAACGATACGCTGCAGGTCGCAGATGGCCTCGAGCGCCTCGATTTTCAGCTCGAGGCCGATGGCGTAGCCGTTGAAGATGTGGTGATCGAGGGCACGCAGAGCGGTAACTATGTCAAGCGTGACGGTATCCTGAAGAACGAGATGATCTCCTTTGCGGGCCTTTGCAAGATGGCCTGCTGCACGCTGGCCGAGTCGTTCGAAAATTCGGCTTCGGTAACGGTGGGTTATAGCGATGCCATTTCGGGTGCTCGTCAGATCAAGATGCTCGGCCTGGCCGGTACCTATACCCAGATTCTGGACGAGAATCGCCCCATCATGCGTGGCCTGAGCGCCCCCTATGGTTTGAGCTATACGCCCGGCATGTGGCTCAACTCGATCCAGGTGTCGAAGGGCGTGGCCTCGGTGGCAGCCGGCCACGAGGCAATCACGGGCCAGATCAACCTCGAGCACCGCAAGCCGACCGACGAGGAGCGCCTCTTTGTCAATTTCTACCTCGATGACGAGTTGCGCCCCGAGCTGAATCTCTCGTCGGCCATCCCCCTCACGGAGGATAAGCGCCTCTCGACGGTCATCCTCTTCCACGGCTCGGCCGATACTGATGTGCGCGAGATGGACCACAACCACGACCACTTCCGCGATCAGCCCGAGACCAATCTCTTGTCGCTCTCGAACCGCTGGCTCTACCAGACGGCAGGCGGTACGCAGGTGCGCTGGGGCTTCAAACTCCTGCAGGAGAATCGCCTGGGCGGTATGATGGAGTACGAGAAGGAGGATCGTTCGCTCATGGCGCGCGATTGGGATTGGGCCGAGACGGGTAAGGAGATGCCGGCTTACGGCTCGCATATCCGCAACCGCGAGGCAGGTGCCTACTTCAAGATCGGTACGCCCGTCGGCAAGGCCGTCTGGAGTGACGAGGAGCAGGAGGAGATGCGCTCGAACCTGATCACGGTGATCGACTTCGACCACTACGACGAGGATGCCTACTTCGGACTGAACGACTACTACGGTCAGGAGAATGTCGTGTCGCTCAATGCGGCCTATCAGCACTACTTCACCTACCGCTCGTCGCTGATCCTTGGTCTGCAGGCCTTCCACTCGTCGGTCAATGAGTCGCTTGCGAACTTCACCCCCTGGATCGACACGAACCCCTATCTGGTCAATACATTCGATCTCGACCGCTCGGAGCAGGAGGTGGGGCTCTATGGCGAGTACACCTACGCCATCAAGGATAAATTCTCGTTGGTGCTCGGCGTGCGTGGCGACTACAACGCCTTCTACGATCGCTACCTCTTCACGCCCCGCAGCCACATCCGTTGGAGCATCACGCCGCTGCTGACCCTGCGCCTCTCGGCCGGTATGGGTTACCGCTCGACCAATGTCTTTACGGATAACATCGGTATCCTCACGACGGGTCGCAAGATCCTCTTCCAGGATGGAAACTACACCTCGAGCGAGTGGTTCGACCAATTCGACCGCATGGAGGAGGCCCTCACGATGGGTGGTTCGCTGACACAGACCTTCTCGCTGGCAGGTTACGAGAACGCCACGCTGAGCTTCGATTTCTTCCGCACGGAGTTTAACAACTCGGTGGTGGTGGATCAGGAGTGGGATCCCACGCTGATCAACATCTACAACACGGACGGCAAGTCCTATACGAACACCTACCAGGTCGATTTCTCGTGGACTCCCGTCGAGCGCCTCGATATCTTCGCCACCTACCGCTATACGGATAGCAAGATGACGATTCGTCGTCCCGATGGCTCGACGGCCCATGTGGAGCGCCCGTTGGTCAATGACTTCAAGACACTGCTCAACATCCAATACGCCACGCGCTTCCGCCGCTGGGTATTCGATGTGACGGCCCAGTATAATGGCTCGGCGCGTATCCCGTCGCAGACGGGCGTTTTGGCCGATGCCACCTACTCGCCCAACTACCCGATGTTCTTTGCCCAGGTGACGCGCAAGGTGGGTAAGTTCGACCTCTATGTGGGTTGCGAGAATATCGGCGACTACCGCCAGGAGGTGCCGATCCTCAACGCCGAGAATCCCTATTCGGCCGCCTTCAACTCGATGAACGTGTGGGGCCCGCTGATGGGGCGCAAGTTCTACTTCGGTCTCCGATTCAATTTGTATTAGAAAAAAAGTATAACCTTAAAATAACGGAAAAGATGAAAAAGATTTTGATGATTTGCCTCGTCCTTGTGATGGGTATGGGTGTTGCGATGGCGCAGAAGCCGGCAAAGAAGGCCGTGAAGCAGATGACGACGACCGTCTTCGTGACGAACCTCGACTGCCCGAACTGCGCCAAGAAGGTCGAGAACAATGTTCCCTCGCTGGGTAAGGGTATCAAGGATCTGAAGATCGACCTGCCGACGCGCGAGGTAAGCGTAACGTACGATGCCGCGAAGAACAACCCCGAGACGATTATCAAGGGCTTCAAGAGCCTGAATGTCGAGGCTTCGGTTAAGAAGTAGTGTCGGGAATTACATGATAAACGCATTGAAACATAACCTCCTCATCGTCCCATGAAACGCATTGTAACCTTTGGCGAGCTGATGCTCCGCCTTACGCCCCCTTCGTTCGACCGCTTTGGCCAAAGTTCGCGCTTTGAGGCCAACTTCGGTGGTAGCGAGGCCAATGTTGCCGTCTCGCTGGCCAACTATGGCCTTCAGAGCGAGTTTGTCAGCTGCCTGCCGGCCAATAAGATTGCCGATGCCTCGGTGCGCGACCTGAACCACTATGGTGTGGTGACGGATCATGTGATCCGCCGTGCTGGGCGCATGGGCCTCTACTACATGGAGGAGGCCGTGGCGATGCGCTCCTCGCAGGTGGTCTACGACCGTGGCGACTCGGCCTTCGACCGCATGCAGCCCGGTGACCTGGATTGGGAGGCGATCTTCCACGATGCAGGGTGGTTTCATTGGTCGGGCATCACGCCTGCCGTGAGCCAGGGAGCTGCCGATGTCTGCGCCGAGGCGATTCGCGTGGCACGTCGCATGGGGTTGGTCGTTTCGTGCGATATCAACTTCCGTCGCAACCTTTGGAAATATGGCAAAACGGCCGGTGAGGTGTTGCCTGCACTGATGGAGGGATGCGACATTGTCTTTGGTACGGAGCTGGAGTACAAGCAGGCACTGGGGGTCGATATGCCCGCCTTCAAAGCGGTGGATACGGCCTACGAAATGCCGATGGAGGGCTACCGCAAGGCCGCCGAGGAGGTGGCTGCTATGTTGCCGCACTGCCATACGATTGTCTTTGCCCTGCGCAATGTGCTCCACGCCCAGCACCACCTCTTGGGTGGTACGCTCTGGCATCGGGGCGAGATCTACTCCTCGCGCATCTTCGATATCGAGGGGGTGGTGGATTGTGTCGGTGTGGGCGATGCCTACAACGCGGGTATCATCTACGGCATGTTGCACGACTGCACGATGCAGCGCTCGCTCGACCTGGGTGCCGCGGCTTGTGCCCTGAAGAATACCGTGCCGGGCGACTACGCCCAATTCCCGATCGAGGAGATCATGGCCGCCGCCGATGGCAATACGAATGGCCGCGTACAGCGGTAAGTTGAAAGTTGAGAGTTGAAAGTTTTTTTGTCGTACTTTCATCCGCTCAACAAAAAAATTGGGAGATAGCCTTTCCGGTGGCTATCTCCCTTTTTGTTGAGCTACCTAACTTTCAACTCTCAACTCTCAACTTTACTCCATGGGGAAGATTCTCACTTCGGTTACTCCGTCGAGTGCGGCTTTGAGGGCTTCGAGGTCGGTCTTTTCCTCCACCTGGCCGTAGTGGTAGGGGTAGAAGAGGGTGGGCTGAATCGCCTTGACGGCCTCTACGGCCTGCTCCACGGTCATCGTGTAGGGCTGATTGACGGGCAGGAAGGCCACATCGATATTTTTCAGCGCCTTCATCTCCTTCGTCGGCTCCGTGTCGCCCGCAATGTAGATGCGCGTACCGCCGATGGTGAGGATGTAGCCGCAATCTTCGCGCTCCTTGGGGTGGAACTTGGTGTGACCCTCCGAGGTGTTGTAGGCCGCCACGGCCTCCACCTTCAGCCCCTCGATGGGGTTGGCCACGCTTCCCGGGCGCATCGTGTGGCAGTTCATCTCGAAGGCCTCGGCCGAGGTGCGGTCGCAGAGCATCTCCGTCGTGCGGGTCGAGAGCTCATCCACGGCCACCGCGTCGAAGTGGTCGGAGTGGTGGTGCGTGACGAGGATGGCATCGGCCTTCTTCAGGCGTGCATAGTCGGCATGCGCCATCACGGGGTCGATGTAGACCCATTTACCCTCGAACTCGACGGCGAGCGAGGCGTGGGCGTAGAAGTGGAACGTGATGGCTTGTCCGTCACGGGCGGTGATGGTGTCGGAGGGGTACTCGGCGGCCTTCTTGCCGCAACCGAAAAGGGAGAAAATCGACATCATAATCAGGCTGTAAATGAGTGTGTGTTTCATGCGTTGGCTCGTTTGGAGCGGTTTTTATAGAGCCAAGATACGAAAAAAAAGGAAAAAACAAAAGAAAATTTTGCCATCGCCCCTCCGTTCGATTATCTTTGTGGAAACAAAACAAGCCGTTGTGAACAAGAAAACCCGCAAATATGCCTACTATTGGGAGCTGCTCCGCACCATGGGACAGATGCCCAAGGCAGCACAAGTGCCGGTCGATGTGCTGATTCCGGTCTGCGAAAAGGATCTTCGGATTCTGCCCCTGGCCCTGGAGGGTGTGCGCCGTCAGGTGGCGCATCCCGTGGCCGCTATCTATATCATTGCCGCCCGCTCGGAGCTTATCGAACAGTTCTGCCGCGAGCACGATTGTCGCTTTGTCGAAGAGGGCGAGGTGCTGGGCTACACGGCGCGCGATTTGAACGTGAAGGTCGAACCCTCGGGCCGCGATCGCAGCGGTTGGATCTTCCAGCAGCTGCTCAAACTCTCGGGTCGGGTGGGGGAGAGCGACTACTTCCTGACGATCGACTCGGACCACATCCTCCTGCGCCCCCACACCTTCCTCGCGGAGGATGGGCGCACGGTCTTCTACGGCAGCCGCGAATATCACCGCCCCTACTACGAAAACATCGAACGCCTGATGGGCTTTTGGCCCGAAAGCCGCCTTTCGTATGTGGCTCATAAGATGTGCTTCAGCCGCCGGCGGTTGGCCGAGCTGCGTGCCGAGATCGAGCAGCGCACGGGTAAAAAGTGGGATCGAGCCATTGTCGAGAGCCTCGACCGCACGCAGATTTCGGGCTTCTCGGAGTTTGAACTCTACGGCAACACCTTCCCTAAGGAGCAGAAGCTCCACCTGCCCTGGCGTGCACACTCGCTCACGGAGGACAGGTTGGCCGACTACGAGACTCTCCGTCGTCGCTATCGTCGGCTCTATGCGGCCGTTACCTTCCCCGACTATCGTCGTCCGAAGCGCAAAAAGTAGTCTCTATTTACGCGCGCGAAATAATTTTATGGTAAAATGATTGTCGTTTGCGAAATTTTATGTACTTTTGCGGGCTATGTTTAACTAATTAACTATTTACGACAATGCCGAAAATGAAAACTAATGCCGCGGCGAAGAAGCGTTTTACCTTCACCGGCACAGGAAAGATCAAGCGCAAGCACGCTTATCACAGTCACATCCTGACCAAAAAGACGACGAAACAGAAGCGTAACCTCTGCTATTCGGGTATCGTTTCTGCGGCTGATGAGGCCAAAATCAAGAACCTGCTGGTTAAATAAATAGCCGGATAACCGATTTAACCAACACATTTTCTAATCGGGAGCGGAACAGCCCCAAAGAATGCGGGAGAACCGCGTCGCTGTGAGCTTCCCACTAAAACTTTTTTAATATGCCACGTTCAGTAAATGCTGTTGCGTCTCGCGCACACAGAAAAAAGGTTTTGAAACTTGCCAAGGGTAACTTTGGTTCAAGGGGAAACGTATGGACCGTTGCGAAAAATACGGTCGAGAAGGGTCTGCAGTATGCCTATGCACACCGCCAGCTCAAGAAGCGTACCTTCCGTTCGCTGTGGATTACCCGTATCAATGCAGGTGTTCGCGCTTACGGTATGACGTACTCGCAGTTTATCGGTAAGCTCAATCAGAAGGGTATCGCCCTGAACCGTAAGGTTCTGGCCGACCTGGCGATGAACGAGCCGAAGGCATTCGAGGCAGTAGTTAACGCCGTTAAATAAAGCAGGGTGCAGCCTCGCACCGTGGAGGAGACCGCTGGTCTCCTCTTTTTTTGTGCCTAATCGAGCAGATTCCTTGGCTTTCTTTGCTCTCCTAGGATCAAAGCGCTTTGCGGTTCGCCAAAAATTACCTATATTTGTCTACCAACCAACCTCTTTAGGCAAAACGATCCAAGATGAAAAACAGCCTGAAATTTTACAAGGACTTCCCGAAAGAGGGGATTATGTTTGTCGATATCATCCCCCTGCTGCAGGATAAGCGGCTCTTTGCCGAGCTGACCGACCGTCTCGGCGAGGCTGTGACCGCCCCCAATGTGGTGGCGCCCGAGGCGCGCGGATTTCTCTTTGCTGCGCCCCTGCTTATCGCCAAGCCCGAGGTCGAAAACCTCGTGCCGATCCGTAAGAGCGGCAAGCTCCCCTTCGCCGAGGGCGACCTGCAGGCGATCGACATCGAAAAGGAGTACGGTGCCGACCACCTCTACTACCGCCTGAGCGACATCGCTGCGGGCAAGGCCGAGGAGGGGAAGATTCACCTCTCGATCATCGACGATGTGCTGGCCACGGGTGGCACGGCCGAGGGAATTGTCCGGTCGCTCCACGGGCGAAAAATCCTCAAAGAGGGGGTCGAGTGCGAGGTGGTGATCAACGAGTTTATCTTCCTGGTCGAGCTGACCGAGCTGCAGGGAGCGCAGCGCCTGGAGCGCATTGCCCCCGTGAAATCGTTGATCAAGCTGTAACGCTCCGCGCGTTTTATGAATTTTGATGCTACAAAAACTTACGACCATGAAACTTTATTCGCTCATTGTGGCAGGTGCGTTGCTCCTTGCCACCAACCTCTCGGCACAGACCGAGGGCGGCATCGACGAGAAGATGCTCAACGAGATTCGCCAAGGTTACACGGCCACCTCGGCCCAGAAGGCTGTGCGCAACGCCCTGGCCTCGAACTCGATTGCCGTGCTGGCCACCAACGCCGAGAACCTCGCGATGATCGACACCCACTTCACGCACCGCGTCAAGACGGTCGGCATCACCGATCAACAATCGTCGGGGCGCTGCTGGCTCTTCACGGGTCTGAATGTCCTGCGTGCCAAGATGATCGAGAAGCATGACCTCGCTTCGTTCGAGTTTTCGCAAAACTACAACTCCTTCTACGACCTGTTAGAGAAGTCGAACCTCTTCCTGCAGGCCGTGATCGACACGCGCGAGCTGCCGCTCGAAGATCGCAAGGTGGAGTGGCTCTTGAAGAACCCGATTGGCGACGGAGGACAGTTTACGGGTGTTTCGAACCTGGTGATGAAGTACGGCGTAGTGCCCAAGGAGGCGATGGCCGAAACGTACCAGAGCAACAATACCGCCCAGATGCGCATGATCCTGGGTTGGAAGCTCCGCGAGTTTGCTCTTGCACTGCGCGCCGCCAAGCCCGCACAGGCGGCCAAGCTTAAGACCGAGCAGCTGACCGAGATCTACCGCATCCTGGTCGAGTGCCTCGGTGTGCCGCCCACGGAGTTTGAGTGGACGCGCTACGACAAGCAGGGTAAGAAGGTATCGACCAAACGCTACACCCCGAAGAGCTTCTATGAAGAGTTCCTGGGCGAGGAGCTGGAGCAGAACTATGTGATGCTGATGAACGACCCCTCGCGCGAATACTACAAGGTCTATGAGATCGAGTACGACCGCCATGTCTACGATGGCGAGAATTGGCTCTATGTTAATCTGCCGATCGAGCGCCTGAAGGAGATCGCCATCGCTTCGCTTAAGGCCAATACGGCGATGTACTTCTCGTGCGATGTGGGCAAATTCCTCGATCGCAAGCGCGGTGTGCTCGATGTGACCAATATGGATTATGCCTCGCTCTTCGATACCACCTTCCCGATGGACAAGAAGCAGCGCATCCAAACCTTCGCCAGCGGCTCGTCGCACGCCATGACCCTCATCGCCGTGGATCTCGACGAGGCGGGCAAACCGACAAAGTGGATGGTCGAGAACAGCTGGGGCGCTACCTCGGGGTGGAAGGGTAACCTGATCATGACCGACGAGTGGTTCAACGAGTATATGTTCCGCGTGGTGGCCGAAAAGCAGTTTGTGCCTGCCGATATCCTCGATCTGCTCAAGGGTGAGGCGACGCTGCTGCCGCCCTGGGACCCGATGTTTGCCCCCGAGGAGTAGTTTTTCTTCCTTCTCGTGAGGCTCCGAACCTCCTTTGTTCGGCCTGAATGGGTATCTTCCATTCGGGCCGAACTGCTTTTCTTGCGACTACGACTCTGTTAGTAGCGGCGGAGGCTCATTTGGCCGATGTTTATACCTATATTTATATATAATAGGGCGTTTTTCGCCCATTTTTACGTTTTTGCCATGAGTTTTCGTTATTGACAAAATTGTAAATTGTTGATAATCAGTCAAAGTAAAGAAAAGTGTAAAATCGGGTTGAAAAAAGTGCCGAAAAGATTTGGAGAATCGGAAAAAGTCGCTACCTTTGCAACCGCTTTGAGAGAGAAACACTCCTTCAAAGCGCAAAGAAAAGGTTCTGAAAAATTTTTGAAAATTCTTGCAAAAAGATTTGGAGAAAAGAAATTCTTGCCTTACCTTTGCAACCGCTTTCGCCTCAAAAACGAAAGCAAGGTTCTGAAAAAAAAGTTTGAAAAATCTTGCAAAAAGATTTGGTGGTTTAAGAAAAAGGTTTTACCTTTGCACCACTTTCCGCTCCGAAAAAGCGGTCAAGCAAAACGAGGTCTTCGGGCCTCACAGAATAAGAAAATGTTCTTATAGAGATATACGAACAGCGTTCTTTGAAGTTATTGAGCAGCAAAGTTTTTATCCACTCGAAAGAGTGATTTCAAACAATACCTTTGAGATTAGAGCTAA
>JAGAMA010000040.1 GCA_017624955.1 Alistipes sp.
ATGACCGAGGAATCGCTGCTTGGCTACACCTACTATCTCGGTGGTGTGAAGCTCGACGAGCCTCATTGGGAGACCAAAGATGACTACGAGTTGATCGATATGCCCGAAGATTGGATGCGCGATCCGAACGAGGAGGCCGAGGCGGAAATCATTAACGAATAGAAAAATGAATTGGCAGGTACTTATTTCAATGATTGGGTGCTTGGGCGGCTTGGAGTTTATTAAATGGCTTTTCACCCGAAAGGCCAACTCCAAGATAGCCGATGCTCAAGCAGACTCGGCCAAGATTCAGGCCGAGGAGGATGAGTTCCATCTGAAAAAGGAAAGACTGAAGTTCGCTGACGAACAACTGCTGGAGCAGGAGAAACGCTATGCCGATTTGTCGGATAAATACTATGAGCAGACCCTACTCGTGCGAAAGCTCAACGAGCAGGCCATCGAGCGAGAGCAGACGATCGGACAACAGAAAGCCGAGATTGCAGAGCTTAAAGCGGAACGGAAGATGAAGTTGTGTGAACGAAGGGGGTGCGATAAGCGAGTACCCCAAAGCGGATATTGATATATGACACGCAAGGAGATAATCAATCAAATTCGACAGTTCTTCGATATTGAAGAGCTGGTCTGCAACCACACCTTCGCCAAGTGGGGAGAGGCTTCGTGGCAATTCCTCAATACCGACTACCTACACACCCTGCTCGTCGTCCGTCGTGACATTCTGCAAAGCCCGATGACTTGCAACTACTCGCTGATGCGTCAGCGTGGCCTTCGTTGTAACATGTGCCCTTTGGTGCAGGAGAAGGGTTCGGTGTATCTTTCGAGCCATTTGCTGGGCAAAGCTGGCGACTTCACGGTGAAGAGCATGACGGCAGAGGATGCACGGCAGAAGATTCGGCAGAATGCGCACCTCTTACCTCATCCTATCCGCATGGAGGAGGGGGTAACATGGCTTCATATTGACACCCTGCCACAATGGTGTGTAGAGCAAAAGGTGTATGGCTTTAGAGCGTAACTAGCAACCTTACTAGCAACCTTACTAGCAACCTTACTAGCAACATTACTAGCAACATTATGAAGAACACGCTATACATAGTTGGCTTGGTGGTGGCCTTTTTCTTGGGTCACTACCTCGCAACGCCCGAAGTGGTGGAGATCGAGCGCGTGGAGTACGACACTATCGTCAAGCGTGAGGTGGTGGCCGACACGATCGAGCGCGTGAAGGTGGTCTATCGCAACCTTCCGAGTGTGGAAATCGTGCGCAATGACACAATCGTTGTGCACGACACCGTGAGGGTGGCCGTTCCGATTTCTCGATACACCTTTGCCGATTCGCTATACAAGTGCGAGGTGGAGGGGTACGATGTGCAGATGAAGCGCATGGAGGTGTACCCCAAGACCATCTATCGCACGGAGGTGGTCAAGAAGCCGAGCCGTTGGGGTGTTGGCGTACAGGTCGGCTATGGAATAAGCCGAGAGGGGCTATCCCCCTATATTGGAGTTGGAGTATCTTACAACTTAATAACTTTTTAACCATGAAAAAGATTTTTGAAAAGGTCCTCGGTTGGTTTCGGGGCATTGGCATCGACAAGCATTGGCACTTCATTGTGGGTATGATTATCGCTGCCTTCTTTGCGATGGTCGTTGGCCTTGAGGTCTGCATCCTGCCCGTGATTGCGGTAGCATTCCTCAAGGAGATGTACGACACGGTTGTTAAGCTCGTGCCGATTGATTGGTGGGACTTGACTGCTACGATTCTCGGAGGCCTGATTATTCAGTTGTTCGTGTATTTGTAAATTCTTGAAAGTTTTTGAAGAATCTTCAAGAATTTTCAAGTGGTGACGTTTTGTCACCGTTTGGAAAGAAACAAGATGGAGAATACGACCAAGCCCTGCGACCTAATCTTCCTTTGGTGGGAAGATTATACAGAACCTCCAAAGACGATTGAACAATGAAACGAGCGATCGAGCTGCTGCTCATCATTACGCTACTGTTGCCGATGATCCACGACCTTCAGTCGGTCGAGGATGTGTGCATCGTGGCCGATACTGGGCAGTATCTTGCTGACCCAACCGACGACGTGGAGTGGCAAGCGCCTCCGAAAACATTATCTTTAACCATTCTCTTAAAGGCTACGACCCTGCGACGCTTCTCTATCGTGAGGGTCAAGTGTCTGCGCCTTCTGCGCCAAAAGCCTAACATACATTCTGAATCATTCCGACGGAGTGAGATGCGGTCGGGTGATGTTTCCACAATGCGCATTTGATTATAGGTAGCCTTTTTCGTGAGATCACGCAAAAGGTGGGATAACTGTGTCCATACCTATATGGATGTGGTAATATACTACCACATTTGAGTTGTAAAGTAATACTTAACTACTGAAAATCAAAATACGCTGACTATGTGCAAGATATACAAAGAGGTTCTGAATCTCGTATCGGAGGAAACAGAGATCTCACCGATACTTATTCAAAGCAAATCACGGCTCGACGATGCAGTGAATGCACGTCAAATGGTGGCCTACTTCTGCTCACGAGCCGGGATGTCGCCCCGAAACATTGCCGACAAGCTCGGCATATCTCGGCAGGCTGTCTGCCAAAAGATTTCGACGATCGGCGACAAACGTATGCTTAAGTCTTTCGAGTTTAACTTCAAACGGATAGAGGCGGAGTTTGTCAAACTCTTCCCCGATGGGTGCAAGTAATCTGCAAGAAACTCGCAAATAAGTAGCAAATAACTCCTTCCGTAGCCCTGCACCATTCCCGACCTTTGTAGTGTCGGGGAATAGTCCCCGGCAGGACTAAAAAAGTTAGGTTATGGACGGTAATTTTTTGACTTCGGGCGATCTCGCACTGTACGAGACCCGAAAGATGTTCCCCTTCAACTATGAGGGTGGCGGCTACCCCTATGGCGGTGGCTACAAGCGTCGTGATTCGTTGCAGGGCGCATCCATCACGGGCGTTGTGCTCGGTGGTACGGCGTTGGCTGTGGCTATCGCAGCCGCTCTTGGCGTGAACGCCGCATCGAAGGCTCGCTCGAAGGGCAACGAGAAGGTGTCGGAGTTCATCGGCAAATTTATGTCGGAGGAGAAGAAGTCGCGCGAGACGTGGCAGAATCTCCATACGCCGACGATCACGCAGTATGTGGATGTGCAGTCGGGTTCGGGTGCCTACTCGGGTGCAAATGCCGCAGCGCAGGCTGCTGCATACGCGCAGAACTTCGGCGTAAACTCGGCCATCGGTGGTTGCAACTACCTCCGCATCGCTCGCGTGAGTGAGCCGCGTAGTTGTGGCTGTGACGGCGAGTAGCCGCACAAAGGAGGGTGAGGATGGCTCACCCTCCATCTCTTAACCTCTAAAAGTTTATCACGATGTTTTCGAGACCCATTAACCCCGATATGGTAGTGCCGACCTCCAAGGTCGCACTGAAGATGAGTTGCCTACGCGCTTGCAACAACGATGTGGAGAAGGCGGCAAAGCTATACGACTTTTTCGTGAAGGACATGCAGAACATCCCCGATTTCGACCCCGTACCTCCCTCGATGTTTGAGCAAGCCAAAAGCACCATAGGCGATCTGTTCGGGTGGCTTGATAACAACCAGGATAAGCTCGCAGGGGCTTTTCAACTTATTCAGCAGTTCCGAGGTAGTGGTGCGATTGCGACCGGCCAACCTCCCGTAAATGTACCCCCTTTGCCGTAGTGAATTATGAGACCCTATAAAATCACCCTATATGTGTATGCGGAAACGCCCCAGGAGGCGGAGGCCGCAGAGAAGGCTCTTTACGACTTTGTAAAGGGAAAGTATGAGCGTGGCGTGTTGGTTCGGGCCGAAAAGATAACCGAAGCCTTGCGTAGGTATGCTGACAACTTTTTCTTAACCAACTTTTTGAAGAATGGACGCTAAACAACCCAAGACCATATTCGAGCAGCTTGTGTTCGGTTTGGTCACGACGAACGAAAATCTCGGTGCCGTAGCCGAGCGTGTGGATGCTGTATCGGCAAAGCTCGATATGGTTTTGGCTGCATTGTCAGCAACGCCCATTGAAACACAACCCTCCGAGCCAACGACCTTCGGCGCGGAGCAACCTATCTAAAAGAGGGTCAAAAACGACATGAGCTATGAACGCTAAAAACTATTTCGCAAACATTACGGCGACGCTTGCAGCCGGCTCGGTGGCTTCGCCGTATCAGTACCTGATTAACATCACGCAGAAGTTGTGTAAGCCTTCGTGCGTGGAGCAGACCCCCGTGTTTGCTCCGGTATTCTCTCTTGTAGGGATTACGCAGGTCGGCGTGGGGCAGTTTCTTGCAACGATCCACGTTGAGGGTGTGATCTCGTATGTTCCGTGCGATGGAAACGTGTGCTGCACGAAGTCGCAGTTGATCTCGCAGGATTTCACGATTCCGATTGCGGCGGCCACGGTGACGACCGTAACCCTCGCAAAGGGGACGACGATCAACACGATTGCCGGAGCACCCTGCAAGACGTGCAGTCGAAACTTCGTGAGCGAATCGCCTCTCGTTGTAACGGTCGCATAATATGATGTTGATAGCCCTGATAGTGATGATGCTTGCAACCCTCGCGCATCACCTCGGATTACCCGAAGCTATTGCGCGTGTGGGTCTGAAAGTCGCCAAGTGCCCGAAATGCCTTTCCTTTTGGATCGCGCTGCTCGTCCTTGTGTTTGTCGGGTGTAATGTATTTATCGCTATCGGGCTATCACTCATCGTGGCCTATCTATCGTTTTGGTTTGGCTTACTGCTCGGGTGGCTGAACCGCAAATATGATGAACTATGGCAAAGACTACAAAGGTAAAACAGGTGCAAGCACCGCAGGAGGTGGTCGTTCCGCGCATCGTGCCACCTCGCAAGTATAAACCGACACCCCGATTCAAAGGTGGGTGTCCTAACTGTTAAACAACACCATGAACTACTACGATATAGTAAAAGCAAATGCCGCCAAATTTCGAGGCGACGAAAAAGCGATGTGGAGCAGCATCGAAAGCGTGTCTGTGCTTCTGGAGAAAATCAAGGAGGAGTACCCCGATCTCTATTGGTCGTTTTTGCGAGACCAGCACGAGGTAATGGTTGGTCATCATTTCAACGAGGCGTATGCCAAGTGGGAAGTCGAGAAGATGCACCACAAAGGGATGGATGGCACCACCTACAAAGGTAAGCATTGGAGCATCGAGCAGACGAACGCCGTGCTGAACGGCATGCGCTCAAAGATTCCTGCCGCCTACAACGAGTGGGACTTCTATGTTGCGCTGAACGCATCCTACCACGACTTCTGTAAGGCCGCTAAGAAACACATGCCGGATAAGGCCGACGAGCTGATTATCGACCTGGCCGTTGCGTTCTGGTTCGATGACGAGGATTGGGACGGCACAACGAAGGTGTGGGATTACTTCCGTAAATAGCCTAAAAATGGGAGTTGTGTGTAAATTGTGTGCACATAGAAAAAAGAATCAGCCACCTACGCGATTGTAAGTGGCTGATTTTCATTGTGGAGAATATCGGGGTCGAACCGATGACCTCTTGCATGCCATGCAAGCGCTCTAGCCAACTGAGCTAATCCCCCATTGCGAGTGCAAATATACGGCAAAAAATCTTACCTGCAAATTTTTCGGCAAAAAAAATAAAAAAGAGGGTTGTGGCAAAACCACAACCCTCTTTCTGTGCGTTGAAGGTGCTTGTTACTCGACCTCCCACGTTTCGCCCGAGCGGAGCAGATCATCCATGCAGCGAATCTTGCTCTTGGCCTTGACCTCCTCGACCTGCTGCTGAACGCCCTGATCGTAGATCACCGGATCGTCCACATCGCGGATCACGCCCACGGCTACGGGGTAGTCGGGGTACTTCATGGCAGCCAGCATGGCGTGCAACGTCGTATCCTTCTCGTGTGCATCGTGCGTCAAAAGATCCTCCTCCGTGTAGCCATCCTCACCGAGAGTTACCACCTTGAGCTTCATGTTCTCAAACACAAGACCCTTGTCGCGCTGGGCACCGAAGATCATTTTCTCGCCGTGGCGCAGGGTAATCGTATGCTCCTGGCGCGTAGCCTTGTCGCCTGCAAAGAGGGCGTGGGTCTTGTCGTTGAAGATGACGCAGTTCTGCAACACCTCCACCACCGACATACCCTTGTGCTTGGCGGCCGAGACGAGGCACTCCTTCGTCAGCATGACCTCCATGTCGATCGAGCGGGCAAAGAACGAACCCTTGGCACCAATGACCAACTCGCCCGGGTTGAAGGGCTTCTCGACCGTACCGTAGGGCGAGGTCTTGGTGATTTTGCCCAACTTCGAGGTGGGCGAGTACTGACCCTTCGTCAGGCCGTAGATCTCGTTGTTGAAGAGGATCATGTTCAGATCCACGTTGCGACGGATGGCGTGGATGAAGTGGTTACCACCGATGGCCAGCGAGTCGCCGTCACCCGTAGCTACCCACACCGAGAGGTCGGGGTTGGCGGTCTTGACACCCGTAGCTACGGCGTTGGCACGGCCGTGTACGGAGTGGAAACCGAAGGTCTTCATGTAGTAGATAAAGCGCGACGAACAACCGATACCCGACACGAAGGTAAACTTGTTGTGGGGCGTATCGGTAGCATCGGCGATCTCGGGCAGCGCGCGCTGCACGGCATTCAGGATGGCGTGGTCGCCACATCCCGGGCACCAGCGTACCTCCTGATCCGACTTAAAGTCTGCTGCGGTATATTTGAATTCTGCCATGACTCTACTTTTGCAATAAGGTTTCAAACTTCTCTTTCAGCTCGACGATGGTGAAGGGCTGACCCTCGACCTTGTTCATCTGCTGGTACTCGAACTCCTGGAACTGCTGACGGAGGTAGTTGGCAAACTGACCCTCGTTGAGCTCGCAGACAACGATCTTCTTGAACTTGGCGAAGATCTCACGCACACCCTTCGGCAGGGGGTTGATGTAGTTGAAGTGGCACAGCGACACGCTCTTGCCCTCCTCGCGGAGCTGATCCACGGCATTCTGCAGGTGGCCGCGCGTACCGCCCCAACCTACTACGAGCAGGTCGCCCTCCTCGTTGCCATAAACCGTCTGTGCGGGGATGTAGTCGGCTACCTTTCTGACCTTCTCGGCACGCAGGAAGGTCATCTTCTGGTGGTTCGCGGGGTCGTGCGAGATCGAACCCTTCACGGCATCCTTCTCCAGACCACCTACACGGTGCTCCAGACCCGTCTTACCCGGGAAGGCCCAGCCGCGCGCCAGCTTCTCGTTGCGCACATAGGGCATGAAGCCACCCTCGGGCGCGGTCTCCACGATCGGGGGAACGATCGCGGGGTAGTCCTTCATCGAGGGGATGCGCCACGGCTCCGAACCGTTGGCGATAAAGCCGTCGGTAAGCAGTACAACGGGGGTCATGTGCTCCATGGCCAGACGACCCGCCTCGAAGGCGTAGTGGAAGCAGTCGCTGGGCGACGAGGCGGCCACGACGATCAGCGGACACTCGCCGTTGCGGCCATAGAGTGCCTGTACGAGGTCGCTCTGCTCGGTCTTGGTCGGCAGACCCGTCGAGGGACCTCCGCGCTGCACATCGACCACCACCAGCGGCAACTCGATCATCACGGCCAGACCCAGCGCCTCGCTCTTGAGCGAAAGACCCGGACCCGAGGTCGAGGTAACGGCGAAGTTACCTGCATAGGCGGCACCGATGGCGGTGCAGATACCGGCGATCTCATCCTCGGCCTGCACGGTCTTTACATTCAGATCCTTGCGCTTGGCAAGCTCCTCGAGGATGACCGTGGCGGGGGTGATGGGGTACGAACCGCAGAAGAGCGGCAGACCGGCCTTCTCGGCAGCAGCCATCAGACCCCAAGCCGTTGCTACGTTACCCGAAATGGTGCGGTAGGTACCCTTCTCCAGATGCGCCGAGCCGACACGGTAGTGGCTGGCCAGCTGGTGGGTGTTGGCGGCAAAGTTATAACCGGCCTTGATGGCGAGCTTGTTGGCCTCGGCGATCAAGGGATTCTTCTTTTGGAATTTGGCCTCCAGGTATTGGAAGGCGTGATCCTCGTGGCAGTCGAAGAGCCAGAAGCAGATGCCCAGGGCAAACATGTTCTTGCACTTCACGATCGCGCGGTTGTCGAGGCCCGTATCCTTCAAGGCCTCGCGCGTGAGCGAGGTGATGTCGGGAGCTACGATGTTGTAGTCGCCCAGACCCAGCTCCTCGATTGGATCGAGGGTCGCAAAACCAGCCTTCTTGAGGCTCTCCTCGGTGATCGAGTCGCCATCCAAGATGACCGTGGCCGAACGCTTCAGCCACTTGCGGTTGGCCTTCAGCGCTGCGGGGTTCATGGCTACCAGCACATCGCAGTAGTCGCCCGGATTGAGCTCGCGGTGGTCGCCAAAGTGTACCTGGAAACCCGAAACACCCGCAACTGTGCCCTGCGGAGCTCGGATTTCGGCCGGATAGTCGGGGAAGGTCGAGATGCCGTTACCCTCCAAGGCGGCCGTGTCGGAAAAGAGTGTGCCTGTGAGCTGCATGCCGTCGCCCGAGTCGCCCGAGAAGCGAATCACAACGTCGTGCAACTCCTGCACCTTGTTTTGTTCCATGGTGTTAGTTTATTGATTTTAAGTATAGGTTGATTCCTCTTTATTAAACAAAGATATACAATTTATTGTTAGTTGATTCACACAACTAAAAATATTTTTGATTTTTGCTTCGAATTGTCTATTTTGCCTTGGCGCAGAGGATGCCGGCCTCGTAGAGCAGGTAGAGCGGCAGGAAGACCACGGCAAGCGTGAAGGGGTCGCCCGAAGGGGTGATCAGGGCTGCAACAACGAGCAGTGCGCAGACCACATAGCGGCGCGCGGCGCGCAGTTGCGCGCGCTTGACAAGGCCGAGCGCGGAGAGCAGCCAAACGACGATCGGCAGCTCGAAGGCAAGCCCCATCGTGAGGGTCATGCCCCAGAAGTTATTCATGTAGGATTGGAGCGAAATCTGCGTGGCAATCGCATCGCTCAACGAATATTGCGCCAGAAAGCGGAACATGATGGGGAATACGATCAGGTAGCCGACAAGGCACCCCGCATAGAAGAGTCCTCCGCCACTTACGAAGGCGATGCGCACGCCGCGCACCTCCCGCGGGTAGAGCGCAGGGCTGATGAAGCGCCAAATTTCGTAGAGCAGGTAGGGAACCGTGAGCAGCAACGCCCCATAAAACGAGGCGCTCAGGTGGGTCGTAAATTGCGAGGCTACATGGATGTTGATCAGCTCGACCTCGAGGGGTTTTGATCCGAAAATCGAGGCCGAACCCGCCAGGCGGGCTATCCAGCGATAGAGGATGAAATCCTCCTCCGTGGGGGCGAGAATCACCTCTTGGAAGAGTGTCGGCATAGCCACAAAGAGGGCGATCATGCCGACCAATAAGAAGGCGGCAACACGCAACACCCCCGCACGCAACGTGTCGAGGTGATCCCAGAAATTCTGCTCCCCCTGCATGGGTCGGATCGGCTATTTGGTAGGCTCGTTCTCCTCCTTGTCGGGGTTCTGCATCCCCTCCTTGAACGAGCGGACACCCTTGCCCAGCCCCTTCATCAGTTCGGGAATCTTCTTGCCGCCGAACAATAGCAGCACAACCAGGGCGATGATAATCAGCTCACCCCAACCGAGGTTGCCAAGAAACAACAGATGGTTCATCATGCGAAAAAATTAGGTCCTATTCGACAAATGTAGTGATTTATTTTCGCTTTCGCAACCCTTAGCGCACCAGCAGGTAGATGTAGCCGGCGTAGAGCAGCAGGAAAATCACACCCTCGGCACGATCCAGCTCACGGCGACGGAACGTGAAGCTCGTCACATAGAGCAGTACGGCCGTCAGGAGCGTAACCAGGAGGTCGAAGAGCGTGATGCCGCCCATCGTCAGGGGGTTGATCGTCGAGGAGACACCGAGGATCAGCAGGATGTTGGCGATGTTCGAACCCACGACATTACCCAGGGCCATGCCCACCTTGCCTTTGAGGAACGATACGACCGAGGCGGCCAACTCGGGAAGTGACGTACCGCCGGCCACGAGCGTAATGGCGATGACCGACTCCGAGATACCGAGCTTGCGGGCTATCGAGGTGGCGCTGTCGAGGAACAACTCGCCACCGAAAACTAAGCCACAAAGACCGCCCACGATCATCACGATCGTCAGCCACCAGGCCATCGGCTTCGCGCCATCCTCCACCTTTTCGGGGCGCTTGGCCGTGCGGATGGTCCAGGTCATCAGACCGATGTAGAGCAGCAACATAATCGCACCATCGAAGCGTGAAATCGTGTCGGTCGATCCCCAGCCGATCAGCGTGTCGCAGGCCATCACGACGAAGAGAGCCGAGACCAGCACGCAGAAGGGGATGTCGAAACGGATGTTCTCCTTCGTGAAGGCAATCGGGTGAATGATCGAGCAGAGACCCAACACCATGAAGACGTTGAAGATGTTCGAGCCGACCACGTTGCCGATGGCCATGTCGCTCTGCCCGTTGATCGACGAGAGCACCGAGACAACCATCTCGGGCATCGAGGTACCAATGGCAACGATCGTAAGACCGATCAAAAATTCGGGCATGCGGAGGCGTTGTGCCAGGGCCGATGCGCCATCCGTGAGGTAGTTTGCGCCGCCCAGGATCAGCGCCAGGCCGACGAGGAGTAAGAGAATATCCATTGCGTAAATTTTCGGTTTCTTATGGGTTTGTATTACAGCATTAACAGGCTGACAGCCATGACGATCATGCCGACCACCACACCGGCGATGGCCGTGTGTGCCTCGCCATATTCACGGGCGGCAGGCAGCAGTTCATCGAGCGAAATATAGACCATGATACCCGCCACGGAGCTGAGTACGCAGCCGAGTAGCGTGGGGGTCAGGATCGGTGCCAGCAGCAGCCAGGCCACGAGCGCTCCGAGGGGCTCGGCAAGACCCGAGAGGAGTGACCACAGGAAGGCCTTCTTGCGGCTCTCGGTGGCGTAGAAGATAGGCACCGAAACGGCAATACCCTCGGGGATATTGTGGATCGCCACAGCCACGGCAATCGCCAGACCGAGCGTGGGGTCGTTCATGCCGGCCGTGAAGGTGGCAATACCCTCCGGGAAGTTGTGGATGGCGATCGCCAGGGCCGACATCAGCCCGACACGCATGAGCTTCGACTGCTTGGGCTTATGTTGCAGCTCCTCAACGCGGTGCGCCTCGTGCGGATTCTCGAACGAGGGTACGAGGTAGTCGATCAGTCCGATCAGTGCCATGCCTGCGAAGAAGGCGGCCGTATTCAGCCACTCGGCCCCCTTGTCGCCAATGGCCTCCGCGAGAAGCTCACCGCCCTGCGGCAGCAGCTCCACGAACGAGACATAGACCATCACACCGCCCGAAAGACCCATCGAGAAGGAGAGCAGGCGGCGATTCGTGCTCTTGGCTACGAAGGCGATGATGCTGCCGATGCCCGTAGCCAAACCGGCCGCGAGCGTCAAGAGAAAGGGGAGTGTGAATTGTTGCATGGTCATACGATTGGCAAAGATAGTGCAAGCCGAGCGCAATGCCAAAAAAATCGGGCAAAAAGCACGACAACACGCGACGACCAAAGGGCGCGGAGTGGCGGTTTGTGAGTGGTTTTAGCCTTTCGTTTGCCGAAGGCAATGAACAAGAAGATGAAACACATCGGACACAAGCGAGCTTGATGTCCGTGGTGATTCATCTTCTTGTCCCTCCTACGGAGGGTTCGAAAGGCTAAAACTGCCAATAGGGGAGATCCCCCTCAACTAAAAAAAAGATATAGACAATCCCTCCAAACCTCCCTTTGATAAGGGAGGCTTTGTCGCTACGCTCCCTGGGTGGAGCTGACGATTGTCGTGATTTTTACCCGATAATAAAAGGGCATTGCCGAGGCGCAGCCTATCTAAACCGAGCGGCGCGGGTCGGAAGACTCCGCGGAGCGAAGGTAAAGATAGTGCAAAATTAAGAATTAAAAATTGGGGCGGGAAGCGGGATTTTCGGGTCGGGTTGGATGAGGAAATTACTTTTTTTGGTCCAATCTTGTGTGTTTAACGATTATTTTATAATTTCGTGATGCTATTCTGCGGAGTAGTGTACATAGTTTAGTGAAAGTGTTTCGCTAATCCTTGGCATTAAAATATGGCGATTTTAGAGAATAAGGATAACGAATACGCTCATCACCGTTTATAGGTGTGCCTTTCGGTGCGCGCTATACGGTGTGGGGTATGTTTATTTATTCTCGGGTCACGCCTAATGCCGAATAGACGAATCGACTCCACACTTTCTTTATTTTTTACCGAGAACAAATAGTCCGTCGGAGTCGGGGATTTAGGCAGAGTTTATTAACCTAAATTTCAACTTTATGAGAGGCAAAATTGTCGTTTTGTGCATGCTCTTTGTGTGTTTTGCAACCACGATGGCATCGGCTCAGTTCTACAACAAAAAGAAGGTCGTCATTACCGAGGTGGTCGATAAAGCAGGTGATGTGGCTGACGGCACAAAGGTCTTTATTCGCAGTGCCCTGACCGATGCCATTACCAATTCGGAGGGCTACACGGGCTTTTGCGATGTGAGCATTGTTTCGATTGAGTACAACTTTGCCCGTACCGGTACGCTGTCACGAGAGTCGCTGTCGGTGATTTATCAACGCTACGCTGCCGAGTTTGTGCTGGTTTCGGAGATCAATGCGTTGGATAGTCAGTCGGTGCTTCTGACGGCCCGCATCATCAATACCCACACGGGTGAGATTATCAACTCGGCTATGCAGCGAGTGATGGCCGATTTGGACTACCTGCCCGCAGCTTGCAACCAGTTGGTGATAAAGTTGTTGCGTGAGAAGAGTGCAACGGCCGATACCGCTGCTCCCGCCCCGAAGCGTGCCGCAGCTGCCTTCTTTGCCAACGCTCCTGCCTCCTCACCTGCTCCTGCTCCTGCTCCTGCGGTGCGCACCTACAAGGTGGGTGACTACATCGAAATCAATGGTGTGGGCGGTGTGGTCTTTGTTGTGTGGAACAATGGGCAAAACGGCAAGGCGGTATCGTTGAAAGAGTTTAGGTGTGATTGGTATTCGGCGGTTCAGAAATGCAGCTCGTTAGGCAAAGGATGGCGACTTCCCTCGAAGAGTGAGTTGCAGGCTGTATCTAATCAAAAAAGTGCAATTAACAACACCCTGGCTTCGATGGCTGAAAATGGGCTGGACGACAAATGCCATTGGTCGTCTGATGAGCATACTTCAACCAGCGCGTGGGTTGTCTCTATAGTCGATGGCGTCACCATCCACCCCAATAAGGGCTATGACGCCCCTGTGCGCGCCGTGTCCGCTTTTTAATCAGTCTTCTTTGTCGATTTTCCCCGGCTCTGCTTTTCGGTAGGACCGATTTTTTTTGATATTGTTTGGCCGTTTGAAACGGTTTTTCTAATTTTGTATAATTATAGATTGTTTACCCCAAGCAAAATGATAAAATAAATATATTATGAGAACCAAACTCTTTGTTCTTGCGTTGCTTGCTGCCTTGTTTTCGGTTTCGGTGGCAACGGCACAATTCTACAACAAAAAGAAGGTCGTTATTACCGAAGTGGTCGATAAGGCGGGCGATGTGTCGGAGGGCGCCAAGGTGTTCATCCGTAGCTCTTTAACGGATGCCATTACCAATTCGGAGGGCTACACCGGCTTTTGCGATGTGAGCATCGTTTCGTTGGAGTATAATTTTGAGCGCACGGGTACGATTTCGCGCGAAACGCTGTCGGTTATCTACCAACGCTATGCCGCGCAGTATGTCCTGGTGTCCGAAATCAATGCGCTCGACCGTGAATCGGTCTTGCTGACGGCCCGCATCATCAATACGAATACGGGCGAGATTATCAACTCGGCTACCCAGCGTGCTGTCCCCGATTTGGACTATCTGCCCGCAGCCTGCAATCAGCTGGTGGGAAAGCTGTTGCGCGAGCAGCCCGCGACGGCATCGGCCCAACAACCTGCCGCTTCGAAACGGGCAGCGGCCGCTTTCTTCTCTTCGTCCTCTTCGGTGCATGCATCTGCTCCCGCTCCTGCGGTTCGTACCTACAAAGTGGGCGACTACATCGAAATCAATGGTGTGGGCGGTGTGGTCTTTGCTGTATGGAACAATGGACAAAACGGCAAAGCGGTATCGTTGAAAGAGTGGAAGTGTGATTGGAATGAGGCCAGGCAGCGATGCAACTCGTTGGGGCAGGGATGGCATCTGCCCACGAAAAGTGAGTTGCAAGCTGTTTACAATAAAAAGAGTGCCGTCAATGCAACCCTTTCATCCATGGCGGAAGGCACTATTCGGGACAGCCACTATTGGTCTTCGGAGGAGTACACTGCCGATGGTGCGTTGTATGTCGGTATGGGCAATGGCGACACCTACAACTACCGTAAGTTCGTCAACACCTATGTGCGCGCTGTCTCCGCTTTTTAGTTTTAGGCTTTGAGCTTTTAGGTTTTTCGGCACTGCTTTTTGGCAGTGCCGATTTTTTTTTGAAGGGTCACTAAGGGTGATAAGGGTGATAAGGGTGATAAGGGCGATAAGGGCGATAAGGGGTTTCGCCTTGCTGCCCTTCCTGCCCTTAATAGCCCTTTGTTCCCTTTAGCTCCCTTTAGCTCTCCTTAGTCCCCTTTTCGAAATTGTTAATTGTTGGTTGATATTTTTTCTAAAGAAAAAGTTGCATGGGCGACCAATTTCCATTACCTTTGTCCCCAACATAATAAAATGTAATCCCATGACCCAACAGCGAGCCATATCCCCGACCCACAAGCGTGAAAAGGCGGATTGTTTCGATCAGTCAGCGGGATTTTTGTTTTAATAGGGTAACTGTTTTCGGTTGCCCTATTTTTTTATGCAAAACGATGCCAATGAGAACGATTTTTACCCATGCAAAGCTCTATGTCGAGGGCCGTTTCGTAGAGACGACACTCGCCATCGAGGGCGATCGAATCGTGGCCATCGGTGCCGAGGCGGAGGCCGAGGATCGCGTGATTGACCTGGCGGGGCGCTGTGTCGTGCCCGGTTTGGTCGATGTGCATGTGCATCTGCGCGAGCCCGGCTTCGAGTACAAGGAGACCGTAGCCACGGGTACGGCAGCCGCAGCGCGAGGCGGTTATACGCTCGTCTGCTCGATGCCGAATCTGAAGCCCGCCCCCGATTCGATGGAGAACCTGCAGCTGCAACTCGATGCCATCGAGCGCGACGGCGTGGTGAAGGTGATCCCCTATGGCTGCATCACTAAGGGCCAGATGGGCGGCGGTGAGCAGGCCGATCTGGAGGCGATGGCTCCCCATGTGGTGGGCTTCTCGGACGACGGTCGCGGCGTGCAGCAGGATGAGGATATGCTGAAGGCAATGAAGGAGGCCCGACGCCTCGGTAAGCCGATTGTGGCCCACTGCGAGGTGAACGAGCTGCTGAAGGGTGGTTATATTCACGACGGCGCGTATGCCAAGGCACACGGCCACCGCGGCATCTGCTCCGAGAGCGAGTGGGCGCAGGTTGAGCGCGACATCGAGCTGGTGCGCGAGACGGGATGCCAATACCACGTCTGCCACGTTTCGACCAAGGAGAGTGTCGAGCTGGTGCGCAAAGCGAAGGCCGAGGGCCTCCGCGTGAGCTGCGAGACGGGGCCGCACTACCTCATCTTTACCGATCAGGATTTGCAGGAGGAGGGCCGTTGGAAGATGAATCCCCCGATTCGTTCGGCGGAGGATCGCGCGGCGCTCATTGCCGGTATCCAGGATGGCACGATCGAGGTCTTGGCCACGGATCATGCTCCCCACTCGGCCGAGGAGAAGGGCCGGGGACTGGAGAAGAGCGCGATGGGTATCGTCGGCTTGGAGTGCGCCTTCGGTGTGCTCTACACCCACCTGGTCGAGAAGGGGGTGATCACGCTCGAAAAGCTGATCGACCTGATGAGTACCAACCCGCGCAAACTCTTCGGCTTCGGTGGCGGAATCGCCGTGGGCGAACGAGCCGACCTGACGGTGCTCGACCTTGAAACTCCCTACACGATCGACCCCGAGAGCTTCCTCTCGAAGGGCAAGGCAACGCCCTTTGCCGGCATGGAGGTACGCGGTAAGGCGATCCAGACCTGGGTGGATGGCAAAGCGGTTTATGACGAAACAACGAAACACTAAATAACAACGATGAAAGCATTTACGAAGAAACTTGTCTTGGAGAACGGCCGCGAGTTCTACGGCTACGGCTTCGGTGCCGACCGCGAGGTGGTTCTTGAGATTGTCTTCAACACGGCGGTCGTGGGGTATCAGGAGATTATGTCCGACCCTTCGTACACGGGCCAGCTGGTGGTGATGACTTATCCTTTGATCGGCAACTACGGTATGGCCGATGACGACTACGAAACGAAGAATCCGACGATGGGCGCAATGGCTGTGCGCGAGTACAACGACTCGCCCTCGAACTTCCGCTACACCCGTACGCTGAACGAGGTGCTGGAGGAGTCGAACATCCCCGCCATCTGGGGCCTCGATACCCGCGCCTTGACGCGCGTGATTCGTGACGAGGGTACGCAGAAGGTGATCCTGACGGATGCCTCGACCCCGAAGGAGGAGGCACTGAAGCGCCTGCAGGAGACCGAGCTGGAGCAGAATCCCGTGGCGCGTGTGAGCTGCAAGAAGCGCTGGATGTCGCGCGTGCCGAACCACACCTACGATGTGGTGGCCGTGGATTGCGGTATCAAGAACAGCCTGGTACACCAGCTCAATGCCGTGGGTTGCAACGTGACGGTGCTGCCCTATGATTCGACCGTCGAGGAGGTGATGGCCTTCCGCCCGGATGGTGTGCTGATCTCGAACGGCCCGGGTAATCCGGAGGAGGTAAAGCCCGTCATCGAGCTGATTCGTCAGCTGCGTGGTCGTCTGCCGATCTTCGGTGTGGGGCTGGGTCAGCAGCTCATCGCCCTGGCTTACGGCGGTAAGGTCGAGAAGATGAAGTTCGGCCACCGCGGCTGCAACCACCCGATCAAGAACCTCGCCACGGGGCTGCTGGAGGTAGCTTCGCAGAACCACGGCTATATTGTTTCGCCCGATCTGCCGGGTGTCGTGACGGTGACCCATACGAACCTGCTCGACCAGACGATCGAGGGCCTGGAGTGCAAGATTGACCGCGTATTTGCCGTGCAGTTCGACCCCGCAAGTGCCGAGGCCGAGTGCCACGATGTATTCAAGAAGTTTGTTAATTTAATGGAGGAGGGAAGAGATGCCTAAAAGAGAAGATATCAAGAAAGTAATGGTCATCGGCTCGGGCCCGATTGTGATTGGTCAGGCTGCCGAGTTTGACTATGCCGGTACGCAGGCCTGCCTGGCGTTGCGCGAGGAGGGTTACGAGGTGATCCTCGTGAACTCGAACCCGGCAACCATCATGACCGATACGAACATCGCCGATAAGGTCTACATGGAGCCTTTGACGCTGGAGTATGTGGCCAAGATTATCCGCTACGAGCGTCCCGATGCCATCGTGCCGGGTCTGGGTGGTCAGACGGGTCTGAACCTGGCCGTGCAGCTGGCCAAGAAGGGTATCCTGGAGGAGTGCCAGGTCGAGATTCTGGGTACGAGCTTCTCGTCGATCGAGCGTGCCGAGGACCGCGAGTTGTTCAAGGACCTCTGCGAGCAGCTCGGCGAGCCGGTGCTGCCGTCGGATGTCGCTTCGACCATTGACGAGGGTGCCGCCATCGCTGCCAAGATCGGCTATCCCGTTGTGCTTCGTCCCGCCTTTACGCTCGGTGGTACGGGTGGCGGTTTCGTGGATAACGAGCAGGAGCTGCGCGAGATGATGCGCAACGCCCTGTTCCTCTCGCCCGTGCACCAGGTGCTGATCGAGAAATCGATCAAGGGTTACAAGGAGATCGAGTTTGAGGTGATGCGCGACTCGAACGATACGGCTATCGCCATCTGCTCGATGGAGAACATCGACCCCGTAGGTATCCACACGGGCGACTCGATGGTAGTAGCTCCGGCGCAGACCCTCACGGCCAAGGAGTTCCAGATGCTGCGCGGTTCGGCCCTGAAGATCATCCGCGAACTGAAGATCGAAGGCGGTTGCAACGTGCAGTTTGCCCTCGACCCCCTCTCGTTCCAGTACTACCTGATCGAGGTGAATCCCCGCGTGTCGCGTTCGTCGGCCCTCGCTTCGAAGGCTTCGGGCTTCCCGATTGCCCGCGTGAGCGCCAAGATCGCCGTAGGTCTTACGCTCGATGAGATCAGCATCGCTACGACCCCCGCATCGTTCGAGCCGACGATCGATTACGTTGTGACGAAGGTAGCCCGCTTCCCCTTCGATAAGTTCTCCGATGCTTCGAACAAGCTCGGTACGCAGATGAAGGCCACGGGTGAGGTGATGGCAATCGGCCGCACGATGGAGGAGTCGCTCTTGAAGGCGGTGCGTTCGCTCGAGACGGGTGTTTGCCACATCTACCACAAGAAATTTGACGGCTGGTCGAATGACGAGCTGCTTACCTATATTAAAGATGGTACGGATGATCGTCTCTATGCCATCGCCCAGCTCATCCGCAACAAGGTGGATCTGATGATGATCTACAACAACACGAAGATCGACATGTTCTTCCTCGAGAAGTTTAAGAACATCGTCGAGTTCGAGCAGGTGGTACGCAACAATGTGGGCGATATCGAGACACTGAAGGATGCCAAGAAGATGGGCTTTGGCGATAAGTTCATCGGCCAGCTCTGGGGTAAGAGTGAGCACGATATGTACCTCATGCGCAAGGAGCACGGCATCTTCCCCGTCTACAAGATGATCGACACCTGCGGTGGCGAGTTCTCGGCCTATGTGCCCTACTTCTACTCGTCGTATGAGGAGGAGAACGAGTCGATCGTGAGCGACAAGGAGAAGATCGTGGTACTCGGTTCGGGCCCGATCCGTATCGGTCAGGGTGTCGAGTTCGACTATTCGACCGTACACGCCATCTGGTCGATTCGTGATGCAGGCTACGAGGCCATCATCATCAACAACAACCCCGAGACCGTTTCGACCGACTACACGACCAGCGACAAGCTCTACTTCGAGCCCCTCACGGTGGAGGATGTGATGAACGTCATCAACCTCGAGAATCCGAAGGCGATCGTCGTTTCGCTCGGTGGTCAGACGGCCATCAACCTGGCCGAGCCGCTGGCCGAGCTGGGTGTGCCCATCATCGGAACGGATACGGAGGCCATCCGCAACGCCGAGGACCGCGGTTGCTTCGAGAAGATCATGGAGGAGCTCGGCATCCCGCAGCCCGAGGCGGAGGCTGTGACCGATATCGAGGCCGGTGTAGCTGCTGCTGCCCGCATCGGTTATCCGGTACTGGTGCGTCCGAGCTATGTGCTGGGTGGTCGCGCCATGCAGATCGTATCGAACGAGGAGCGCCTGCGCCACTACCTGCAGACGGCCGTAGAGGTGAATGTCGATTCGCCCGTCCTGGTAGACCGCTACATCATGGGTAAGGAGCTGGAGGTAGATACTATCTGCGACGGCAAGGATGTCTTCATCCCCGGCATCATGGAGCATATCGAGCGCACGGGTATCCACTCGGGTGACTCGATCAGCGTCTATCCTACGTTCAGCGTTTCGCAGGCCGTGCGCGATAAGATCATCGACTACACCGTCAAGCTCGGTCTGCGCATCGGTATCGTGGGTCTGTACAACATCCAGTTCATCGTCGATGAGGCCGGTGAGGTCTATGTGATCGAGGTGAACCCCCGTTCGTCGCGTACCGTGCCCTTCCTCTCGAAATCGACCGGTGTGCCGATGGCGCACATCGCTACGCAGGTTATCCTCGGTCGTTCGCTCAAGGAGCAGGGCATCGAGTCGGTCTATGGCGAGGATAAGGGTCGCTGGTATGTGAAGGCTCCCGCCTTCTCGTTCGCCAAGATCCGCGGTATGGATTCCTACCTCTCGCCCGAGATGAAATCGACCGGTGAGGCGATCGGCTACGACGATAAGCTCACGCGCGCCCTCTATAAGGCACTGCAGGCTACGGGCATGAACGTATCGAACTACGGTACGATTCTCGTCTCGATTGCCGATGCCGACAAGCCGTTGGCGCTGCCCCTGATCAAGCGTTTCTACGACCTCGGCTTCAACATCGAGGCTACGGCCGGTACGGCGGACTACCTCCGCAAGCACGGTGTGCGTACCCGTACGCGCCGCAAGCTCAACGAGGGCTCGTCCGAGATCATCGACTCGTTGCGCCAGGGTCACGTCAGCTATGTGATCAACACGATCGACGTGAACCAGCACAACACCCGTCTGGATGGTTACGAGATTCGTCGCACCGCCGTCGAGAACAACGTAACGGTCTTCACCGCCCTCGAGACGGTACGCGTACTGCTCGATGTGTTGGAGGAGATTACATTGCGTGTATCGACCATCGACGCGAAGTAATTTCGATTTTATAGGGCATATTTTGCACCTTCTTGTCCGTCTTGAATGGGCAGTACGCTCAAGTACAGCCCATCCAAGACGAACTTCGGTCGGCGCAAAATCTGCTCCTCTAAAATCAAAATCCGGGGTGGGGAGGCTTGAGTAACCTTTAGCAGCCTTTAGCAGCCTTTAGTAACCTTTAGGAGCCTTTAGCAACCTTTAGCAACCATTCCCGCCTTTTTGCCTTTAATGCCTTTTAAGCAACCATGTACAAAAACGCTATCTATACAATCCTGCGTAACGAGCCGCTCACGCCGCTTGTTTGGCGGATGGTGTTGGAGGGTGATACCGAGTGGATTACCCGTCCGGGCCAATTCGTCAATATCGCCCTCGAGGGGAAATTCCTGCGCCGCCCGATCTCCGTATCGGACTACGACGAGCATACGATCACGCTGATCTACAAAGTAGTAGGCGAGGGTACGAAGCAGATGAGCGGGATGCAGGCGGGCGAGAAGCTCGACCTCTTGACCGGTCTTGGTAACGGTTTCGACACCGCGAAGGCCACGGAGCGCAACCTCCTGGTTGGCGGTGGGGTGGGTGTTCCGCCCCTCTACAACCTGGCCAAGAAGCTCCTTGCCGAGGGTCGTCAGGTGACCGTGATTCTCGGTTTTAACACCGCCTCGGAACTCTTCTACGAGGAGGAGTTTAAGGCCCTTGGTTGCGAGGTGGTTGTAACGACGGTCGATGGCTCGAAAGGTGTCAAAGGCTTTGTGACGACCGCCATCGAGGAGCTGAAGATCGACTTCGGCTACTTCTTCTCGTGCGGTCCGCTGCCGATGCTCAAAGCGCTCTACGACCACACCGAGTGCGAGGGCCAGCTCTCGTTCGAGGAGCGTATGGGTTGCGGCTTTGGTGCCTGCATGGGTTGCTCGTGCAAGACCAAGTATGGCAATAAGCGCATTTGTAAAGAGGGTCCCGTTCTGTTAAAAGAGGAGGTAATATGGTAAGAGATACATCCGTAGTTTTGAGCGGGTTGAAACTGGATAATCCCGTGATCCCCGCCAGTGGCACCTTTGGCTTCGGCAACGAGTTCAAAGATTTCTACGACATCAACATCCTCGGTTCGTTCTCCTTCAAGGGTACGACCAAGGAGCCGCGCTTCGGTAACCCCACGCCCCGCATCGCGGAGTGCGAGTCGGGTATGATCAATGCCGTGGGTCTGCAGAATCCGGGCATCGAGCATGTCATCGAGCATGAGCTGCCGCTCCTGAAGACCTACTTCCATAAACCCGTGATTGCCAATATTTCGGGTTTCTCGATCGAGGAGTACGCCTACTGCTGCGAGAAGATCGACAAGGAGGAGCAGGTGAGCATCATCGAGGTCAATGTTTCGTGCCCCAATGTGCGCCACGGCGGTATGTCGTTCGGCACATCGCCCGAGGCAGCTGCTGAGGTGACCCGTGCCGTGAAGGCCGTGACGACGAAGCCCGTCTACATCAAACTCTCGCCCAACGTGACCGATATCGTCTCGATTGCCAAGGCGTGCGAGGAGGCGGGTGCCGATGGCCTTTGCCTGATCAATACGCTGCTCGGCATGCGCATCGATACGATGCGTCGCAAACCCGTCATTGCCAATACGATGGGCGGTTTCTCGGGCGCTGCGATCTTCCCGCTGGCCGTCAGAATGGTCTATCAGGTGGCCAAAGCCTGCTCGATTCCCGTCATGGGTTGTGGCGGTGTGCAGTCGGCCTCGAACGTGATCGAGATGATGATGGCCGGAGCGACGGCCGTGCAGGTCGGAGCGGCCAACCTCATCGATCCCTACGCCTCGAAGAAGATCGTCGAGGGGTTGCCTGCGGAGATGGAGCGCCTTGGTATCGAGCGTCTGACGGATATTATCGGAATTGTGAAATAAAGAAATACGGAAAACTATGATTCAGAACGATGTAATTATTGCTTGCGACTTTAAGTCGGCAGAAGATACCTTCCGTTTCCTCGACCTGTTCAAGGATGAGGAGCGCAAACCCTTCCTCAAGATCGGTATGGAGCTTTACTATGCCGAGGGTCCCTCGATTGTACGCGAGATCAAACGTCGCGGCCATAAAATCTTCCTCGATCTGAAGTTGCACGATATCCCCAACACGGTGAAGAAGGCCATGTCGGTGCTCTCGCGCCTCGATGTCGATATGACCAACGTACACGCTGCCGGCACGATCGACATGATGAAGGCCGCCCTGGAGGGGCTGACGCGTGAGGATGGTACGCGCCCCCTGCTGATTGCCGTGACGCAGCTCACCTCGACGAGCGAGGAGCGCATGCAGCAGGAGCTGCTCATCAACGCCTCGATCAACGACACGATCGTTAAGTATGCCCGGAACACGAAGGCTGCCGGCCTGAACGGTGTGGTCTGCTCGCCCCTCGAGGCCGGTATGGTCAAGGAGGCTTGCGGCAAAGAGTTCCTGACGATCACCCCCGGTGTACGCTTTGCCGATGGCGAGGTGGGTGACCAGGTGCGTGTGACGACCCCTGCCCGCGCTCGTGAGATTGGCTCGGACTTTATCGTCGTAGGTCGCCCCATTACGGCGGCTGCCGACCCCGTAGCGGCTTATCGTCGCTGTGTGGCAGAGTTTTTGGGCGAGTAACAAATCATTTGAACACCGAAACAGATGAAACGCGTACAACTCTTCTACCTCAAAAATTGCCCCTTCTGCAAGAAGGCACTGCGCTACATCGAGGAGGCCAAGGCGGCCCATCCCGAGCTGCAGCCGATCGAAATCGAACTCATCGAGGAGTCCGAGGAGCCCGATGAGGCGGACAAGTACGACTATTACTATGTCCCGACCTTCTACCTCGACGGCGAGAAGGCGCACGAAGGCGGCATCTATCCCGACGAGGTGACGGAGTTGCTGCGCAAAGCGTTGGAATAGAATTAAATATCAATACAACTATGGAGAAACTTATTGCCAAAGATTTGCTGTCGATCGGCGCCGTTTTCCTGCGCCCCGACCAGCCGTTTACCTGGGCCAGCGGTATCAAGAGCCCGATTTATTGCGACAATCGTCTGACGCTGACCGCCGTAGAGGTGCGTAAGCATGTGGAGGCAGGTCTGGCCGAGATCGTCCGCACGAAATTCCCCGAGGCCGAGGTGCTGATGGGTACCTCGACGGCCGGTATCGCTCATGCCGCCATTACCGCTACCATTCTCGATATGCCGATGGGTTATGTCCGCTCGGGTCAGAAGGATCACGGTCGCGGTAACCAGATCGAGGGTAAGCTCGAGAAGGGCCAGAAGGTGGTCGTGATCGAGGACCTCATTTCGACCGGTGGCTCCTGCATCGAGGTGGTCAATGCCCTGCGTGAGGCCGGTGCCGAGGTGCTGGGTGTCGCTTCGATCTTCACCTATGGCATGAAGAAGGGTCTGGATCGCATGGCCGAGGCCAACGTGATCAACTACTCCCTTTCCAACCTCGATGCCCTCGTAGAGGTAGCCGCCGAGGAGGGTTACATCAAAGTAGAGGACAAGGAGAAGCTGATTAAGTTCCGTAATAGCCCCTCTGACGAGTCCTGGATGAAGTAATTTCGATTTTATAGGGCATATTTTGTACCTACTCGCTTGGCGTGAATGGGCAGTACGCTCAAGTACAGCCCATCCACACCAACCTTCGGGCGGCACAAAATCTGCTCCTCTAAAATCAAAATTACGGTAGTTCGATTTTGTAGAGCATCTTTGCGCCTCCCGCTTTCGGTCGTGAATGGAATACCTCAAGTACAGCCTATCCGCGCCCACCGCACAAAGCACAAAATCTGCTCCTCTAAAATCAAAATTATGGGAGGAAGGCCCTTTAGTTTCCTTTAGAAACCTTTAGTAGCCTTTAGCAACCTTTAGCAACCTTTCCCACCTTTTTTTCGCCCTTAAAACATTACCACTATGCGTCATTTGATCGATCCGACCGACCTTTCGGTACAGGAGATCCACGAGATCGTTACGCTGGCCGAAGATATCATCGCCAACCGCGACAAGTACCGCGAGGCTTGCAAAGGCAAGAAACTCGCCACCCTCTTCTACGAACCCTCGACCCGTACCCGCCTCAGCTTCACATCGGCCATGATGGAGCTGGGTGGTCAGGTGATTGGCTTCTCGGATGCAGCCTCCTCCTCCGTATCGAAGGGCGAGACGGTAGCCGACACGGTGCGTGTCATCCGTTGCTTCGCCGACATCATCGCCATGCGCCACCAGAAGGAGGGCGCTCCGCTCGTGGCCTCGCAATATGCAGGTATTCCCGTGATCAACGCCGGCGACGGCAGCCACGCCCACCCGACGCAGACCCTCACGGACCTCCTGACCATCAAACGCGAAAAGGGTCGTCTGGACCACCTCACGATCGGCTTCTGCGGCGATCTGAAGTTCGGCCGCACCGTCCACTCGCTCATCAAGGCCCTCTCGCGTTACGAGGGTATCCGCATCTACCTCATCTCGCCCGAGGAGCTGCGCCTGCCGAGCTACATGCTCAAGGAGATGCGCGCCAACTCGGCCCTCGAGTTCGAGGAGGTACGCACCATGGAGGAGGTGATGGACAAGCTCGACATCCTCTACATGACCCGCGTGCAGAAGGAGCGCTTCCTCGATGAGGAGGAGTTCGACCGTGTGAAGGATAGCTTCGTGCTCGATCCCGAGAAACTCAAGGCCGCCCGCGAGGATATGATCATCCTCCACCCGCTGCCCCGCGTGAACGAGATCACCCGCTCGGTCGATAACGACAAGCGCGCCGTCTATTTCCGCCAGGTCGAGAATGGTAAGTTTGTCCGCATGGCGCTAATCTATACGCTCCTGAAGTGGGCCGACGAGAACAAGCCCTTCGACAAAACCCCCGTTTTTGGCGAGGAGTATATCACGGGCGACTACACCTGCCCCAACAAGCGCTGTATCTCCGCCACCGAGGATGTCGATCCGATCTTCCGCTATTCGGAGGATGGCACGCTGCGCTGTGCATACTGCGAGGCCAAAGCCAAGTAGCGAGCGAGAAATTCTCGGAGGTGATTTCTGTGCGGTGTGTTACCGCAACAGCCTTTCGGTTGCCCTTCGGCAACTTTCTTGAAACAAAATATCCACCACGCCAAGCAAGTCTTGGGTGGTGGATATTCCGTTTCAAAACCTCCCATCGGAGGCCCGAAAGGCCGCAATCGGGAAAGCGCATTAAAATAATAAAATACTTACATTCCCTCCTAAATCCTCCCTTTGAGAAAGGGAGGACTTGCACGCTTCGGCCAATGGCCTCGCTTTGGGTGGTGCTAAATAAGGCTCTTTCTAATACTTATTAAAACATAAAGCCAAATTTGAATTGAATGGCTTTGTAATAAATACCTGCACCCTCTTCGGTAACAGACTGGATGTTGTAACCAATCTGCGCCTTAAACTTACCTCCGACGACACCGATTGCAAAACCGTATGTGCCACCGGACATCTTTTTAATATCTTCTGTGACACCGAAGCCCATACCCATATCCATTGATAAGAAGGGTTGAATATTCTCGAATTTAGGCAGATAACCCTTCATGTTTACATATACGGGAATAACTAATTCGCCTCCGGCAACGGTGTTGTGGTAGTAATCCAGACCTGTTCCAATACCCGTTGAGAAATGCTCGCCGATACGAATGCCTTGAATCGTATGCAGGTTGAAACGCCCCATTTTCTCCGTTTCGAGATTGAGCGAATATCCAAATTCAACCTCACCCTGATATTTTACGGGAGATTGTTTCTCCAATTCCTGCGCACTGACATTCCAGGCAGTGTGTACAGCTACGAGAAGTAAAAAGATCTTTTTCATAATACATTGATTTAGTTAAACAAAAAGTTTCATTGCCGTCAGATGGCAACCGTCTAACTAAAATAAAAGAGACGCGGATCGCGCTTATACCTTGAAGGGACGACCAAGTACCCATACACACATAAGCACAACCCACGCCATAAGGCGAGGGCATTTATCGTGCCTATTGCTGTGTGTAAATAATTTGGTCGTTTTTACAAGGTTAGCAATAGCCTAAATGCCATCTAATATGTTGCTACCCCGTGGATAGCATTACAAAGATAGCAGATTTTAGGCATTTTACCAAAAAAATCTTTTGAGGTAAGGTTGAGTAGCACCCGAACAGGAGCGAAGCGACTACGCCTCCCTTATCAACTGCTGCAACAGCCGAGTGCAAAGGTCATAGGTGAACTTTGCCGAGGCGCGCAAGCAGTCACAATGGCAATCATTGTAAAGGGAGGTTTGGAGGGATTGTCGATACGTTCTACAAAATATCCACAAAACTGCGGTTTTGTGGATAATTTGTTAGTAGAATATTAGGGCGAAAGGCTTTGTCGTTGCCTGAATTTTTTGTACTTTTGTCCGAAAGTTTTTTTGAGGCGAATGTACCGTTATTACCATACCGCTTTTAAACTTCGACGCAGTCGATCGGCTGAGGGGTCGATGGCCTTGTCGGGCGGTAGTGTGCAGGTAAAGTGCGCCTCCTTGAAGGGTCAAAGCCAGCAGATTATACCGTAACATAAGACGTATGCCGCCGCATCCGCAGGGATGTGGCGGATTTATTTAATCGGGTGGCTCTCGACGAATGTGATAAAACGAAAGAAAACAATAAATAAAAGACGATAAAATGAAAGTTGGTGTAATTATGGGCTCGGCAAGCGATTACGAGGTAATGAGCGGAGCCATCAAGACATTGGAAGAGTTCGGTATCGAGTGCGAGAAGCGCGTTATCAGTGCCCATCGCGCCCCCGATGCCCTGGCCGAGTGGTCGAAGACGGCCAAGGAGCGCGGTCTGAAGGTGATCATTGCCGGTGCGGGCGGTGCTGCCCACCTGCCGGGTGTGATTGCCGCCATGACGACCCTGCCCGTGATCGGTATTCCGGTGCGTTCGAAGGCCTTGAATGGTATGGATTCGTTGCTCTCGATCGTGCAGATGCCCTCGGGTATTCCCGTGGCGACGATGGCCATCGACGGTGCAAAGAATGCCGCCCTGTATGCCGTAGCCATGTTGGCCCTCTCGAACGAGGAGCTTGCCGCCAAACTCGATGCTTTCCGTCAAAAGCAGACCGAGGCAGTTCTGAAGATCGAGATTTAATCCCCAACAGCACAATCCCCAAACAAGACTATGAAAAATTTCCGCATATTTGTTGAGAAGAAAGATCGCTTCCGTGTCGAGGCCGAGAGCCTGAAGCGGGAGCTGAACAGCAACCTGAACCTGCAGATCGAGGAGCTGCGCCTCCTCTGTGTCTATGACCTCTTCGGCTTCTCGGAGGAGCTGAAGGAGAAATGCCGCTACGGTGTCTTCGGCGAGGTGGTGACCGATACCGTGACCGATGCGTTCGACACCGAGGGTCGTCCCTCGCTGGCTGTGGAGTTCCTCCCCGGTCAGTTTGATCAGCGCGCCGCCTCGGCCGTGGATTGTGTCCGCCTGGTTGATCCGACGGCCAATGTCCGCATCCGCTCGTCGAAGCTGCTGGTATTCGACAAGGGCGTTACGGAGGAGCAGATGGCCAAGATTCGCCACTACTACATCAACGCTGTGGAGTCGCGCGAGAAGAACCTCGATATCCTCTCCGAGCAGGAGCAGGCCGAGGTGATTCCCGTAGTGGTGCTGGAAGGCTTCCGCGAGATGAAGCAGGAGGAGTTTGCCGCCTACTGCAAGAAGATGGGGCTGGCGATGAATGCCGACGACCTGGGCGAGGTGGTGCGTTACTTCCGCGCCGAGGGTCGTGATCCCTATGAGACGGAGCTGCGCATCCTCGATACCTATTGGAGCGACCACTGCCGCCACACGACCTTTACGACCGAGTTGGAGGGTATCACGGTGGAGGAGTCCTTCCTCAAGGAGGAGATCGAGGGTTCGCTGGCGCTCTATCTCAACATCCGTCGCGAGCTGGGTCGCGAGCACAAGCCCCTTTGTTTGATGGATATGGCCACGATCGGTGCCCGCGTACTGCGTAAGCGCGGTCTGCTCGATGATATGGAGCAGAGCGAGGAGAACAACGCCTGCTCGATCTTCGTCGATGTCGATGTGGATGGACAGACCGAGCGTTGGTTGCTGCAGTTTAAGAACGAGACCCACAACCACCCGACCGAAATCGAGCCCTTCGGTGGTGCTTCGACCTGTCTGGGTGGCGCGATTCGTGACCCGTTGTCGGGCCGTAGCTATGTCTACCAGGCGATGCGCGTAACGGGTGCGGGCGATATCTACCAGAAGGTGGAGGATACGCTCCCCGGTAAGTTGCCGCAGAGCATCATTTCGAAGAAGGCCGCTGCCGGCTACTCGAGCTATGGTAACCAGATTGGTCTGGCTACGACCCATGTACGCGAGGTCTACCACGCAGGTTATGTGGCCAAGCGCCTCGAGGTAGGTGCTGTGGTCGGTGCCGTGAAGGCTGAAAATGTACGCCGCGAGAGCCCCACGCCGGGCGATGTGGTGATCTACCTGGGTGGTCGCACGGGCCGTGACGGTATCGGCGGTGCTACGGGTTCGTCGAAGGAGCATGACGAGAAGTCGCTCGAGACGTGCGGCTCGGAGGTGCAGAAGGGTAACGCTCCCGAGGAGCGCAAGCTGGAGCGCCTGTGCCGTCGTCCGGAGGTGACACGTCTGATTAAGAAGTCGAACGACTTCGGTGCAGGTGGTGTGAGCGTGGCCATTGGCGAGCTGACCGATGGTCTGGATATCTACCTGGATCGCGTGCCGACGAAGTATAGCGGCCTGAATTCGACGGAGCTGGCCATCAGCGAGTCGCAGGAGCGTATGTCGGTTGTGATCGAAAAGAAGGATGTCGAGGAGTTCATGGCCTACTGCCGTGAGGAGAATATCGAGGCGGTGCATGTAGCCGACGTAACGGATACGGCCCGTATGCGTATGTATAATAAGGGTAAGCTGGTGGTGGATCTGAGCCGCGAGTTTATCGACTCGGCCGGTGCCAAGCACTACGCCGAGGCCACGGTGGGTGCCGTGGAGGAGTGCAACCCCTTTGAGCGCAAGGTTGAGGGCTGTACGGTGGAGGAGCGCTTCAAGCAGAACCTCGCCGACTGGAACGTCACGTCGCAGAAGGGTCTGATCGAGATGTTTGACTCGTCGATTGGTCGCTCGACCGTCCTGATGCCCTTTGGCGGTAAGACGCAGCGCACCGAGACGCAGGTGTCGGTGCAGAAGCTGCCCGTGGATGGCTATACCGATACGGCCTCGATCATGGCCTACGGTTATAACCCCAACCTGGCTTGCTGGAGCCCCTATCATGGTGCCGCTTATGCCGTGGTGGAGGCTGCCGCGAAGGTGGTGGCTGCCGGTGCCCGTTACGATAAAATGCGCTATTCGTACCAGGAGTACTTCGAGCGCATGACCAAGGAGCCGACCTCGTGGGGTAAGCCCCTCTCGGCGCTCCTAGGTGCTTTGAAGATGCAGGTCGAGTTGGGTCTGCCGTCGATTGGCGGTAAGGACTCGATGTCGGGTACGTTCCAGGATATCAACGTGCCGCCGATGCTCATGGCCTTCGGTATTACGACCGTCGATGCCAAGCAGGTGATTTCGCCCGAACTGAAGGGTGTGGGGCACAACCTCTATTTGGTGCGCCACACGGCCGATGAAAACTATATGCCCGATACGGATCAGCTCAAGCGCAACTTCGCGTTCGTAAGCGATGCGATCGAAAAGGGTCAGGTGCTTGCCGCCTGGTCGGTTGGTATGGGTGGCGTTGCCGAGGGTATCGCCAAGATGGCCTTCGGTAACGAGATCGGTGTTGCGCTCACGATGGCCGAGCAAGAGCTCTACAACTACGCTTACGGCTCGATTATCGTCGAGACGGAGGGCGAGCTGAACTACGATAATGCCGTGCTGATCGGTCGCACGATCGCAGAACAGGTGATCGAGGTCGAGGGTGTAAAGATGCCGCTGGAGGAGCTCTTCGAGGCCAACCGCGCCCGCTTCGCCACGATCTATCCCGATACCTGCAAGAACGAGGCCGAGGTGATGTCCTCGACCCCCGAGAAGCGTACGGATTGCTACCCGGGCGAGGCGGTGGAGCACCCCGTGGCTTACCTGCCCGTATTCCCCGGTACGAACTGCGACTACGATACGGCCAAGGCCTTCCGCCGTGCGGGTGCCGAGGTGCGCACGAGCGTACTTTGCAACCTGGAGGAGGATGATATTCTGCGCTCGATCGATGAGATGTGTGCCCACATCCGCGAGGCGCATATCTTCGCCCTGAGTGGTGGTTTCTCGGCCGGTGACGAGCCCGATGGTTCGGCCAAGCTGATCGTGAGCGTGCTGAATAACGAGAAGGTAAAGGCCGAGATTCACGCCCTTTTGGATCGTGGCGGCCTGATCCTGGGTATCTGCAACGGTTTCCAGGCGCTGGTTAAGTCGGGTCTGCTGCCCTATGGCCGTCTGGGTATGGTGACCACGGAGTCGCCCACCTTGTTCCGCAACGATATCAACCGCCACATCTCGCAGATCGTCACGACGCGCGTTTCGACGACCCGTTCGCCCTGGCTCTCGAGCTTTGAGCTGGGCGACGAGCACGCCATTGCCGTCAGCCACGGCGAGGGTAAGTTTGTCGTAAGCGAGGAGCTGGCCAAGGAGCTCTTTGAGCGTGGTCAGGTGGCCTTCCAGTATGTCGATGCCGAGGGCCGCCCTACGGTGGAGGCTCCCTTCAACCCCAACGGTTCGTCCTACGCCATCGAGGGTATCATCTCGCCCGATGGTCGCATTCTGGGTAAGATGGGCCACACGGAGCGTTACGAGGAGCAGCTCTACAAGAACATCGCGGGCGAGAAGCGCCAGCCGCTCTTTGAGAATGCCGTTAATTATTTCCGCAAGAAGTAACATTAAAAGGTTAGGTTAATATATGACAATGAAGCAGCTTGAAAAGCTCTACGAGGGCAAAGCAAAGCAGGTAGTGGCCACCGAGGATCCCGATCGGATCATTATCCACTACAAGGACGATGCTACGGCTTTCAACAACATTAAAAAGGCGACGATCCTCAATAAGGGTCTCTTGAGTAACGCCATCTCGACCCTCCTGTTTCGCCACTTGGAGGCCAACGGGATTAAGACGCACTACATCGAGACACTGAATGAGCGTGATCAGCTCTGCCGCAAGGTGCAGATCTTCCCGATCGAGGTGGTCGTAAGAAACGTGATTGCCGGTTCGATGGCCCGCCATTTGGGTATGGAGGAGGGCTTCGAACCCAAGAACACGATCTTCGACATCTGCTACAAGAACGATGATCTGGGCGATCCCCTGATGAACGACCACCAGGCCGTAGCCCTGGGGCTGGCCACCTACGAGGAGCTGGCCGAGATCTACCGCATCGCGGGACGCATCAACGAGGTGCTGAAGGCACTCTTTCTGCAGATCAACATCAAGCTGGTCGATTTCAAGGTCGAGTTCGGCAAGACGAGCGACGGCGAGATTGTGCTGGCTGATGAGCTCTCGCCCGACACCTGCCGTCTGTGGGATAGCGAGACGGGCGAGAAGCTCGACCACGACCGCTTCCGCCGCGATTTGGGCGGTGTGCGCGAGGCCTATGAGGAGATTTTAACACGTTTGGAGAGTTGCATCAAATAGTAAGGTATGAATCAGTATCGAAATATCAACGATGAGTGTGGCGTCTTCGGCATCTATGGCGTTGAAGATGCAGCTTCTTTGACCTATTATGGCCTGCATGCTTTGCAGCACCGCGGTCAGGAGGGATGCGGTATTGTAAGTGTGGATGAGCGCGCCTCGTTCCACCGCATCAAGGGCAAGGGCCTTGTGACGGAGGTATTCAAGGGGGACGAATTGCAGCAGATGCAGGGCCGGATGGCGATCGGTCATGTGCTCTACACGGCAGCCGAGGGCAACCGCCTGGAGAATGTGCAGCCGCTCTTCTTCCACCACAATTCGGGCGATTTCGCCATTGCCAACAACGGCAAGCTGGTCAATGCCGAGGAGCTGAGAGCCTATCTCGAAAAGCGAGGTAGTTTGTTCCAGTCGAGCTCCGATAGCGAGATTTTGGCGCACCTGATCAAGAAGGATTTCCGCGGTAATCGCCCCCGCATCGAGGCGATTCTCGATGCCCTGAATATGATGGAGGGTGCCTTCACGTTCCTGGTGATGACCTCGCGCCGTATCTATGCCTGCCGCGACAAGCACGGCCTGCATCCGCTGGCCATCGGTAAGCTGGGTGAGGGGTATGTCATCGCGAGCGAAACCTGCGCCTTCGACACGGTGGGTGCCGAGTATATCCGCGATGTGGAGCCGGGCGAGGTCGTGACGATCGACCACCACGGCATCCGTTCGAACCACTACTCGCAATTCAAGCACCACTGCATGTGTTCGATGGAGTACATCTACCTGGCGCGTCCGGATAGCGATATCGAGGGTTGCAACGTCCATGCCTACCGCAAGGAGTCGGGTAAGCTGCTCTTTAAGGAGGCTCCTGCCGATGCCGATATCGTGGTGGGTGTTCCCGATTCGAGCCTCAGTGCCGCCATGGGCTATGCCGAGGCGAGCGGCCTGCCGTACGAGATGGGTCTGATTAAGAATAAATACATCGGTCGCACCTTCATTCAGCCTACGCAGGCACTGCGCGAGAAGGGTGTAAGAATGAAGCTCTCGGCCGTGAGAACCATCGTCAAGGGTAAGCGTGTCGTGTTGGTCGATGACTCGATCGTGCGCGGTACGACCTCGCGTCGCATCGTGACGATGCTCAAGGAGGCGGGCGCTACCGAGGTGCATGTGCGTATTGCCTCGCCTACGATGACCGAACCCTGTTTCTATGGTGTGGATACGACGAGCTACGACGAGTTGATCTCGGCCCGTCTGTCGGTGCCCGAAGTCTGCAAGGCGATCGGTGCCGATACGCTGGCCTTCCTCTCGGAGGAGTCGCTCTACAAGGCGGGCAATCGCGCGGAGTTGTGTACGGCCTGCTTCACGGGTCGCTACCCGACGGCGCTCTACCACAACACGGCAACCTTAAAATGCAAGAAATAACAAAATAACGATAAAGAACTATGGCTCAATCTTATGAAAAGGCCGGCGTAAATCTCGAGGCCGGTTACGAAGTGGTGCGACGCATCAAAAAACATGTCAGCTCGACCAATCGCCTGGGCGTGATGGGTAACATCGGTGCCTTTGGCGGCATGTTCGACCTCTCGGCCCTGAAGGTCGAGGAGCCCGTCTTGGTGAGTGGTACGGACGGCGTGGGTACGAAGCTCAAATTGGCCTTTGCCATCGACAAGCACGATACGATCGGTATCGATGCCGTGGCCATGTGCGTAAACGATGTCTTGGCACAGGGCGCCGAGCCGCTGTTGTTCCTTGACTATGTGGCCGTGGGTAGCAACGAGCCCGCCAAGATCGAGCAGATCGTAGCCGGTGTGGCCGAGGGTTGCCGTCAGGCAGGTTGCGCGCTCGTTGGTGGCGAGACGGCCGAGATGCCGGGCATGTACACCGAGGGCGAGTACGATATTGCCGGCTTCACGGTGGGTGTCGTAGAGAAGAAGAAGCTCATCGACGGCTCGAAGGTCAAGGTGGGTGATGTGCTGGTCGGTATCGCCTCGAGCGGCGTTCACTCGAACGGCTTCAGCCTGGTGCGTAAGGTTGTGTCGGATAACAACCTCGATTTGATGCAGGAGTATGAGGAGCTGCCCGGCAAGAAGCTCGGCGAGGCGCTGCTGACCCCGACGCGCATCTATGTAAAGCAGGTGCTGGAGGTGATCCGCAACTGCGACGTACACGGCATCAGCCACATCACGGGTGGCGGTTTCGACGAGAATATTCCCCGCATCCTGAAGGAGGGTCAGGGCATCGAGGTCGTTGAGGGATCGTGGGAGATTCTGCCCGTGTTCCGCGCCCTGGAGAAGTGGGGTGGCATTCCGCACCGCGAGATGTTCAACATCTTCAACATGGGTATCGGTATGGTCATCGCCCTCGACGCGAAGGAGGCCGAGAAGGCGATCGAGATCCTGACCGCTGCAGGCGAGAAGGCTTCGGTCATTGGCCGCGTAACGGATACGGAGGGTGTAGTGATTCGCTAAACAACAGGTAGAGGTGGAACATCGTATTGCCGTCTTTGCCAGCGGTCGGGGCACGAACTTCGAGGCGATTGTAACGGCTGCGGAACGGGGCGAAATCCCCGCTCGCGTGGTCTTGGTTGTCGCGGATAAGCCCGAAGCCGAGGTCGTGGCACGCGCTGCGCGCCACGGGGTGGAGTGCTTTGCCTTCCGCCCGAAGGAGTACGCATCGAAGGCGGAGTACGAGACCGAGATTGTTGCGCGGTGTAAGGCTGCCGGTGTAGAGTTGATCTGTCTGGCGGGCTATATGCGCCTGGTGGGGGATACCCTGCTGGCGGGCTACGCAGGTCGCATCATCAATATTCACCCCTCACTCCTGCCCGCATTCCGAGGCGCACGAGCCATGGAGCAGGCGTTGGAGGCGGGTGTGAAGGTCTTCGGCGTGACGATCCACGAGGTGGATGCTTCGCTCGACGGCGGTCGCATCATCGCCCAACGCGCCTTTGAGTACGACGGTAACGACCTGGAGGAGCTGGAGCGCAGAATCCATGCCATCGAGTACCCCCTCTATGTAGAGACAATTCGGAAAATAATAACAAATAAATAGCAAGCAATGAGAGCATTAGTTAGTGTAAGCGACAAGCGTGGCGTAGTGGAGTTTGCCAAGGGCCTCCGCGCGCTGGGCTGGGAGGTGATCGCCACGGGCGGCACGATGAAGCTGCTCGAGGAGAGCGGCGTGGAGGTAATCAACATCAGCGACGTAACGGGCTTCCCCGAGATTTGCGACGGCCGCGTGAAGACGCTGCACCCCAAGGTGCATGGCGGTCTGCTGGCTCGCCGCGATGACGAGAGCCACCTTAAGGCGCTGAAGGAGAACGCCATCGAGTTTATCGACCTGGTGTGTGTGAACCTCTATCCCTTCCGTCAGACCATCGAGAAGGAGGGCGTAACGATTGAGGAGGCCATCGAGAATATCGACATCGGCGGTCCGTCGATGCTGCGTTCGGCTGCCAAGAACTGGAACGATGTAACGGTGGTTTGCCACCCCGAGGATTACGACCAGATTCTGGCCGAGATCAAGGAGTTTGGCAATACGAAGAAGGAGAGCCGTCTGCAGCTCTCGGCCAAGGCCTACACCCACACGGCCCAGTATGATGCGATGATCGCTACCTACATGCGCAAGCAGGCCGGCCTGAACGAGAAACTCTTCCTGGAGTTCGACCTCAAGCAGTCGCTGCGCTACGGTGAGAACCCCCACCAGGAGGCGATGTTCTATGCCGAGAAGGAGCCCGTTTCGTTCTCGCTCGCTTCGGCCAAGCAGCTGCACGGCAAGGAGCTTTCGTACAACAATATCCAGGATGCCAACGCCGCGCTGGCCATCGTGCGCGAGTTCGATGAGCCCTTCTGCGTCGGTCTGAAGCACATGAACCCCTGCGGTGCCGCCATCGGAAAGGATGTTGTGGAGGCTTGGACGAAGGCTTACGAGGCCGATAAGGTGTCGATCTTCGGCGGTATCGTGGCCGTGAATCGTCCCCTGACGAAGGAGGCTGCCGAGCTGATGAAGCCCATCTTCCTGGAGATCATCATGGCTCCGAAGTTCGAGGAGGGTGCTTTGGAGGTGCTCACGACGAAGAAGAACCTGCGCCTCATCGAGGTCGATATGACGAAGGACGACACGACCAAGAAGCAGTATGTAAGCGTGCGCGGCGGTCTGCTGGTGCAGAACCTCGATACGCAGACGAAGGATGTAACGGCCGATATGTGCGTGACGGAGAAGCAGCCCACGGAGGCTGATCTCGTCGATCTGAACTTCGGTTGGCGCATCGTGAAGCATGTGAAGTCGAACGCGATTGCCGTCGTAAAGAATGGCGTAACGCTGGGCGTAGGTGCCGGCCAGATGAACCGCGTAGGTTCAGCCGAGATCGCCCTGAAGCAGGCCAAGGCTGCCGGTGTGACGGAGGGTATCGTACTCGCTTCGGATGCCTTCTTCCCCTTCGATGACTGCGTGACGATGGCTGCCGAGTATGGCGTGACGGCCATTGTTCAGCCTGGTGGTTCGGTGCGCGACGAGGATTCAATCAAGAAGTGCAACGAGCTGGGTATCTCGATGGTATTCACCGGCATGCGCCACTTTAAGCATTAGGATTCAAAATCCTAATGCTTGCCTTCGGCAATTTATATAGACAATCTCTCTAAATCCCCCTTTGAAAAGGGGGACTTCATAGGGATAGAAAAAGAAGTCCTGTTGGCTCGTTAGCGAGGAAAAGGAGCGTAGCGACCAAGCCCCTGCCTAAGGCGGGGGTTTGGGGGTGGGTAAAATCTATATATGACGCCGAAGGCGGCACATACGGCAAAGATTAAAGATAAAAGTGTAAATTAATACGATTTGGATGATATGAAAGTTCTTGTTATTGGCTCGGGTGGTCGTGAGCATGCCATTGTCGATGCTTTGACCCGTTCGCCGCAGGTTGAGAAGATCTTTGCAGCTCCGGGTAATGCCGGTATGGCCGCCCAGGCCGAGTGTGTGGCAATCCGCGAAACGGAAATTGAGAAGCTCGCCGCCTTTGCCAAGGAAAATGGGGTAGAGCTGACCGTCGTAGGTCCCGAGGTGGCGTTGGCTGCCGGTGTGGCCGACTGCTTCAAGGCCGAGGGGCTGCGCATCTTCGGCCCTTCGAAGGCTGCTGCCCGCATCGAGTCGAGCAAGGAGTTTGCCAAGGAGCTGATGGCCAAGTACAACATCCCGACGGCCGGTTTCAAGGCCTTTACCGACTATGCCGAGGCCAAGGCCTATGTCGAGAGCCGTCCGCTGCCTGCCGTGTTGAAGTATGACGGCCTGGCTGCCGGTAAGGGTGTCGTGATTGCCCAGACGCTGGAGGAGGCTGACGAGGCGCTGAAGGATATGCTGCTCGATACGAAGTTCGGTCAGGGCAAGGTCGTGGTGGAGGATTTCCTCACGGGCCCCGAGTTCTCGTTCATGTGCTTCGTCTCGGGCGAGAAGGTGTGGCCGATGCAGCTCGCCCAGGACCACAAGCGCGCCTACGATGGCGACAAGGGTCCCAATACGGGTGGTATGGGTGCCTATTCGCCCCTGCCGTTCGTGACGAAGGAGGACGAGGAGTTTGCGCTCAACGAGATTCTGAAGCCCGTAGCCGCAGCCATGGTCAAGGAGGGTTGCCCGTTTGAGGGTGTGCTGTATGGTGGTCTGATGAAGACCCCCGATGGCGTGAAGGTCATCGAGTTCAACGCCCGCTTTGGCGACCCCGAGACGGAGGTGGTGCTGCCCCGCCTGAAGAGCGACATCGTCGATATCTTCTGCGCCGTGGCCGACCACAGCGATACGGAGCTGGAGTGGCACGACTTCATGACCCTGGGTGTTGTCCTCGCCTCGAAGGGCTACCCGGGCGACTATAAGAAGGGTGTCGAGATCGGTGGTCTGAACGAGGTCGAGGGTACGCTCTACCACATGGGTACGAAGGCCGAGGGGGAGAAGATTCTCACCAACGGCGGTCGTGTCCTGTTTGTGGTGGGTAAGGGTGCAACGCTCGACGAGGCGCGCCGAAACGCCCTCAAGGATGTGGAGCGCGTGCAGTGCGATAACCTCTTCCACCGCACCGATATCGGTCACTATGTGTTTGATAAATAAAGCGACAAAGATATGATTATCAGTGGTAAAGAACTGTCGGCCAAGATGAAAGCCGCAATGGCCGAGGAGGTCAAGACCTTCCCCGAGAAGTATGGCCGTGTGCCGCATCTGGCTGTGATCCTGGTGGGCGATAACCCTGCCAGCGTGTCGTATGTGACGGGCAAGGCGAAGGCATCGGCCGAGGTGGGTATCAAGAACTCGACGATTCGCCGTGAGGCTTCGATCTCGGAGGAGGAGCTGCTGGCGCTCATCGCCGAGCTCAATGCCGACGACGAGGTGGACGGTATTCTGGTGCAGCTCCCGCTCCCGAAGCATATCTCGGAGGATAAGGTAATTGCCGCCATCGACGTAAAGAAGGATGTGGACGGCTTCCACCCCGCCAATGTGGCTGCCCTCTGGCAGAAGCAGCCCTGCACGCTTCCCTGCACCCCGAAGGGCATTATTCGCATGCTCCAGACGGCCGGTGTTGAGATGGCCGGCAAGGAGGCTGTGGTAATCGGTCGCTCGAACATCGTGGGTCTTCCCGTGTCGAAGCTCCTCCTGGACCAGAACGCCACCGTAACCATCGCCCACAGCCGCACCAAGAACCTCGCGGAGGTAACCCGTCGTGCCGAGATTCTGGTGGTAGCCATCGGTCGCCCGAAGTTCGTAACGGCCGATATGGTTTCCGAGGGTGCTGTGGTCATTGATGTCGGTGTGAACCGCGATCCCGAGACGGGCAAGCTCTGTGGCGATGTCGATTTCGCCGCCATCGAGCCGAAAGCCTCCGTCATCACTCCTGTTCCCGGAGGTGTGGGGCCGATGACGATTACTTGTTTGATGGAGAATACGATTGAATGCTTCCTCAAAAGCCGTTAGAGCGGCTCTTTTGGCGTAAACTGCAATCCCGAAGTTCCTCACATACGCTCAAGTATGCTGCGGACTTCGGGATTTTGTTTGCCTAAAAATAGCTCGCTCTAACGACTTTTGAAGCTCCGCTTTTCGCCACTACGCAAGCCTAAAAATCGCCTCGTTATACACAATTTTGCGGTTGGAATGTAAACAATCCCCGTGGTAAAAAGACTGCGGGGATTCATTTTGAATTCTAAATTCTACATTTTGAATTTGCAATTGGTATCGCTTTTGCAGGAGGCAAAAGCAAATACCAACGCTTATGGCAAACCTGTTTTTGGATGCGGTGGCCGCGAGGCGCACCTGCTACGACCTGGATGGCGACATCCCCATTCCCGAATCGCATATCGAGCAGATCATCGATCGCCTGCTGCTGACCGTTCCTTCGGCCTTCAACGGTCAATCGACCCGCATCGTGCTCCTGCTCGGAACGCACCACTACACCCTTTGGCGCATCGTCAAGGAGTCGCTCAAACCGCTCCTCACGGAGGAGCAGTTCGTGAAATCGGCTCGCAAGATCGAAAGCTCCTTTGCATCGGGCTTCGGTACGGTCCTCTTCTTCGAGGATCGACGCGTGGTCGAGGCGCAGAAGGCACGCTATCCGCTCTATGCCGATAAGATGGAGGATTTCACCTCCCAATCCTCGGCCATGCACCAATTCGCCCTCTGGACGGCACTTGCCGATGAGGGCATCGGGGCTTCGTTGCAACATTACAACCCCCTGATTGACGACCGCGTGCAGGTGCATTGGAACATCGACCCCGCCTGGCGCCTGGTGGCTCAAATGCCCTTCGGGATGCCCCTCTCCGCGCCCGACGAGAAGGTGCAGCATACGCCCCTTGCAGCGCGAAGAATCTTTTTTAGAGAATGAGCGAATTTGTAATGCGAGGGAGGTTCAGCAACCTCCCTCGATACTCCTTAAATCGTCTTGGGCTTTTGAATAAGTCGTACAATAAGCGAAACAAGATAGACGATGCACCCCCAAATAGGAGCGATGAGTGCTACTTTGATACCTCCGCTAATCAAGGAAGGTGATACATCGCCCGCTTGCTGTATAACTCCCGAGGCAGCGTGCATTCCCACTATGAAGGAGAGAACGCCAATAACCACCGCAATTTGCCCAAACTCTTTGACATGCGAAGGCATTCGCCAAGCTGCCAGAAAAATGGCTACCAGGCAAAGTGTGATGAGGGACATCCATCCGTAGCCACCGGCGAGATAGAGGTCGTATGCCTGTCTATAGAGCGGGATTCGCCGTTCGTAATGGGTGGTTACCTTAACTGTTCCGTCGGGCATACGAAATGTGCCGATACTTGCTACTTTCCACTCCTTTTCCCAATTCAAAGGCAGATCGGCTGGTACGGTTAGATAAATCGTGTCGGGCTTATCCGAGGCTTGAGGGGTGTTGTCATTTTGTGCGTAGAGTTGGCCGCTCCCCATCAAAAGCGTACATAGAAGAATAAGAATAATCTTTTTCATGGTTGTTGTTGTGTTGGTTTAACAATTCGTGTTGGGAATTCCGCTACTGCAAAGATAGGGTGTAAGGGGACATTTTTGCAAGGTCGAAACCCCCGATTGGGGTGTTAAAACCCCCAAGTTGCCCATTGGGGCTTTTGCCGAAAGCCTTTTTTCGCTATCTTTGTCCTATGCGAACACTCCTGACGATACTCTATTGGGCGGTTTGCCTGGTGGTGCTGGCGGCGATTCTTTCATCGCTCGGCTACCCCTTTGCCGATTCGATGTTCGTGGGGTCGATGTTCCTGCCCGGGTTGTTGATGATTAAATACTTCCTGCCCCAAATCTCGTTTCGTCCGCTCCGACAAGGGGTGCTGAATCTCGTGTGGTTGGCAACGGCTGCCCTGGTGCTGACCTTTATGCTGCTCTTTGTGGTGAATGCCGAGCTGGAGGTGGGGCTGTTTGGCAACATGAACTTTCCCCCGCTGTTGGGTAACCCGATTTTCTTACTCTTTGTCTTGGCCGCTTTGGCCCTGCCCGAGTATCTGTTGGATAACTACCTCAAGGAGCGCGAGGCGGCACGTCCCCAAACGGTCGATTTTATCTCCGAGCGCAGACACATCACCCTTCCCACGGAGGAGATTTGCTACATCGAGTCGCTCGATAACGAGGTGGTGGTACATACTGCATCGGGCGAGAAACTCCGCACACGCACTCCGATTTCGCGTTGGGAGGCGACCCTCAACGAGCTGCACTTTGTCCGCATCCATCGCGCCTATATCGTGCGCCGAGCTCTGATCCTTCGCGCTTCACGCACCGAGATCGAGTTGGAGGGAGTGACACTCCCCGTCTCGCGCAAATATGCCGACCGCATTGATAAGCAGTAGGCGGTCGATTGTTACAAAAAAAAGCCACCTCCGATATGGAAGGTGGCTTACTTGCTTAATGGCCTCTATTACAAAGCACCGATCTCGTAGAGTGCATTGTTTACCTTGCGCGTAGCGTCGGCCGAAGCGGCGAACTTGGCCTGCTCCTCCTTCGTCAGGTCGATCTTCACGATCTTCTCCACGCCCTTCTTGCCCAGCACAACGGGAACGCCGATGCAGATATCCTCCTGGCCATACTCGCCCTCGAGGTATACCGAGCAGGGAACTACGGCCTTCGTGTCGTTGATGATGGCATCAACTACCGATGCTCCGGCAGCACCCGGGGCATACCAAGCCGACGTGCCAAGCAGCTTCGTCAGCGTAGCACCACCGACCATCGTAGCGGCCGAAACCTCCTCCAGCTTCTTCTTCGAGAGGAACTGCGTAGCGGGAACACCCTTAATCGAGGCCTTCGACAGCAGCGGCAGCATCGTCGTATCGCCGTGACCACCGATTACCATACCGTCGATATCCTGGATACCTACACCCGAAGCCTTCGAGAGGTAGCAGCGGAAGCGCGACGAATCGAGCGCACCACCCATACCGATTACGCGGTTCTTCTTCAGACCGGTCGACTTCAGCGTCAGGTAGGTCATCGTATCCATCGGGTTCGAGATGATGACATAGATGGCCTTGGGCGACCACTTCGAAGCGTTGGCAACTACCGACTTCACGATGTTGGCGTTGATACCGATCAGCTCCTCGCGCGTCATACCCGGCTTGCGGGGAATACCCGACGTGATGACGATCACATCCGAGTTGGCCGTGGGCTTGTAACCCTCGGCATCGGTTGCCGTAACACCTACGAGTTTCGTTTTGTAACCGCACGTTGCGGCAGCCTGGAACATATCGAGCATTTTGCCCTCCGACAGACCCTCCTTGATATCAACCAATACTACCTCGCCGGCAATACCGCGAGCGGCCAATACATTGGCGCAGGTTGCACCTACGGCACCGGCACCTACCACTGTAACTTTAGACATAGCGTAATGTTTGTGTTTTATGGTTAAACTTAAATCTTTGTTCTATGTTGTTCTTGCCGCCGTTGGCGGCATTATCAGTCTTCATCCACCCCCTAAATCCCCCTCGAGAGGGGGACTTGATTGCCGTCTTTCAGACGGCTTGGGTGCGCAACATAGTCAAAAGAGGGTAGCGTAAATTGCTTTACTCTATCCTCTTTGCTTGTTGCTCTTTCCGCTTCGGAATTAGCCGATCAGCTCGGCGTACTGCTCGGCCGTGAGGAGCGAATCCCACTCCGAAGCGTCCGAAACCTTAACCTTGATGAGCCAACCCTCACCGTAGGCATCCTTATTGACCAGCGCGGGGTCAGCATCTACGGCCTCGTTGAACTCGATGACCTCGCCGCTCATCGGGGTAAAGGCATCGCTCACGGTCTTTACGGCCTCGATCGAACCGAATACCTCACCGGCTGCAAGCGTCTCGCCTACGGTCGGAACATCGACGAATACGATATCGCCCAACTGGCTCTGTGCGAAGTCGGTAATACCGATCGTTGCTACATCGCCCTCGATTTTGCACCACTCGTGGTCGTTCGAATACTTCAGATTTGCAGGAATGTTGCTCATAATCTTCTCGTTTTTGCGTGTTAGTTATTTGCCTACAAAGATAGGTTGTTATTTTTATAACAAAAAATAAAAACGGGTCAAAATTGCCCGTCTCTATCCTTTTTTTTGTTTTTTATCACAAATTCAATCTCCTTGAAGTGGTAACTGTGCCGTTTACCCCCTGCATGGAGGAGTCGAAGTGCCCCGTCCGACTCGATGCCTTCGATCGTGGCCGTCAGCTCCTCGCCATTCGGAAGGCGGAAGAGTTGCTCCTCGCCGAGCCGATAGATCAGCCGGTGGTACTCCCCTAAAACCGCCTCTGCATCGCCTTGCTCCACCTGCCGATAACGCGCCATGAAGCAGGCGTAAAAGGTGCGCAGCACCTCCTCGCGGTCATAGCGTTTTTCTCCCTCGAGCAGCATCGATGTCGGGTTGGGCAGCGAGGGGTCGAACTGCTCTTGATTGACATTAAGGCCGATGCCGATCACCGTGCGGCGGAGCGTAGCCCCTGCGTAGAAGTGCTCGATGAGGATGCCCACGATCTTGCGATCCTCGACGTAGATATCGTTGGTCCACTTGATGCGCGCCTCGATGCCGTAGCGTGCCAGGCAGTCGCAGAGTGCCACGGCCGTGGCCGCCGAGAGCAGAAACTGCTCCTTGGCGGGTAGGAAACTTGGCTCCACAACGAGCGAGAAGGTGAGGTTCACCTCCTCCTCGCTGAGCCACGCGTGTCCTCGCTGCCCACGACCTGCCGTCTGCCGCTCGGCCCACAGCAGATCGCCATGTGCGAACTGCTCCTCGCGCGCCAGGTCGTTGGTCGAGGTAACTTCCTCAAAGTGATAAACTTTCAACTCTCAACTTTCAACTTTTAACTGATATTGAACTCTCGGAGCGTGTCGTTGAGGCTCGTTTTCTTGTCGGTCGATTCCTTGCGGCGGCCGATAATCAGGGCGCACGAAACGCTGTACTCGCCGGCGGGGAACTGCTTGCGGTAGCTGCCCGGTACGACCACCGAGCGGGCAGGAACGTAGCCCTTGTAGGTGATCGGCTCCGAGCCGGTAACGTCAATGATGTGGGTCGAGCCCGTGATGACGGTGTTCGAACCCAGCACCGCCTCGCGGCAGACATGGGCACCCTCCACGACGATCGAGCGCGAACCGATGAAGCAGTTATCCTCGATGATCACCGGAGCAGCCTGCACAGGCTCCAGCACACCGCCGATACCCACGCCACCCGAGAGGTGAACATGCTTGCCGATCTGGGCACACGAACCCACCGTAGCCCAGGTATCGACCATCGTGCCCGTATCGACGTAGGCACCGATATTGACATACGAGGGCATCAGGATAGCCCCCGGAGCGATGTAGGCACCGTAGCGGGCCACGGCCGACGGTACAACGCGTACCCCCAGCTTGTCGTAGTCGTGCTTTAAGTCCATCTTGTCGAACCACTCGATTTCGCCCCCCTGCATCTTGCGCATGGGCTGGATCGGGAAGTAGAGGATAATCGCCTTCTTGACCCACTCGTTTACCTGCCAAAGGCTCTTTTCGAGGTCGATAGGCTCGGCCGTGCGCAGCTCGCCGGCATCGACCAGGCGCACCACCTCGCGGATAGCCGCCTCGGTGGCGGGGTCTTTCAGCAGCGTGCGATCCTCCCACGCAGCCTCGATGAGTTGTTGTAATTGTGTCATATTCGGATGTTGATTTTTGTTTTCTTGCGATCAAAGGTAACTATTTTTTTTCTAACTTTGCACCCTGTAATCAGGAAAACGATGAAAGTATATAAATTCGGTGGTGCCTCGGTCAAGAATGCCGATGGCGTGCGCAACCTGCGCCAGATTATCGACGAGGAGCAGCAGCTCTTTATCATTGTTTCGGCCATGGGCAAGACAACCAATGCCCTGGAGCGTGTCTTTGCCGCAGCGCAGAAACACGACCCCGAAGCCGCACAAGCCGAGATCGATCTCATCCGCGAGAATCATGCCACAATCATTGCCGACCTCTGGCACGGCCCGCGTAAGCTGGAGCGTGTCGAGGCGCTCTTTGCCGATTTGGAGGCCTTCGTGGCAGCCAATAACTACACCGCGGAGGAGGCCGAGGCGTGGTATGACCGCATCGTGGCTTATGGCGAGTTGATCTCGACCACCATTATCTCCGAGTACCTGAACTATGCCGGCCTGAAAAACTGCTGGATCGATATGCGCAGTGCCATTCGCACCGAGCAGCGCCACAAGGATGCCGAGGTCGATATCGAGGCCTCGTCGCCCCTCCTGAAGGCCGCTCTGCAGGAGGCCGGGGGCACGATCTTCGTGGGGCAGGGCTTTATCGGCGGTGCTCCCGACGGCACGACGACGACCCTCGGCCGTGAGGGCTCGGACTACTCGGCTGCCGTGGTGGCCAACATCCTCGATGCCGAGTCGATGTCCGTATGGAAAGATGTGGACGGCGTGCTGAATGCCGACCCCAAGATCTTCCCCGATGCCGTGCAGATCGCTGAACTGAACTACCTCGATACCATCGAGTTGGCCTATAGTGGTGCGCAGATTATCCACCCCCGCACGATTAAGCCGCTCCAAAATAAGAATATTCCCCTCTATGTGCGCCCCTTTGGCGATAAGCGCAAGCCCGGAACGGTCATCCGCGGTATGTCGGCCAAGGTCGATGTGCCCATCCTGATTCTGAAGAAGGATCAGGTGCTGCTCACCATCCGTTCGCGCGACTTCTCCTTTGTCTTGGAGGAGAAGTTTGCCAAGATCTTCGCCCTCTTGGAGAAGTACCGCGTCAAGGTCAATCTGATCCACAACTCCGCGGTGAACCTCAGCCTCTGTGTCGATCAGTCCTGGCACATCAGCGAGGCCGTAGCGGCCCTGCGCAAGGGTGGCTTCGATGTCATGAAAGCCGAGAACATGGAGCTGCTGACCATTCGTGGCTACACCGATGATCTCTGGCGCAAGTATGCCCGCGGTCCGCAAGTCTTTATCAAGCAGTCGACGCAGGCGACGGTGAGAATTGTTCGCAAACATCAATAGTTTTTCGATTTTATAGGGCACCTTTCGCCCTTCCTTGTCCGGCCTGAATGGGAAATACGCTCAGTATGTCCCATCCAGGCCGAACTTCGTCATGACAAAATCTGCTCCTCTAAAATCAAAAAGCGGTCGTGGTACTGGCGACCCAATCACAAAAGCCGGCTCTTAGCCGGCCTCGCCTAAAATGAAAAAGCGGTCGTGGTGCTGATGACCCAATTACAAAAGCGGCTTCTTAAGCCGCCCATCCAGGCCGAACTGTGTCATGACAAAATCTGCTCCTCTAAAATCAAAAAACGGTCGTGGTACTTACTACCCAATCACAAAAGCCGGCTCTTAGCCGGCCTCGCCTAAAATGAAAAAGCAGTCGTGGTGCTGACGACCCTTTAGTCTCCTTTAGTTTCCCTTAATCGCCTTTCTCGCCTTAGTCGCCCTTTAATCCTCCGCTCCAATTTTGCATTTTGCAAAAATTATCCTTAAATTTGTATAAGTGTAATTGTGCGGATAGCCGCGCAACCCGTTTTAAGGAGGAACAATTATGGCAAACGAGCTTACCAAACGCGATGTAAAGGAGGATTTGCGTTACCTCAAACTCCTCGCCCGCGACTTCCCGACCGTGTCGAGTGTGACGGCCGAGATCATCAATCTGGAGGCCATTCTCCACCTGCCGAAGCCCACGGAGCACTTCCTGGCCGACCTGCACGGTGAGAATGAGGCCTTTCAGCACGTCATCCGCAACGCTTCGGGTAACATCAAGCGCAAGGTAAAGGAGCTCTTTGGTCAATCGCTCACGCATGACCAGATCAAGGAGCTCTGCACGCTGATCTACTACCCCGAGCAGAAGCTCAAGCTGGTGCGCCGCCAAGAGTCGAACCTCGAGGAGTTCTACTTCACGACCCTCAATCGGCTCATCATCCTCTGCCGCGATGTCTCGTCGAAATATACCCGCTCGAAGGTGCGCAAGAGCCTCCCCGAGGAGTATGCCTACATCATCGAGGAGCTGCTGCACGAGACCTCCGATGTGAGCAACAAGCAGGCCTACCTGAATGTCATCGTGCAGACGATCATCTCGACCCGTCGTGCCGACGACTTTATCGTGGCGCTCTGCTACCTGATCCAGACCCTGTCGATCGACCGCCTCCACATCCTGGGCGATATCTTCGACCGAGGTTCGGGTGCGCACCTGATTCTCGATACGCTCTGCGACTATCACCACTTCGATATCCAGTGGGGTAACCACGATGTGCTCTGGATGGGCGCTGCGGCGGGCAATATGTGCTGCATTGCCAGCGTGTTGCGCCTCTCGTTGCGCTACGCCAACACCTTCACGCTGGAGGATGGCTACGCGATCAACATGGTCCCCCTGGCGACCTTTGCCATGGAGACCTATGCCGACGATGATTGCCGCATCTTTGCGCCCCATGTCGAGGAGAACCGCCCCGACCTGAATGAGAAGACGCTGCGCCTGATTGCCCAGATGCACAAGGCGATCACGATCATCGGATTTAAGCTCGAGGGGGCGATGTGCAAGGCCCACCCGCAGTGGGGGATGGAGCACCGTTGCCTCTTGGAGCATATCGACAAGGAGGCCGGCACGATTACCCTCGACGGAGTGACCTATCCGCTGATCGACAAGCACTTCCCGACCCTCGATCCGGCGAATCCCTACGCCCTGACGGCCGAGGAGGCCGATCTGATGGAGCGCCTCAAACACTCGTTCATGATCAGCGAGCGCCTGCGTACCCATGTCGGATGCCTCCTTTCGCACGGCGGCATGTACGAAATCTACAATTCGAATCTCCTGTTCCACGCCTCGGTGCCCCTCAATGAGGATGGCTCGCTGCGTGAGGTGACGATCGGGCAGACGACGACCAAGGGCAAGGAGCTGATGCAGCGTGTGGATCAGGTGGTGCGCACGGCCTTCGATCAGGGTGCAGAGTGTGACGAGCGAAACTTCGCCATCGACTACTTCTGGTACCTCTGGAGCGGTGCCGATTCGCCCCTCTTCGGCAAGTCGAAGATGGCCACCTTTGAGCGCTACTTCATCGAAGATACGGCAACCCACAAGGAGGAGAAGGGGTGGTACTACACCCTGCGCGATTCGGCCGAGGTGTGCGAGCGGATCCTCGACGAGTTCGGGGTGACGGGTTCGCACCGCCACATCATCAACGGTCACGTTCCGGTGCGTGCCGGTAAGGGTGAGAACCCGATCAAGGCAGATGGCCGTCTGATGGTGATCGATGGCGGATTTGCCAAGGCCTACCACAACAAGACGGGTATTGCGGGCTATACGCTGGTCTACCACAGCCGCGGCTTCCAGCTCGTGCAGCATGAACCCTTCAAGTCGGCCGAGGAGGCGATTCTCAATGGTACGGATATCCACTCGACGACGCAGATTGTCGAGATGATGGGTCGCCGCGAGATGGTGAGCGATACGGATGTGGGCCGTGGCCTGAGGGAGCAGATCGAGGATCTGAAGAACCTCCTGCGCGCCTACCGCCGTGGTTACATCAAGGAACAGTAACCAAGAGGAAAGATTTTTAGATAAAAGAAAATGTCATCCAAAACGGATGACATTTTTCGTTAATATCGTTAATCTCCTTAATCTCCTTAATCTCTTTCTCTTATCTTTCCTCTTCGCTCTTCGCTCTTTCCTCTTGCAATCGTTTGATGGCTCGTGCGAGGTATTCCTCAATATCCTTCTCTACCAATTTGTAGAGCGGACAATCGGTGTAGTTCTCGTTGTCGAGCAGCACATCGCGGATCGAGCGGGTGGCGTTCTTGTAGTTTGCTACCTCGTTTTTCAGGGCGATGCCCGTTTTGTTCGAGGCGTGGATGCGGGCCATCGACATCTCCTTGAGTTTGTCGCACACGTTTTGCAGGCAGACCATCACTACGTTGTCCATCAGCGTATGGCCGTGCATGTAGAGGTAGGTTGTTTCGGGTGTGACACCGCGCATGGCGAGCAGTTGCTCGAAGCGCTCGACCTGGGCGATGAGGCGCGGATTCTTCTCGCGCAGCATCCGCTCACGGCGTGCTACATTGCGCCCCAGCCACAGGAGCGTGTTGTCGCCGTTGTTCGACAGATCGAGGTAACCGAGTTTGACGGCTGCCTTGAAGTCGGCCAGCGGGAAGATGTGGTGGTGCTCCATGCGGGCCGAGAAGGCGTACCAGACAAAGAGCGGGTAGATCGTGCGCGAGTAGCCCTCCATGAAGCGCACGAAGTCGAAGATGCGCGTATCGTTCTTCGTCGCCTTGACGCAGACATTGTGCAACGACGGGGCGTAGCAAAGGTAGTTCTCCGTGGCGTAGGCGTAGGTATGGAAGAGGTAGGGCGAATCATTGACGATGCGCGAGGTCTCGGTTGCCCCCTCGAAGAGGTAGTCGAAGTCCGAATCGACACACAGCAGCATATCCTCCGAGGCCTTGGACTCCATGCCGAGGATTACCTTCTTACCCTTGGGCAGATCGCCCCGATCCGGTACCGAGATTTCGAAGCGGATGTAGGGGTTGCGGAAGTGGTCGAAGATCGAGCGCCAGAAGGCGACATCCTCGTACCCCTCGACATAGACCTTGACGAGGTGTTTGTCCGAAGTATCGGGTAGCGGGGTAGGCAACCCCGGGTTGGGGTCGCTCTTCGCAAAGGGGTTGAGGCGATTGAGTGTTTTTGTAAAGTTGTAAGCCATATCTATTGAGCCGGATATACAAAGATACAAAAAAATGACTAAATTTGCGCAAAGAGAATCCGGAAAAACCAATTTTTGAGTAGGAATGGCAAACAACGACTGGAAGGCCCGCCTGGGCATGGTCTATTCGACCAATCCCGATTTTGAGTTTGAGACCGATGAGGCGCCTCAGGCCGAGACCCTTGCGCCCGAGAAACAGAACCTGCGCGTGTGGCTCGACCGCAAGCAGCGTGGGGGCAAGGTGGTGACCCTGGTGAAGGGCTTCGTGGGGCGCGATGAGGACCTGCAGGCCTTGGCCAAGGAGCTCAAGACGAAGTGTGGCGTGGGCGGTGCCGCCAAGGAGGGGGAGATCCTTATCCAGGGCGATCATCGTGACCGCGTGGTGGAGCTGCTGATGAAGGGCGGCTACCGCTGCAAAAAAGCAGGAAATTAGAGAAATTAAGAATTAAGAATTAAAAATTAAGAATTAAGAATTATCACTGACGCAATAAGCTAATGTAGGTTATCCTTAGCCTTATGAATCAGCTATTTGTGAAGTGTACTTTCTTTTTGATTTCAAAGGTAATCCACAACCGTCGTTAGTATTCCCCCAGGAGCGAAGCGACTAAGCCCTCCTTATCAAAGGAGGGTTTGGGAGGATTGTCTATATTTTTTTATATTGATTGGCTCAATCAAATCGTTTTGCAGCCTTTTGAGGCCACCTTTAGGTGGCTTTGCAAAAAGAGAAAATCCAACTCCAAGCCTTGCTTGGGAAGGTGGATTTCTCGTTTGCAAATCAGTTGCCACAATGGCAACCAAAAGGCTGCTACGGTTGATCCATCAGCACTAATTCGAAATTGCGTATGCGAGGTTGGAAAATCTTATTGGTGGTCGTGATGCTCCTTGTGGAGCAGGCGGCTGTGGCTCAATATTATAGCTGGGGCGCGGATGCTCCGATGCGTTGGCGCGAGTTGCGCGGTGAGGGGGTGCGCGTAATCGCTCCCGATACGACCGTCGAGGTGGCGCGCCGTGTGCTCCATTATGTCGAGGCCGTGCGCCCCTACATCGGCGAGGGGTTTAGTCGTGGCCCGATGGATATCCCCTTTGTACTCCACCCCGAAAATATGGAGTCGAACGCCTTGGTGATGTATCTGCCGAAGCGAGTCGATTACCTTACGGCCCCCTCGCAGGAGAGCTACTCGATGCTGTGGTGGAAACAGCTTGTGGCCCACGAGTATCGCCACGCGGTGCAGTATAACAACCTCCGCCGCGGTGTGCCGCGCGTGTTGAGCTGGCTGTTGGGCGACCAGGGGGCGGTGACGAGCCTGCTCTTTATGCCCCTCTGGGCGTTGGAGGGCGATGCCGTGATGAACGAAACGGCGATGTCCTCCTTTGGTCGCGGTCTGCAACCCTCGTTTTCGATGGGCTACCGCGCCATCGGGGATCAAATCGGTCTTTCGCACAAGGGGAAGGCGCGTAAAAATATCGACCGCTGGTTCTGTGGCTCCTACCGCGATTACATCCCCGACCACTACGAGTTGGGCTACCAGATGAGCGCCTACGCCTTCGACCGCTATGGCGAGAATATTTGGGATAAGGTGGGGCGCTATGCCGTGCGCAATCCCTATGTGTTTGCCACGACCCATGTCGGCCTGAAACGCTACTATGACACCTCGACCAACGAGCTCTTCCACAACACCTTCTCGGCGCTGAACCGCCATTGGAAGCCCCTCTCCGAGGTGGAGGAGAACAGTCGTCGGCTGGTCGCGCTCGACACGACCAACTACACGACCTACCGCTGGCCGTTGCAACTCACCGAGGCCGAGGTGGTGGCCGTGAAGACGGACCTGGCGCGCACGAGCCGCATCGTGACGATTGATTCGGAAGGCAACGAGCGCGAGGTGGCGGGCGTGGGTTATCTCTCGACCCGTCCGGCCCTCTATGCGGGGAAGCTCTATTGGAGTGAATATGAGCGCTCGACCCTCTTCGAGGAGCGCGTGCGTTCGCAGGTGTGGATGCTCGATTTCAATAGCGAGCAGCAGCGCCCCGTGCGCCTCGGCGATGTGAAGGGGAACGCCCTCTATCCGACCCCCTCGGAGCGTGGCCTGGCCTGGGTGGAGTATCGTCCCGAAGGGCGTTATGTGCTTTGTGAGAATGGGTGGGAAGAGTACCAATTCCCCATCGGTGTCGAGCTGCACGGCCTGGCGTGGGACGATGTGACGAAGGCCTACTATACGCTCCTTACGGAGGAGCGGGGTATGGCTCCGGCCCGCATCGATCAGGAGGGACTGCATCTGCTGTATGATCCAGCCTTTGTGACGCTGAGCGATCTGCGCGCCGAGGGTGGCAAACTCTACTACGGCTCGATCTGCTCGGGTAAGGACGAAGTGCATAGCTACGACCTGCTGGGTGAGGGCGGTGAGGTGCGCCTCTCTGCCTCGAAATATGGCGCTTTTGCCCCTGCACCCTCGAAGTGGGGCGTGCTGATGACCTCCTACGATCGGTCGGGCTATGGCGTGGCACGCCTGACGAAGCCGCTGCAGGATACGGTGCAGTGGCGTGCCCTGCCCGAGAATCGCGTGAATCCCGCCTGGCGCAGCTGGCAGAGCATGAACCTCGATACGGTGCGCTACACCCCTGCGGTTGGTCGCCAACAGGCGGCCGAGCACCCTGCCAAGCGCTACCGCAAATTCTTCCGCGGCCTGAAGCCCCATAGCTGGGCACCGATCGCCTTCGACCCCTTCCGGACGGTCGATGAGCATGAGTTTGAGCCCAATATCGGTCTTACGATTATCTCGCAAAACCTCCTCTCGAACACCGAGGCCTACGCCTCCTATGGGTGGGACGAAAACGAGCAATCGATCTTCAAGGTGGGTATCCGCAACAACAGCCTCGGCGTGCAGTTGGGGCTCGATGCCACCTATGGCGGTTACCAGCAGATCTACTCGGTGGGCTACTACGACAAGGAGACGGAGAAATACCACTATCAGCCGCTCCCGTACCCTGACGATTACTACTCGATCTCGGCCTCGGCTACGCTGCCGTTTGTTTTCGATCGCGGTCGAAGCGTGCGCCAACTCTCGCTGGGCGTGGGGTGGAACTTTTCGAACGGCCTGGTAGCCGACTTTGAGGCGATCAAGTGGGAGGGCGTGAAGATCTCGAATCTCAACGAGCTGGGCTACAAGAAGGGGCTGCATAAGTTGAGCCTGTCGCTCTCGTTTGCCGAGCAGCTGAAGCTCGCGCACCGCGACTTCCTGCCCCGCCTGGGTTATCGGCTGACCGTAGGTCATGCCTTGAATCCCACGAATCGCGACTTTGCCGGTGTACAGTTCTTCTATGGCGGACTCTTCCTGCCTGGCTTTGGGGCTCACCACTCGATCCAGGTGGAGGGCGCTTATCAATTCCTGACCGGCGGCTACCGCTTCCCGTCGGGGCTGCGCCCGCTCAGCTACCGCTCCTCGATCCTTTCGCCGCGCGGCTATTCGGCCTCGTCGTTCTCGCCCGATGACGATATGACGACCCTCTCGCTGAACTATCGCCTGCCGCTCTGCTATCCCGAGTGGGGTATCCCTTCGGTGCTCTATATCAAGCGAATCCGCATGGGCGTAGGGTACGACATGACCTCCTTTACCTATGGCGGCCGCAGCCAAACGCCCTGGTCGGCAGGAGGCGAGCTGACGTTTGATTTCAATGTGCTCCGCATGCCCGCCTCGGCGACCTCGACCTTCACGCTGCGCTGCTTCTACCTCTCGAACCAAAGCCTTTGGTGGGGGGCATCGCTCGGCCTTCCTTTCTAATTATCGTAGATAATTCGAAAATAATCGCTATCTTTGTCGCGTTATACCTAAAAAGAGTTTATGGCAACGCAAAAAAAAGGCGCTGTGAGCGCCAAAACGATACGCTGGATTTGGCTCATCTGCTTCGCTCCGATCGCCCTGGTCGCGGTGATGATGCTTTTGGCCGCTGTGGGTGCTTTTGGTCGCATGCCCTCGTTTGAGGAGCTGGAGAACCCGAAGTCGAACCTCGCCACGGAGATCTACTCCGAGGATGGCAAGGTGCTCTCGACCTTCTTCATTCAGAATCGCTCCTATGTGCAGTATGCCGACCTCTTCCCGCAGGATTCGACGCGCCACATCTACCTCGACGGCTATAATGTGCCCCCCGTGGTGGCGGCGCTCATCTCGACCGAGGATGTGCGCTACCGCGACCATGCGGGTATCGACATCCCCTCGCTGGTGCGTGTGGCGGTAAAGACCGTGCTGCTGCAGCGCTCGTCGCAGGGTGGTGGTTCGACGATCACGCAGCAGCTTGCGAAGAACCTCTTCCCGCGTGATACGGTGCGCAACCGAGGCAAGATTGTCAAGACCTCGAAGCTCGTCATGTCGAAGTTCAAGGAGTGGATCACGGCCCTCAAGCTCGAGTATAACTATACGAAGGAGGAGATCGCCACGATGTACCTCAATACGGTGGAGTATGGTTCGAATGCCTACGGTATCAAGTCGGCTGCCCAGACCTTCTTTGGTAAGGAGCCGCACGAGTTGGCGGTGCAGGAGGCGGCCATGCTGGTCGGTGTGGTGAATGCCCCGACGCGCTATTCGCCCGTCCGTAACCCCGAAAATGCACTGAATCGTCGTAACCTCGTGCTGCAACGTATGCGCGTGGCGGGGGCTCTTACGCGTGAGGAGTGCGACTCGATCACGGCACTGCCGATTGTGCTGAATTACAAGCCCATCTCCCACAACGAGGGTACGGCGACCTACTTCCGCGAAATGTTGCGCCTGACGATGACGGCCAAGAAGCCCAAGCGCAACCAATTTTACAACGAGTGGGACTATGAGCAGGCCCTCAAGGAGTATGAGGAGAATCCGCTGATCGGTTGGTGTAACAAGAACGAGAAGGCCGACGGTACGCCCTACAACATCTACCGCGATGGTCTGAAGATCTACACGACGATCAATTCCAAGATGCAGCGCTATGCCGAGCAGGCCCTGCAGAAGCAGCTCGAGAGCCATATTCAGCCCCAGATGGATGCCCAATATCGCTGGACGAAGACCCTCTTTATCGATACCGAGCCCGAGGAGCGCGACCGCATCATCCGCCGTGCCGTGCGCCAGTCGGACCGCTTCCGCGAGATGAAGCAGGCGGGCTTCGCCGAGAAGGAGATCGAGGCCTCGTTCGATAAGCCCTGCTCGATGAAGGTCTTCACCTTCAAGGGCGAGCGCGATACGCTGATGACCCCGCGCGACTCGATCCTGCACCACAAGCGCATCATGCGCGCCTCGTTCGTGGCGATGGATCCCCATACGGGCTTCGTGAAGGCCTATGTCGGTGGCCCGAACTTCCGCTACTTCAAATATGATATGGCCAAGCAGGGTAAGCGTCAGATCGGTTCGACGATCAAGCCCTTTGTCTATACCTTCGCCATCGACCACCTCGGCCTTACGCCCTGTACGATGGTGCCGAACCTGCCCGTGACGATCGAGACCTCGAACGGCCAGGCCTGGTCGCCCAAGGAGGCGGGCAAGGTGGAGTATGACGGTGTGCTGCACCCCCTGATGTGGGGTCTGGCCATGAGCCGCAACAACTACTCGGCCTGGCTGATGAAGCAGGCCAAGCAGCCCGAGGCGGTGGCCGACTTTATCCACAACATGGGTATCCGCAGCTTTATCGACCCCGTGCCGGCGCTCTGCGTAGGTTCGTCGGAGTCGAATGTTTATGAGCTGGTGAGCGCCTTCTCGACCTTCGCCAACGGCGGTGTGCACAACGATGCGATCTTCGTGACGCGCATCGAGGATCGCCACGGTAACCTCATCGCCTCGTTCATCCCCCAGTCGCAGGATGCCATCAACGAGCGCACGGCCTACACGATGTTGCAGATGTTGAAGCGTGTCGTGGATGCCGGTACGGCAGGTAGTCTGCGCTGGCGCTTCGACCTGCACGATGTTGAGCTGGCGGGTAAGACGGGTACTTCGAACGAGAACCGCGATGCCTGGTTTATGTGTGTAGCTCCGCGTATCGTGGCGGGTGCCTGGGTCGGTGGTGAGGATCAGCAGGTGCACCTCCGCGCGCGAGGTGAGGGTAGTGTTTTGGCACTGCCGATTGTGGGCGACTTCCTCAAGCGTGTCTATGACGACGGATCGCTTGGCGTGAGCCGTTCGGATCAGTTTGTGCGCCCCACGATGATGCCCGACTACGACTGTCCGATGTCGGTTGAGCCGGATGGTACGGTAGCGACGGAGCAGACCGATGATGAATTTTTTGAGTAACCAATTATACCTTTTAGACGATGAAATTAGCTATTGTTGGTGTTTCGGGTGCCGTAGGTCAGGAGTTCCTGCGCATCCTCGAAAATCGTGATCTGAAGATCGATGAGTTGGTGCTGTTCGGCTCGCCCCGCAGCGCCGGCACGAAATATATGTTCCGTGGCGAGGAGCTGACCGTGAAGCTCCTGCAACACAACGACGACTTTAAGGGGATTGACTTCGCCCTTACTTCGGCCGGAGCTTCGACCTCGAAGGAGTATGCCGAGACGATCACCAAGCACGGTACGATCATGATCGATAACTCGTCGGCCTTCCGCATGGAGGAGGATGTGCCCCTTGTAGTGCCTGAGGTCAATGCGGCCGATGCCAAGAATGCTCCGCGTCGCATCATCGCCAACCCCAACTGCACGACGATTCAGATGGTCGTGGCACTCAACGCCATCGAAAAACTCTCGCACATCACCCGCGTACATGTTTCGACCTACCAGTCGGCTTCGGGTGCCGGTGCGATGGGTATGGCCGAGTTGGAGGAGCAGCACGCCCAGCTGGTGCGTGGCGAGGAGCCCACGGTACAGAAGTTTGCCTACCAGCTCGCCTACAACGTGATTCCCCACATCGACGTATTTACCGAGAACGACTATACGAAGGAGGAGATGAAGATGTTCCACGAGACGCGCAAGATCATGCACTCCGATATCCGCGTATCGGCTACCTGCGTGCGTGTGCCCGTCATGCGTGCCCACTCCGAGAGCATCTGGCTCGAGACCGAGCGCCCCATCTCGATCGAGGAGGCGCGCGAGGCCTTTGCTGCAACCCCCGGTATCGTGGTGGAGGATTGCCCCGCCGAGAAGAAGTACCCCATGCCCCTCTTCTTAGCTGGTTGCGACCCCGTCTATGTCGGTCGCATCCGCAAGGATCTCTCCTGCGACAACGGCCTTACCTTCTGGTGCGTAAGTGACCAGATCCGTAAGGGGGCGGCGTTGAATGCGGTGCAGATATTGGAAACCCTCCTATAGTTTTTCGATTTTATAGGGCACCTTTTGCCCTTCCTTGTCCGGCCTGAATGGGAAATACGCTCAGTATGTCCCATCCAGGCCGAACTTCGTCATGACAAAATCTGCTCCTCTAAAATCAAAAAACGGTGGTGGTGCTGATGACCCAATCGCAAAAGCCGGCTCTTAGCCGGCCTCGCCTAAAATGAAAAACCGGTCGTGGTGCTGATGGCCTCCTTTAGTTTCCCTTAGCCGCCCTTAGTCGCCTTTATCGCCCTTAGCCGCCTCTCTTTCCTCTTCGCTCTTTCCTCTCTCCTCTCTTCCTTTTGGGCATTGTTTTTGCACCTCGAGCGATAAAACCGAAAAGCCATGTCTGTCCGCTTACTTTTTATATCGCTCTATATGACCTTGACCGTTCAAACTGCCGTATGTTTTGAGCCGAAACCGTTGCCCTATGCATACGATGCGCTCTCGCCCGTGATTTCGGAGGAGACGATGCACTATCACCACGACAAGCACTATGTGGGCTATGTCAATAAACTCAACGAACTGATCGTGGGAACTCCCTTCGAGGGAGAATCGTTGGAGGATATCATCATGACCTCCGACCGCTCGATCTTCAACAACGCCGCGCAGGTGTGGAATCATGAGTTCTTCTTCGAGCAACTCTCGCCCGATCCGGCCGTGCGCCCTTCGGGGGAGCTGCTGGAGGCCGTCACCCACCAATTCGGCTCCGTGGAGGCGGTGCGCACGGCGATGGATGAGGCGGCCGTGAATCTCTTTGGTTCGGGCTGGGTGTGGCTGGTCGTGGATGACGAGGGGGAGCTTTCGATCCTCTCGACCCGCAATGCGGGACTGCCGATGCGCCACGGCCTCACGCCCCTCCTGGCAATGGATGTGTGGGAGCATGCCTACTACCTCGACTACCGCAACCGTCGAGGCGATGCCATGCACGAGATGTGGCGCGTGATGGATTGGCGCAAGGCGGATGAACGCTACCTCAATCGCTGACCATGAAAAAAGCCCGCTTCGATCTTTGAAGCGGGCTTTTTTTGTGGCACGAATCGGCTACAGATGCTGCAGCGTGTAGTCGATCATCTTCTGGCGCACGTTGGCGCTGTCGTTGGGCAGCATCGAGTGGTTCTGGTCTGGGTAGACCATCATGTCGTACTGCTTGCCGGCGCGGTTCAGTGCGCGGGTCATCTCGACCGTATTTTGGAAGTGGACGTTGTCATCTGCCGTGCCGTGAATCAGCAGCAGGCGGGTCTTCTTATCGTCCAGCATGCGGGCAAAGTTGATCGGCGAGTTCTCGTCATAGCCTGCTGCGTTGTATTGGGGAAGGTTGTTGTAGATCTCCGTGTAGATCGTGTCGTAGTAGCGCCACGAGGTCACGGGCGCTACGGCAATCGCCATCTTAAACAGGCCCAACCCCTTCAGGGCGCAACCCAAGGCCATGAAACCGCCATACGACCAGCCGTAGATGCCGATGCGCGCCGCGTCGATGTAGGACTGTGCGGCCAGGTAGTTGGCAAACGAGATTTGGTCCTCGACCTCTAACTGACCCAGGCGGCCGTAGGTGAGCTTCTTGAACTGCTCGCCACGGAAGCCCGTGCCTCGGCCATCGGTACAGGCCACGATGTAGCCCTTTTCGACCAGGGCATCCTCCCAATCCATCGTCCAGCGATCGGCTACGGACTGCGATCCCGGGCCCGAATATTGGGTCAAAAGGACGGGGTACTTCTTGTTCGGATCGAAGTCGGCAGGCTTCACCAGGTAGGCGTTCAGCACATCGCCACGCTCGGTCGTAAAGGTAAAGAACTCCTTCACGGGGCGCTTCGCGTATTGCAGCTCGGTCTTCAACTCGGCACTCTCTTTCAGTGTGCGCACCGGCTCGCCCTCGCCCGTGGCGATCTCCACGCGGTTGGGGGTCGTAGCCGACGAGTAGGTCGAGATGTAGTATTTCATGCCGGCACTCGGCGCAATGGTGTAGTACCCTTCGTCGGGTGTCAGCAGCTGCTTATCCTTGCCGTCGAGGCGGATGCTGTAGAGGGCGCGGCGCAAGGGCGAAGGCTCGGTCGAAAGGTACCAAACGCGCTTGCCGTCCGTGCCGACAATCTCCGTGACCTCCCACTCGCCACGCGTGATGGGGCCTTGCAGACCACCGCGCACGGTGTAGAGGTAGAGGTGCATATAACCCGTGTGGCTCTCCTGGCGCACGATGAAGCGGTTCTTGTCGAGGAAGGTGATCGTCTTGTCATCCACGCGCTCGACATATTGGCGGGCACGCTCCTCGTAGGCGACATGCTGTGCCCCCGTAGGCTCACAAACCACCATCTCGAAGACATTCTGTCGGCGGTTGATGCGGTAGTACCACAGACGACCATCGGTCGTGTAGCCGATGCGCGGGAGGTATTGATCCGTCTCGCGGCCCGTGTCGATCTTGCGCTTTTGACCCGTCGTAAGGTCGGCCACCCAAAGCTCGACCACCGAGTTCTTCTCGCCCGCCTTGGGGTATTTGAACGAGTAGGGCTCGTTGTAGAGCTTGCCGTCGAAACGCATCATTTGGAACTCCTCCACGCGGCTCTCGTCGAAGCGCAGGAAGGCCACCTCGCGGCTGTCGGGCGATACGGCATAGGCCACCGTGCCACCAAACTCCTCCTCATAGACCCAGTCGGTCGTGCCGTTGATCGTCTCGTTCCAGGCGCCGTCGGTCGTCAGGGCACGGCTCTTGCGCGTGGCGATGTCGTAGACCCAGAGGTTGTTCTGATCCGAGTAGAGGATCATGCGCCCGTCGGGGGTAAACTGTGCATCGCGCGGCGCAGTGGCCTCGGTCATGATCTGCTCCACACGGCCATTGGCCACCAGGTGGTAGGTCGTGGTGTAGGAGTGGCGGTAGATCGGGTTGTAGCCCGAGGCGATGAGGATCTGCTGCTCGTCGGGCGAGAGCTGATAATCGGTAATCTCGAGCTGGCGAGCCGCCTCGGGGAGCAGGCTGCGCCCCTCGTTCTTCAGCGCGTACTGATAGCGACGGATGTCGCCACGCTCCAGCACCGTGTAGTGCTCGCCGTCAGCCATCGAGCGGATGCCGCGCACCGACTCGTTCATGCGCCTGAGGCGCAGAATCTCGCTATATTCGTTTTGAGCCGTGGCGACACCGCAAACGAGCACCGCCACCAAAATAAGCCATCTCTTCATTAGAAATTAGATATCGGTTGTGTCGAAGTCGTAGCCCAGACGCTTGCCGGTGACAAACTTCGAGTTGTCCATCTTGGTATTGAACTGATCGACCGTCACGCGCTTAAACTCCTCGTAGGGAGGCATCAGCGGGTCGAAATCGAGGGCGTAGTGCAGGGCATCCTCCAGGATCGGGATGAGCGTGTCGCGGCAGATATCCTTCTCGCCAAACTGCTCGGCGCGCAGCGAACGCTGCTCCTTACCCTCGACGAAGAAGTGCCCCTCGCCGTTGATGAAGATGCGACCGATCAGGTAACCCTCGTCGGCGTTGCGGTTGAGCTTGAACGAGTCGGAGAGGAAGTTGTAGATGTTGATCACACCGCAGTAGGCGCGTGTGCGCACCTCCTGTACCGAGGGACTCTTCCATACGGGGTGGCTCGGGTGGAAGACAAAGACATCGGTGTGCATCTGGAAGATCAGCAGGTCGTTGGCTACCTGCAGCTGTGCCTCGTACTTGCCGCGGTCGCGGTACTCGAGGCGGACACGGCGGTCGAGCTTGCCCTCCAGGGCATCGTCCAACTCCGAGGCGACCTCCAGCAGGGTCTCCTTGAGGAGATTCATCGCAGCAAAGGTGCTGTCAAAAACTTTCTGCTTGAGGGAGGATTTACGGATGATCTGCTCCAAAATCTGCTCCCGTAAAGGGGTGTTTTCCATATAGGGTAGTTTTGTTGTTTTTACTTGATGCGGAGGGTGCGACCCGTCTCGAGCGGGATGCCCTTCTCGAGGCGGTTCATCTTCTCGATGCGCTTCATGCGAATCGCATAGGCCTGTGCTACGGCGTAGGCCGTCTCGCCCTCGCGGCAGATGTGGTGACGGGCATTGCCCTCCCAACGGCTCTTCTTGCGCTCGATGTAGATCACCTCGTGGGTCATCGGCTGGGCCTTCGGATCCTTCAGGTCGTTGAACTTTCTCAGGTTGCGGGCCGAGATGCGGAACGCCTCGGCAATCTTTTCAAAGCTGTCGTTCTCCTTGGCCAGGATGTAGTGCACGCCGTTTTGGCGGTAGATGTTGTACCCCTCGTGGGCGTTGATCGTCACGCGGTAGTTGTCGGGATCGACTCCGGCGGGGTAGTGCGGGTCGGTCGTGCTGGATTGCGAGGCAAACCAGTCATCGGGGTTCTTCTGCTCCTGGCGGTGCTGGGCGTAGAGGCGGTCGCCATTCGGACGATCCAGCAGGTAGAGCTTCGCATCCTCGATGATCTTGATGAGGCGCTGGGCGTAGTCGGGAGCCGTAGCGTAGCCGCAAGCCTTCAGGCCGCGTGCCCAGCTGTGGTAGTCGTCCGCATCGTAGCGGAACAACGAGTCGTAGCGGGGCTGCTGGTCGAGGAAGGTGGCATGGTCTTCGTACGAGGCCTCGACCGAGGGGTAGGCACGGAAACATTCGCCCTTCTCATCGTCGTCGTGGTAGACCTTCTCGCCCGTCCAATTCTTCTTGCATTTGATGCCGAAGTGGTTGTTCGACGAGAGCGAGAGGCGGCTGTTGCCCGAATCCGATTCGAGGATGCCCTGCGCCATGGTAATCGAGGCAGGGATGCCGTAGCGCTCCATCTGGTCGATGGCGATATGTTTGTAGCGTTCGATATACTCCTCGCGGGTTTGGCGCGTCGGACGGCTCTGCGCTACCGTGTCAAAAGGTAATACAGAGAGGCAGAAAAGTAAGAATCCGCCAAAAATGATTGCTTTTTTGGAAATAATCATTATCTTTGTTGAATGATACCGTACAAAGGTAGGTTTTTTTCATAGAAAATACAACTAAAAAAAAGAGATACACATGTTTACCGAAAACGCTAACCGCATCTTTGAGCGCGTAATCGCCGATTACCACCGCTGGGATGATGTCGATCATCCGATGGAGAACCCCTTTGAGGCCGGCTCGCTGGATGCCTTGCTCTACCACAAGAATTGGATCGATACGGTGCAGTGGCACTTGGAGGATATCATTCGTAATCCCGAAATCGACCCCGTGGAGGCGCTGGCTATCAAGCGCCGTATCGATAAGTCGAACCAGGACAGAACCGATATGGTGGAGTATGTAGATTCGTACATGCTCGAGAAGTATAAGGATGTGGAGGTGAAGGCCGATGCCCGCCTCAATACCGAGACCCCCGCCTGGGCGATCGACCGCCTCTCGATTCTGGCGCTGAAGATCTACCACATGAGCGTAGAGACGAAGCGTGAGGATGTGAGCGATGAGCACCGTGCCGCTTGTCAGAAGAAGCTCGATGTGCTCCTGACGCAGCAGGTCGATCTCTCGCGCGCCATTGAGGAGCTGATCGAGGATATCGAGGCAGGTCGCAAATACATGAAGACCTACAAGCAGATGAAGATGTACAACGATCCGGCACTCAACCCGGTGTTGTATGGCAAGAAATAAACAATTACCGAAACACCTCCTGGTGTTTAGAACCTCCGCGATGGGCGATGTGGCGATGTTGCCGCACGCCCTTCGTGCGCTTCGTGCGGCCTACCCAGAACTGAAGATTACGGTGGCTACGCAGGCGATGTTTAAGCCCTTCTTCCGTGGGCTGAATGTCGATTTTCTGGAGGTGCAGGTTAAGAAGGAGCACCACTCCGTAGCGGGTATTTGGCGCTTGGCGCGTGAGGCTCGTAAACGGGGTGTGGATGCCGTGGCCGATGTGCACGATGTGTTGCGTTCGCTCGTCTTCGACTTCTCGATGACCCTGCACCGTATTCGCTCGGCCCGCATCCGCAAGGGGCGCATCGACAAGAAGCATGCCCTCAAGGAGAAGGGCGACTTCGAGCCGCTGAAGCATAGCGTGGTGCGCTACTGCGATACGCTGCGCCGCCTCGGCTTTGAGTTCGACGATCCGCAGCCTGCTACAAAACCCGTGATGGAGAACCCCTTGGGGGAGAAGAAGGGGCTTTGGATCGGCTTTGCCCCCTTCTCGGCACATGCCGGAAAGACCTATCCCGAGGCGCAGAGTCGGGCGCTCGTAAAACTGCTCTCCGAGCGCTACGATCGGGTGCTGATCCATGGTGGCGGTGGCAAGGAACAGACCTTTGCCGAGGAGATGGAGCAGAGTTATCCGAACGTGACGGCTCTGTTCGGCAAGGTGCGCTTTGCGGGCGAGATGGAGGTGATGAGCCACGAGGATTGTTTGGTCTCGATGGACTCGATGGCGATGCACATGGCATCACTCGTAGCTACGCCCGTCGTCTCGGTGTGGGGAGCTACGCATCCTAATCTCGGCTTTTTGGGGTGGGGATGCAGTCTGGAAAATGCCCTGCAGGCCGATATGGAGTGCCGCCCCTGCTCGGTCTTTGGAGCCAAGCCCTGTAAATATGGCGATTACCGCTGCCTGACAGCGATCACGCCCGAAAGAATTGTAGCACAAATAGAAAAGGTCGTCCGATAGACGACCTTTTCTATTTTATATGGGCCTTACCCGTTTAGAAGAGATATTTCTCGGTCTTGACACGCTTCACGAGGCGGAAGATCTCCTCCCAGGCCTCCTCGCCGAAGGTCGTACCTACGACCTCGATCACCTTACCGGCCGTGATGGCGCCGATCGTGCCGCACTGGCGCAGGGTCAGCCCCTCGCACAGACCGGCCATGAAGCCTGCGGCATAGAAGTCGCCTGCACCCGTCGTATCGACACGCTTGGCGGCGGCCATGATGCCGACATGCACCACCTCATTGCCCTGCTTGATCAGTGCCCCCTTCGTGCCGATCTTCACAACGGCCAACTCGCACATCTCCGAGATCTGCTGCAAGGCATTGACCGGCTCGCCTTCGCAGGTGAAGGTCTTGGCCTCATCCTCGTTGGCGAAGACGATATCGACATACTCCTTAACCAGGCGGCGCAGGAACTCCAGGTTCTCGGCCACGACATTGAACGAGGCGAGGTCGATGGCCACCTTCAGGCCGCACTTCTTGGCCGTGGCAGCTGCCTTCTCGATCAGCTCGTGGTTCTGCACCAGGTACCCCTCGACATAGAGGCAGTCGTAACCCTCGAAAATCGACGGCTCGATCTCTGCGGCCTCCAGCTCGAGCGCTGCGCCCAGGTGGGTGACCATCGTGCGCTCGCCATCAGCCGATACGAGCGATACGCATTTACCCGACTTCTCGGTGCCGCGGAAGATCATCGGTTCGATGCCTAAGTTGTTGAGCGCCTGGATGTAGAAGTCACCCGTCGTATCTTCGCCCACCTTGCCGATAAAGCCTACCTCGGTGCCGAGGCGTGCCATGGCGCGGATCGTGTTGCCGGCCGAGCCGCCCAGCGAGAGCGAGTAGGGGAGTCCGGCTACGGATTTCGAAATTTCGGTTTGCAGCGTGGTGTCCACGAGGCTCATCGAGCCTTTTGCCAGCTTGAATTGTCCCAGGACGGCATCCGTCTTGAGGTTTACCAGCATGTCGGTCAGGGCATTTCCAATGCCGATTACGCGTTTCATCAGGGGTGTTTGGGTTGTCGTTTTTTGCTTGGGTTAAATCGAAAGAATCTTGACCAGGTCGAGGTGCTCACGCACGATGTGCTTGCGCTTTTGCAGCGCCTTGGCGATGGGGACGTAGGTGATCTCGCCATTCTGGATGCCGATCATCACGTTGCGCTGACCCTCCATGAGCGCCTGAATGGCTGCATCGCCCATGCGCGAGGCGAGGATGCGGTCACGCGCCGAGGGCGAACCGCCACGCTGGATGTGGCCCAGGATCGTGACGCGGGCATCGTACTCGGGGAACTCCTTCTTCACGCGCTCGGCCAAGGCCGTGGCACCACCCGTCTCGGGGTTCTCGGCAACGATGACGATGGCCGAGTTCTTGCTCTTGCGGAAGCCGTGGTTGATCAGCTCGCCCAGCTGGTCCACCTCGGTCTCCATCTCGGGGATGATGGCCGCCTCCGAACCCGAAGCCAGGGCGCTGTAGAGTGCCAGATAACCTGCCGTGTGGCCCATCACCTCGACAAAGAAGAGGCGCTCGTGCGACGAGGCCGTATCGCGCAGCTTGTCGATCGCATCCAAAATCGTGTTGAGAGCCGTATCGTAACCGATCGTGTGGTCCGTGCCACCCAGGTCACGGTCGATCGTGCCCGGCAGGCCGATGATAGGCACATCATACTCCTCGGCGAAGAGCTTGGCTCCGGTGAGCGTACCATCGCCACCGATCACAACCAGTGCGTCGATGCCGGCGGCCTTCATGTTCTCATAGGCCAGCTTGCGGCCCTCGATTGTCGTGAACTCCTTGCAGCGGGCCGTCTTGAGGATCGTACCGCCGAGCTGGATGATGTTCGATACGTTGTGCGAGTCGAAATTGACAATCTCGTTCGTTACTAAACCTTTGTAGCCGCGCATGATGCCCTTTACCTCAAATCCGTGGTAAATGGCGCTGCGCGTCACGGCACGAATGGCCGCATTCATACCCGGGGCATCACCGCCCGAGGTCAATATACCGATACATTTAACAGTTGCCATACTTTTTTCTTTATAAGCACATTTTCGTCCAAAGGTACGAAAATGAATTAAGAATTAAAAATTATGAATTAAGAATTAAAAATTCCGAAGAGTAGAATTCTTAATGCGAGGAGGACGAAAAGAATTTCTTTTAAATACCCTTTAGTCCCCTTTAGCAACCTTTGATCCAAAAAGAAATCGGCCTGCTTCTGTAGCAGACCGATTCTTTTTTAGTAGCCCAGGATGCGCAGCATTGAGCGGTAGGATTGCTCTTTGGCGAAGAGGCGCGTATAATATTCGTTATCGCTCTTGTCGCGGTCGATGATGACATGTTTCGGGGCGGGGATCAGACAGTGCTGAATACCGCCGAAACCACCTAACGACTCTTGGTAGGCGCCCGTGTGGAAGAAGCCGATATACTGCGTGTTGCCCTTCTCGAGCTTGGGCAGGAAGATCGCGTTCGTGTGCACCTCGGCGTTGTAGAAATCCTCCGAGTCGCAGGTCAGACCACCTAAGAAGACGCGCTGATACTCCTTGTCCCAGTTGTTGATCGGGAGCATGATGAAGCGCTGGTTGATACCCCAGGTGTCGGGCAGCGTGGTGATGAACGACGAGTCGATCATGTACCAGTTCTCGCGGTCGTTCTGCTGCTTCTGATTCACAATCGAGTAGAGGGCTGCGCCACTCTCGCCGACCGTGAATGAACCGAACTCGGTGAAGATGTTCGGCTCCTCGACATCGTTGCGCTGGCAGATGTTCTTGATCTGGGCAATGATCTCCTCCGTCAGGTACTCGTAGTCGTAGTTGAAGTCGAGCGAGTTCTTAACCGGGAAACCGCCGCCGATGTTGAGGCTGTCCAGCTCGGGGCAGATCTGCTTCAGCTCGCAGTAGACATTCATACACTTCGACAACTCGTTCCAATAGTAGGCCGTGTCGCGGATACCCGTGTTGATGAAGAAGTGGAGCATCTTGAGCTGGAACTTCTTGCTCGACTTGATCTTGGCCTTGTAGAAATCGACGATATCGTTGTAGCGGATACCGAGGCGCGAGGTGTAGAAGTCGAACTTGGGCTCCTCCTCGCAGGCGATGCGGATGCCCACCTTACACTTCTTGGTGATGGCATCGTCGAAGAGGTCGATCTCCTCCTTGTTGTCGATGACCGGAATCGTGTTCTCGAAACCCTCGTTCAGCAGCTCGGCGATACCCTCGACATACTGCGGGCGCTTAAAGCCGTTGCAGATGATGTAGCGATCCTTGTCCAGGATGCCGCCATCGTAGAGCGCCTTGATGATATGAATATCGTAGGCCGACGAGGTCTCGAGGTGGATGTCGTTTTTCATCGCCTCCTCCAGCACAAACGAGAAGTGGCTCGACTTGGTGCAATAGCAATAGTTATACGAGCCGCGGTAGTCGGCCTTGGCCATAGCCACGTTGAACATTCGCTTGGCACGATTGATCTGTTGCGAGATCTTGGGCAGGTAGGTAATCTTGAGCGGCGTACCGTACTGCTTGATCAGCTCCATCAAAGGAATGTCGTAGAATTGCAATTCGCCGTCCTGCACCGAGAACTCGTCTTGGGGGAAGTCGAACGTCTGTTCGATCAGGTCGATGTACTTGTCTTTCATGATCCGAAAAGGGCGGTTTTTGAATGAAAAATAAATCTAACTCGATTACATTGGAAAATTTTTGCCAAAGTAGCTCGATCGGATTTGTCGAAAAACGACGATGCAAATTAGGCGAATAAAAATGAGAAAAGCAACACTTCGCTCTATTATTTTGAAAATAGGTGTGTGAATCTTGTTTTTTTTGCCGAAAATGGGTAATTTTGACCCCTGAAAACGAATGTAGACATGTTGATCCGCGTCATTGAACAATATCTTGAAAACCACAAACGGTTAGTGGTGCCCCAGTTGGGCGCGTTCTTGGTCAAGGAGGAGCCGCGTACGGTGGTCTTCTCGGAACTTTTGCGCCGTGATGACGGTGTGCTGCAGGGGCTGCTCGTCGCCGAAGGAATGAACGAGCTCGCTGCTCGTGGTGAGATCGATCGTCTGGTCTACGAGGTGCGCCACGCCGTGGAGCAGGGGGAGCGTTACTTCCTCTCCTCGTTAGGTGAGTTCTACGCCGGTAAGCAGGGGACGATCCTCTTTGAGTATCATCCTCGCCTGAGCGTGGTGCCCGAAGAGCCGGTGGATATCATGTCCGATATTGTGGAGAAGGTGCGCCCCGAAGTGAAACCGGCAGAGCCCGTTGCGCCCGTGCCGGTGGTTGCGCCCGAACCCGAGAAGCAGGAGTCCGAAAAGAGAGAGCCGCTCTACATCCCCGAGTTGGATGAGGATGATCTGACGCTCGATGGCTATGATGAGGATCCGGACGAAGAGATCGAAGCATCGATCGAAGAGGTGGTCGAGGAGGATGAAGAGCCTCAGCCGACACCCGTTGCCAAGCGCCGTGCGCCTCGTCGCAAGCCCCAACGACCGCAAAAACAGAAGCCCGATCGCTTCCTTTGGGTGGCGATTGCAGCGGCCGTGATTGCCCTGTTGGCGATCGCCTTCGGCCTCTATAACGATTCGCTTAAAGGGGATGACATGCCCTCGGCCGATGAGCCGGAGCTGATTGAACCGCTGATCGAAACAGCCGCCCAGAGCGACCCCTATGGGGAGTTGAACGATTAAAGAGAGATTATGACCGATATTACAACCGTCAAACAACGCTTCGGCATCATTGGTACCTCCGAGCTCCTGGATCGAGCCTTGGAGGTGGCCTTGCGTGTCGCTCCCACCGACCTTACGGTTCTGGTGACGGGTGAGAGCGGTGTGGGTAAGGAGTCCTTCCCGCAGGTCATTCACGCCTATTCGGCCCGTAAGCATAACAAATACATCGCCGTAAACTGTGCCGCGATTCCCGAAGGTACGATCGACTCGGAGCTCTTTGGCCACGAGAAGGGCGCCTTTACAGGTGCCGTGGAGGCGCGTAAGGGCTACTTCGAGGAGGCCGATGGTGGTACAATCTTCCTGGATGAGGTGGCCGAGTTGCCCCTCTCGACCCAGGCACGTCTGCTGCGTGTGTTGCAGTCGGGCGAGTTTATCCGTGTCGGTTCGTCGAAGGTGCAGAAGACCAATGTGCGTGTGGTGGCGGCTACGAACGTGCATCTGCAGCAGGCCATCCTCGATGGTCGCTTCCGTGAGGATCTCTTCTACCGCCTGGCCACGGTGCCGATTGCCGTACCTGCCCTGCGTGAGCGTAAGCGCGATATTCCGCTCCTGTTCCGTAAGTTTGCGGCCGATGTGGCGGTGCAATATCGCATGCCGGCCATCGTCTTGGACGATTCGGCGCGTGAGCTCTTGATGAACTACTATTGGCGGGGCAATATCCGCCAGCTGAAGAATGTGGCGGAGCAGATCTCGGCTATCGAACCCGTGCGTACGATCTCGGCCGAGGTGCTTGCGAAATACCTGCCCGAGGTGCACACCTCGCACCCCGCGACAATGAGAGGGTCGGGTGGTGCAACGAATGACTTTACGAACGAGCGCGAACTGCTTTATAAGTTGCTCTTCGATATGCGCGCCGAGATTGGCGACCTGAAGCGTATGGTGGCCGAGCTGATGCAGCGTGCCGGAGGTCAATCGGTTGAGCCGCAACGCGATGTGAAGGCGCTTCTGCCGAGTGTCATGCCACGCTACGAAGCACCCGTTGAGGAGGGTTTTGCCGAGACCGAGGAGGTGGAGGAGGAGCCCAGGGAGCGCACCAAGGCCGACGTGCAGCGCGAGCAGATTCTCCGCGCATTAAGGCGCAATAACGGGCGACGTAAGGAGGCGGCTGCCGAACTCTTCATGTCGGAGCGTACACTCTACCGTAAGATTAAAGAATTAGGAATAGAAGAATAGTGCTATGTTAAAGCGAATCATTGCCTTCGTAGCTGCAGCCGTGCTGATGACGAGCTGCGGTGTGGCGATCAAATACTCCCTCTCGGGTGCCTCGATCCCGCCCGATGCCAAGACCTTCTCGGTGGCCTACTTTCCGAACAATGCCACGATGGTATCGCCGATCCTGTCCTCGACCCTGACCGAAGCCCTAATCGATATGTTCTCGCGCCGCACGCGCCTGCAACAGGTGGAGGAGGGTGGTGACTTCGCCTTTGAGGGTGAGATTACGAACTACACCTCGACCACCTCGTCCGTGTCGTCGGACGATTACGCGCTGTTGAACCGCCTGACGATTACCGTCAAGGTGCGCTTTACGAACGCTATCGACGAGACGATGTCCTTCAACAAGACCTTCTCGGCCTACGAGGATTACGACTCGACACAACTCCTTACGGAGGTGGAGGGTACGCTGATCCCCGAGATCGTGGATAAGATTGTCACCGATATTTTTATGGCCTCGGCCTCGAACTGGTAGCCTATGTCGGAATTACAAGCGCTGTTTGCCGACCCGAAACGGATTGCGAGCCTCTCGGATGAGGCCTTCGGAAAGCTCTTTGCGGCCTTTCCGTGGTATCGTCCCCTGCAGTATGAGGCACGAAGACGAGGGGTTGCGATGCACCCCTCGGCGGAGATTGTAACTCCCTGGCGCTCGGAGGGTTTGTGCGTCTCGCAGGAGTATGATTCCGAGGCGTTGATGTACCTCTCGACGGACGATGTGATCGACCGTTTTCTGCTGACGGAGGATCTGCGCATCGTGGCCGAGGAGGGGGAGCCGGAGGGCGATCTGAGACTCGAAGCTGACCTCTCGGAGGAGGATGAGCTGGTGAGCGAGGAGCTGGCCGAAATCTATCTTGCCCAGGGGCTTAAAGAGGAGGCAAAAGCAATTTATCGCAAATTAAGTTTGCTAAATCCCGAAAAAAGTATTTACTTTGCCGAGTTAATTGCCAAATTGGAGAAACAATAAATTAAAATTTAACGATATGTTATACACGATTTGCATTGTTCTGATCCTGATTGCCAGCGTTTTGATCATCCTGGCCGTGTTGGTTCAGAGCCCCAAGAGCGGCATGGCCGCCAATTTCGGCGCATCGAACCAGGTGATGGGCGTGCGCGAGACGACGAACTTTTTGGAGAAGTTCACCTGGACGATGGCTGTGGCTATCCTGGTGCTGAGCCTCGTAGCTACGACGGCTATGGACGGTGGCCGCGTGGCCGAGTCGAACAGCTCGATTTCGAAGGATGCTGCTGCCCTGCAGGAGCGCGTGCTGGAGGCCGAGACGACCATCCCGCAGGCTGAGATTCCCGCTGAGGCCGAGGTGGTTGAGGAAACCCCCGTCGAGTAAGTTCGATCAGTCGAAGCGTAATTGCCATCCCGTGAGGGGTGGCAATTTTTTTTGTCTCTCCGGCTGGCTAAGGGAGGCTAAGGGAGGCTAAGGGAGGCTAAAGGCAGCTAAAGGTAGCTAAAGGTAGCTAAAGGAAATCCTTAATCATCCTTAGTCGCCTTTAGCCACCTTTAGTCACCTTTAATTTCCTTTGGCTCTCTTTCCTCTTCGCTCTACGCTCTTTCCTCTTTTTTCCTCGCGCGCGCGATTTTAGTTGTATAAAAGGGCGGAAAAGTTTGTCGAAAAGGGATTTATATTGTACTTTTGTACTCTATTTTGAGTAAGAAAAGTTAAATCCCCTTTTTGAAGGAATGATACTGATTCATAAAAATCTTTCGCTCGACGAAATTGAACGGATCATCGTCGGCCGTGAGCAGGTCGCTTTGGCCGACGAGGTGCGCCGTGAGGTCGAGCAGTGCTATACCTTTTTGGCCGAGTTTGCCCGTGAGAAGGTGATCTACGGCATCAATACCGGCTTTGGCCCGATGGCGCAGTGGCGCATCGAGGACGACAAGCTGACCCAACTGCAATACAACATCATCCGCAGCCACTCGACGGGAGCCGGAGAGCCCCTCGAGCCGATGGCCGTGCGTGGTGCGATGCTGGCCCGCCTGATGACCTTCGTGCAGGCGCACTCGGGCGTGCATGTCGAGGTGATCGATCTGCTGGTCGAGCTGCTGAACCGCGAGATCTACCCCGTGGTGCCGGAGCACGGCAGCGTGGGCGCAAGTGGCGACCTGGTGCAACTCTCGCACATCGCCCTGGCGCTGATTGGCGAGGGCGAGGTCTTCTATCGCGGTGAGCGCATGAAGACGGCCGAGGTGTTTGCCCGTGAGGGTATCGAGCCGCTGAAGATGTACCTTCGCGAGGGGTTGGCCGCCACGAACGGTACGGCCGTGATGACGGGTCTGGGTCTAAAGAATCTTTTGGCAGCCCGCCACCTCATGGCGTGGAGCCTCACGGCTTCGGTCTTGATGAACGAGATTGCCCAATCCTACGACGATTTGATGTCGGAGGTGCTCAACGGCCTGAAGCAGCACGAAGGACAGCGAGTCGTGGCCGCGCGTATGCGTGAGATCGCTACGGGCAGCCGGCGCCTGCTGAGCCGCGAGGAGGAGCTCTACCACGCCCACGAGGAGGCCATCTTCGAGCACAAGGTGCAGCCCTACTACTCGCTGCGTTGCGTGCCGCAGATCTTGGGCCCGGTGTGGGACGAGATGCAGAGCGTCGAGCGTGTGTTGGTGGGCGAGCTGAATTCGGTCGATGATAACCCGATTGTCGATCCCGCAAATCGCACGGTGATCCATGGCGGTAACTTCCACGGCGACTATGTGTCGTTTGCGATGGATAAACTGAAGATCGCCCTGACGAAGCTCACGATGCTTGCCGAGCGCCAGATGAACTACCTCTTCCACGACCGCATCAACGGCATCCTGCCGCCCTTTGTGAATCTCGGCGTGCTGGGATTGAACTACGGTCTGCAGGCTTCGCAATTTACCGCTACCTCGACCACGGCCGAGTGTCAGACCCTCTCGAATCCGATGTATGTGCACTCGATTCCGAACAACAACGACAACCAGGATATCGTCAGCATGGGCACGAACTCGGCGCTGATCTGTGCCCGCGTGGTGGAGAACTCGTTCCAGGTGATGGCGATCCACCTCATGGCGTTGGTGCAGGCGGTCGATTGCCTGAAGATTGCCGAGCAACTCGCACCCGCTACGCGCGACCTGTACGAGCGCGTGCGCGCCCTGGTGCCCGTGTTCGTGGAGGATACGCCGAAGTATGAAGAGATTGAGCGTCTGATGGCGCTGTTGAAGAACGAAATGCCTGCATAAGAAGATGGAGCAGACACTGAAATATGCCCTGGTGACGGGGGCAAGTCGCGGCATTGGTCGCGCCGTGGCCGTGAAGCTGGCCGAGGCGGGCTACCGCATCCTGATTAACTACGCCTCGAACAGCGCGGCGGCCGAGGAGACCCTGCGCCTGGTGCGCGAGGCGGGCTCGGAGGGGGAGCTGATGCCCTTCGATGTAGCCGATGCCGTGGCCGTGAATGAGGCCCTTGCGGCGTGGCAGGAGACCCATGCGGGGGAGGTGATTTCCGTAGTGGTGAACAATGCCGGTATCCGCAAGGATAACCTGATGATGTGGATGCCCGCGGAGGATTGGCACCGCGTGTTGAGCGTGTCGCTCGACGGTTTCTACAACGTGACCCAGCCCCTCCTGAAGGGGATGCTTCTTGCGAAGTGGGGTCGCATCGTGAATGTGGTGTCGCTTTCGGGCATCAAGGGACTTCCCGGCCAGACGAACTATTCGGCCGCCAAGGGTGGCCTGATTGCCGCCACGAAGGCGCTGGCGCAGGAGGTGGCCAAGAAGCGTGTCACGGTCAATGCCGTAGCTCCGGGCTTTATCCAAAGCGACATGACGGCCGACCTGGATGAGGCGACGCTCAAAAAGCAGATTCCTGCGGGTCGCTTCGGCAAGGCCGAGGAGGTGGCCGATCTGGTGGCCTTCCTCTGCTCCGATGCGGCGGCCTACATTACCGGCGAGGTGATCTCGATCAATGGCGGTTTATATACCTGATAAACGAGAAAAAAGATATGAGCAATCGAGTAGTGATTACGGGCATGGGTATCTGGTCGTGCCTCGGAGTGAATAAGGAGGAGGTGCGCGAGGCGCTCTATGAGGGGCGTTCGGGCATCGGCATCGACCCCGCACGCAAGGAGATGGGCTACCGCTCCGCCCTGACGGGTATCGTGCCGCAACCCAACCTCAAAGGCAAGCTCGACCGTCGTCAGCGCCTGTGCCTGCCCGAGCAGGGGCAGTATGCCTACATGGCAACCCTCGAGGCTTTTCAGCAGGCCGGTATCGACGAGCAGTTCCTGGCCGAGCACGAGGTGGGCATCCTCTATGGCAACGACAGCAGCGCCGAGCCGGTGATTACGGGTATCGACATCATCCGCGAGAAGAAAAACACGGCGCTTGTGGGTTCGGGTAATATCTTCCAGTCGATGAACTCGACCATCACGATGAACCTCTCGACGATCTTCAACCTAAGGGGTGTGAACTTCACCGTCTCGGGTGCATGCGCGAGTGGTTCGCATGCAATCGGCATGGCCTACCTGCTGATCAAGCAGGGGCTGCAGGAGTGTGTCGTGTGTGGTGGTGCCGAGGAGGTAAACCGCTACTCGGTGGGTAACTTCGATGCCTTGTCGGCCTTCTCGATCCGCGAGGAGGAGCCGTCGAAGGCCTCGCGCCCGTTCGATAAGAACCGCGATGGCCTGGTGCCGAGCGGTGGTGCCGCTACGCTGGTCCTGGAGAGCTACGACTCGGCCGTGAAGCGCGGTGCGACGATTCTGGCCGAGGTGGTCGGCTACGGCTTCTCGTCCAATGGCGACCATATCTCGGTGCCCAACGTTGACGGCCCGATGCGTTCGCTGAAGATGGCCCTGAAGGATGCCGGTCTGGAGGTGGAGGAGATTGCCTATGTCAATGCCCACGCTACCTCGACCCCGCTGGGCGATCAGAACGAGGCGCGCGCCATTGCCGAGGTCTTCGGGGCGCATAAACCCTATGTCACCTCGACCAAGTCGCAGACGGGTCACGAGATGTGGATGGCCGGAGCAAGCGAGGTGATCTACTCGATGCTGATGATGCAGGGGGGATTCATCGCGCCGAACCTCAATTTCGAGGAGGGCGATGAGGCCTCGTCGCAGCTCAACATCCCCTCGGAGCGTGTCGAAATGGAGTTTGATACCTTCCTCAGCAACTCGTTCGGCTTTGGCGGAACGAACTCGACACTCATCGTGCGCAAAGTGAAATAACGACAAGTAAAAATACTAATTTCCAAAAACACAACACAAGAAATGACTACGGAAGAGATCATGGAGAAGGCCACGGTTGTCCTGGCCGAAGAGTTTGAGGTCGAGGAGTCGGCCATCACCCCCGAGGCGTCGCTCAAGGAGACACTCGGTCTGGACAGCCTCGATTTGGTCGATGTGGTGGTGCTCGTCGAGCAGCACTTCGGTGTGACGCTCGTAGGCCCCGACTTTGTAGGTGTGAAGACCTTCGGGGACTTCTTCAGCCTGCTCGATAAGAAGATCAACGCCTAACCAACCTTTTTTTTGAGGATGCACGCCGAGGAGCAAAAGAAGTGGAGTGGTAAGTCGCGAGGAGGTCGCTTCGGCTACCTCTTCTTCGTCCATACGATCCGCCTCTTGGGGTTGAGGGCCGCCTACGCTTTATTGGCGTTGGTGGCCATCTACTTTATCCCCTTTGCCCCGAAAGCGACGCGCGCCATCTGGCTCTACAACCGCCGTCAGCGCGGGCTGGGTGTGTTGCGCTCGGTCGTGGAGCTCTATCGCCACTACTACACCTTTGGCCAGACGCTCATCGATCGCATCGCCCTGCGTGCCGGTATGCAGTCGCGTTTTCGCTTCGAGTTCGACAACTACGAGCGCTTCCTGCAGATCATCAACGAGCCCGGTGGTACGGTGCTGATCGGTGCCCATGTCGGGTGCTGGGAGGCCGGAGCAGGCTTCTTTGGCAAGTACGGCAAGAAGATCAATATCGTGATGTTCGATGCCGAGCATGAGCAGATCAAGGAGATTCTGCGCGAGAGCGGTCAGCAGGGCGATTACAAGATCATCCCCGTCAATCAAGGCGCTTTGGAGGCGATTCTGGAGATTAAGTTTGCCCTCGATCGGGGCGAGTATGCCTGCTTCAACGGCGACCGCTACCTGGATCGCGCGACTGCCCTCGAGTGCGACTTTATGGGGGGCAAGGCCCACTTCCCCGTCGGCCCCTTCCGCATCGCCTCGCGTTGCCGTGTGCCGGTGGTCTTCTACTACGCCATGCGCGAAAAGGGTCGTCGCTACCGCTTCCTCTTTAGCGAGGTGCCTCCGACCGAGAGCCGCCGCACCGAAACACTGATGACGGCCTATCTCCGCTCACTCGAAACACTGCTGGCTCGTTACCCGCGCCAGTGGTTTAACTTTTACCCCTTTTGGAACGAATAACCCATGAAACTGACCCCTCAACTCGAAAAAGTCTATGGCCATGAGCAGCAGACGGCCCTCGAAGCACAACGCCGTGCCGAGGAGATTGCCTTTGCGCCCGTGGTCTTTCAGGTTTCGCGCCTGATGCTTAAGTTTGGTGTGCTGAGCTTCCTGGCCGAGCATCGTGCAGGTGCTACGGAGGCCGAGATTGCCGAGGCATGCTCGCTTACGCCCTACGCCGCCAAGGTGCTCTTGGAGGCTTCGCTCTCGATCGGTACGGTCCTGACACAGGAGGATCGCTACACGCTCTCGAAGGCGGGCTGGTTCCTCCTGAACGATCGCATGGCACGCGCCAACCTCGATTTCAACCACGATGTGAACTACCTGGGTCTTTTCCACCTGGAGGAGGCGCTGAAGGAGGGTCGTCCGGCAGGTCTGAAGGTCTTTGGCGAGTGGCCGACGATCTACGAGGGGCTGTCGAGCCTGCCCGAGGAGGTGCAGAAGAGCTGGTTCGGCTTCGACCACTTCTACTCGGACGAGTCGTTTGAGGCGGCTTTGAAGGTGGTCTTTGGCGGGAAGAGAAAGGTGCGCCGCCTGCTCGATGTGGGTGGCAACACGGGTCGCTGGGCGATGCAGTGTGTACAGCATGATAAGGAGGTCGAGGTAACGATCATGGACCTCCCACAGCAACTGGAGCTGATGCGCCGTGCCACGGCCGGTAAGGAGGGTGCCGAGCGTATCCACGGCTACGGCGGTAACCTGCTGGATGAAAATACCGCCTTCCCAACCCCGGCTTTTGATGTGATTTGGATGAGCCAATTCCTCGACTGCTTCTCCGAGAGCGAGATTACGAGCATCTGCCGTCGTGCCGCCGCATCGATGGATGAGGATTCGCGCCTCTACATCATGGAGACCTTTTGGGATCGCCAGAAGTTTGAGACGGCCGCCTACTGCCTCACGCTGACGAGCGTTTACTTTACGGCCATGGCCAACGGCAACAGCAAGATGTACCACTCGGAGGATATGCGCCGCTGCGTAGAGGCGGCCGGCCTGGAGGTGGAGGAGCTGATCGACGGCCTGGGGCTGGGTCACTCGATCATGGTTTGCAAACGCAAGTAATACGATGCACCGATGTTTCCGATTGAAGAGCTGATTCCGCAACGTGCCCCGATTGTGATGGTCGATCGCCTCACCTCGATCGAGGAGGGGGTGTCGTACACGGAGCTGGAGGTGTGTGCCGACAACCTCTTTGTGGAGCGTGGGGTGCTGAGTGAGTGCGGTCTCATTGAGCACATCGCCCAATCGGCTGCCGCCCGCATCGGTTACCTCTTCCGCATGCGCGGCGAGGCGGTGCCGATCGGCTACATCGGTTCGGTGAATCAATTTGCACTCGGTCGCCTGCCCCGCGTGGGGGAGCGACTCACGACCTCGATTCGCGTGTTGCAGGAGGTCTATCAGGTGAGTTTGGTGGAGGCCGAGGTGCGTAGCGGCGATGAGGTGGTAGCCTCGAGCCGCATGAAGATATTTTTGGAACAATGAAACCCTTTGGACGACATAAAATGCAGGAGCCGGCATTGACGGCTACGACCACCGTTCAGGTGCGCTTTAGCGAGGTGGACTCGATGCGCATTGTGTGGCACGGCGAGTATGTGCGCTACTTCGAGGATGGGCGCGAGGCCTTTGGCCGTGCCTATCCCGGCATCGGCTACCTCGACATCTACGAGGCGGGCTATACCGCTCCGATTGTCGATCTGCAACTGCACTACCTCCGCCCCCTGGAGCTCAATGAGCGGGCCACGGTGGAGGTGCGCTACCTGAAGGACGAGGCTGCCAAGCTGCGCTTCGACTACATCGTAAGGCGCGAAAAGGATGGCGAGATTGCCGCCATAGGCTCCTCGGTGCAGGTCTTTGTGGACGGAAACGGCGACCTGTCGCTCAACACGCCCACCTTTTACGAAACATGGAAAGAGAGATGGCTGACGAAATAAAATCAATCTACCTCGGTCCGTCGTCTTTGCGAACGGCGCTGGGTGACCGCAAGGCGACTTTGAAGGCCATATTGGCCAACCGCACGGGCCTCGGCTACGATGCGCAGCTTGGGATGCCGTTGGGTCGTTTGGCCGATGAGGAGCCTACGATCGAGGGCGAGAGCCGCATCGTCTCGCTCATCGTGCGCCGCGTGGAGGAGGTGCTGCATGAGGCGCGCCTCGAAGGGGATGACCCCTCGTGGCAGTTGATCCTTTCGACCACGAAGGGAAACATCGAGGCACTGCAGGGAGTGAAGGATACGATCTCGGAGGAGGCTTTCCTGCACCATACGGCCGAGCGCGTGCAGGAGCTGATCGGAGCCGTGCGCTCGCCGATCGTGATCTCGAATGCCTGCATCTCGGGCCTTTCGGCGCTGATCGTGGCGCGCCGCCTGATGAAGGAGGGTGTCTGCCGCCATGCGGTGGTGGTGGGTGCCGACCTGGTGGGCGAGTTTATCGCTACGGGCTTCGCCTCGTTCAAATCGCTCAGCGAGGAGCCTTGCCGCCCCTACGATGCGGCGCGTGACGGCCTGACACTGGGTGAGGCGGTGGCGGCGCTCATGCTGACGACCGATGAGGCGCTTGCCGATGAAGGGATGGTGCGCCTCGATGGTGGTGCGGTGACGAACGATGCCAACCATATCTCCGGCCCTTCGCGCACGGGTGACGGCCTCTACTACGCCATGACGCAAGCCCTCGAGGAGGCGGGCCTGGAGGCCGAGGCGGTGGGCCTGGTGAATACCCACGGTACGGCCACGCTCTACAACGATGAGATGGAGTCCAAGGCGCTCTTCCTGGCGGGATTAGATCAGACCCCGATGAACAGCCTGAAGGGCTACATCGGCCATACGCTGGGCGCTTCGGGCGTGGTTGAGACGATCCTGACAGCCGATCAGTTACGCGCAGGTGTGGCCTTTGCCACGAAGGGCTTTTCGACCCTCGGCGTGCCGTGCGAGGTGCGCGTGAGTGATCGGATACAGCCGCTCGAAAAGCGCGTGGCCGTGAAGACTGCATCGGGTTTTGGTGGCTGCAACGCCGCCCTGGTGCTCTCGATGGAGCGCACCGAGGAGCAACCCCTGCGCCCGACGGTGGATGTGAAGGAGACGGCTACCTATACGCTCCCCCAAAGCGAGCGCCCATTTGCCGAGTTTATCCGCGAGGAGTACCGCGCGCTGGGCGAGGAGAAGAATATGAAGTTCTACAAGATGAGCGACCTCTCGAAAGGACTCTATGTTGCGGTGGCCAACCTCTTGAAGGGGCACGAGCTGCAGCCGCGCTACACCTCGACCGAGGTGGCCGTAGTGCTGGCCAACAGCTCCTCGTCGCTCGAAGCTGACCGCGAACATCAGCGCTTGGTCGATCAGCACCCGGCGGAGGGAACATCGCCTGCCGTTTTTGTCTATACGCTGCCCAACGTGGCGATGGGCGAAGTCTGCATCCGACACAAGATTCAGGGCGATAATACGTTCTTTATAGAGCGCGAAGGGGCTGTCGTGGCCGAGTGCTATGCCCGCATCCTGCTCGAGACGGGACGTGCGCGCGCCGTGATCACGGGCTTGGCCGAGAAGCTCGACGAGAAGTGGCAATTGGAATTGAAACTATTGGAAGCAAAATAAACTTAAACTGAAAAGAAGAATATGGAACAACTGATTCTGGAGTTGAAGGAGCACCTGATCGAGGAGCTGAACCTGGAGGATATTACCCCCGAAGAGATTGATGCCGAGGCTCCGCTCTTTGGCGATGGCCTGGGGCTGGATTCGATCGATGCGCTGGAGATCATCCTCATCCTGGAGAAGAACTACGGCGTGCGCCTGGCCAACACGGCCGAGGCAAAGCCCGTCTTCTATTCGGTCAAGACGTTGGCCGAGTATGTGATGCAGAACCGTAAATAATTCGTTGTCGATGCGTATTGCCGTCACCGGTTTAGGCGTGGTGTCGGCCCTCGGAGTGGGGGTCGATCGGAACTTTGCGGCCTTGGCGGCGGAGCAGTCGGGCATCAGCCCCGAGCCCCGCATCCTAAAGACCACCCATCGCCTGCCTGTGGGAGAACTTAAGCTTACGAACGAGGAGCTGCATCGAATGTGTGGCGTGGAGCTGAAGGAGCACCTGTCGCGTACCGCGTTGCTGGGCATCCTGGCCGTGCGGGAGGCGATCGAGGATGCCCGGCTTGCCTCCGATGCCCGTGTCGGGTTGGTGTCGGCTACCTCGGTGGGCGGTATGGACCTCACGGAGCACTTCTTCGAGGAGTTTATGGCCGATGAGCGCCGAGGTCGCCTGCGCGATGTGCGGATGCACGATTGTGCCGCCTCGACCGAGGCGATTGCTGCGCATTGCCACATTCGGGGCTACCGCACGACCATCAGCACCGCCTGCTCCTCGTCGGCCAACGCCATTTTGCAGGGAATGAAGCTCCTCCGCCACGGCATCCTGGATGCGGTGGTCGTAGGTGGTACGGATGCCTTGTCGGCCTTTACGCTCAACGGATTCAAATCGCTCATGATCCTCGATGAGGCGCCTTGCCGACCCTTCGATGCTTCGCGTCGAGGGCTGAATCTTGGCGAGGGGGCGGGTTATCTGGTATTGCAGCGCGAGGGGGAGCATGCGCGCGATCCCTATTGCTATGTGGCCGGAGCTGCGAACAGCAACGATGCCCACCACCAGACCGCCTCGTCGGAGGAGGGCAATGGCGCGCTGCTGGCGATGCAGGGGGCCCTGCAGATGGCAGGTGTGGATCCCTCGGCGGTGGATTACGTCAATGTGCACGGCACGGGTACGGGAAATAACGACCTCTCGGAGGGGCGTGCCCTCCTGCGCCTGTTTGGCGATCGGGTGCCTGCGTTTAGCTCGACGAAGGGCTTTACGGGTCACACGCTGGCCGCAGCAGGCGGTATCGAGGCGGTCTATTCGGCCCTGGCGATTGCACGCGGTGTGCGCTACGCCAACCTGCGTTTCGAAACACCCATCGCCGAGCATGGCCTCGTGCCCGAAAAACACCACCAAACGGCGTGTGCGGTCAGCACCGTGCTGAGCAACTCGTTCGGCTTTGGCGGTAATTGTTCATCGGTACTCTTTACGAAGTGATTATGCGCTGTTTTGTAGGTAAGATAGTAACCCACGAGGAGGTACAGAGCGATCTAAAGCAGCTCATCCCCGATGCCGCCCTGCGCCGTCGCATGAGCCGCGTAGTGAAGATGGCCGTCTCGACGGCTGTCGAGTGCCTTGGCGGGGTGGCTGAGATCCCGCGTGTGGATGCCATTCTCACGGCTACGGGTTGGGGATGTCTGGCCGATAGCGAGAAGTTTCTCCGAAACCTTATTACGGAGCAGGAGCAGCTGCTCAATCCGACCCCCTTTATTCAATCGACCTTCAACACCGTGGGTGGTCAGATTGCGCTCCTGGGGCATAACCACTGCTATAACCTAACCTATGTGAACCGCAGCCACAGCTTCGAGGATGCCTTGCTGGATGGTATGATGCGCCTTGCGGATGGCGAGTCGCGGAGGGTGCTGCTCGGCGCTTTTGATGAGATGATCCCCTCGTTGGAGACCATCACGCGTCGCATGGGGTGGTGGCGACACCACACGGCGGGCGAAGGGTCCTGCTTTATGACCTTAACGCCCGAGCGCGAGGCCGACTCGGTGGCGCAGGTCGTGCAGCTCGATTTTCCGATCGAGGAGCTCTCGGCCGAGGAGTGCCGTGTGCGCTACGCCACGACCCCCGATGCGGAGTTGATCTACTGCGATGCGACCTACGAGGAGCTCTATCCGACCCGTTCGGCTGCCCGTTTTTCGGAGGCTGTTCAGCGCATCAAGGCGGGTACGAAGGAGGTAGTACTATATAATAATTGTATGGGGATGCGCCCCACGGTGCTTGTGTTGCAATGGCTTGGGTAATCGTGATACTGCTCTTGTGGGTGCTTGCCGCCCTTGTGTGGGCCTCGGCCGATATCGGCAGTGGGGTCTATCTCAAGGCGTTGTGCCGTGCGGAAAGTGCGGATAAGGTGGTGGCCCTTACGTTCGATGACGGCCCGGATGAGGATTCTACGCCCCGCGTGCTCGACCTGTTGAAGCGCTACGATGTGCGTGCCACCTTCTTTGTGGTGGGAGAGCAGGCGCGACAGAACCCCGAACTGATCCACCGCATGGTGGCCGAGGGGCATACGGTGGCGAATCATAGCTACTACCACCTGCCGCAATCGACCCTCTGGTCGTCGCAACGCTACACCGAGGAGTTGTTCCGATGCAACGATGTGGTGGCTCGCCTGACGGGGCTTCGGATGCGGCTCTACCGCCCGCCCTTCGGGGTGACCAATCCGCCGATTGCGCGCGCCGTGAAGAACCTGGGGCTGATTCCCGTGGGTTGGTCGGTGCGCTCGCTCGATACGATAACGAAAAATAGGGATCGCGTGGTGGATCGCGTGATGAGAGGCCTGCGTGGTGGCGATGTGATTCTGCTGCACGATCGGCTGGAAAACAGCGAGGAGCTGTTGGAGAAATTGCTCACGGCTCTTCGGACACAACACTATACGACCGCGACGGTCGATGAACTTTTTAAGATCGAAGCCTATGAAAAATAAGTGGTTAATGTTGTGCGCCATGTTGCTGGTTGCGGTGGCTGCTTCGGCGCAATCCGCAGCCGAAAATTTTGCCCGCGAGCTGGCCGCCAAGAGTGGCGCGATTCGTTCGATCGCCTGCCGTTTCGAGCAGGTGCGCTCGATGCAGATCATGCAGCACGATGTGGTGCAGCAGGGCGATTTTTACTACCTGCGCCCCGAGCAGATTCTGCTTGCCTTCGAGGGTGGCGACTATATCGCCATGACCCCGACCCACTTCAGCATGGAGGCCGGTGGCGTGAAGCAGCGCATGAAGTTGCAGAGCAACCCGATGCTCAAGGAGCTCAAACGCATCCTCTCGGCCTCGATGACGGGCGATGTCGAGCAACTTGCCGCCGGATTTACACCGACCATTACCGAACAAAAGGAGGGATACGAAGTGGTGCTTCGCCCGACCCGTCGCGGCATGGCGAACCGCCTGAAGGCTATCTCGATGCACTTCGATCGGCAGACGATGTCGCTCACGATGCTCTGCATGGAGGAGCAGTCGGGCGATAAGACGACCTACCGATTTTTTGATAAGTACTTCAATACGCAGTTGGATGCTGCGCTGTTTAACCGTGAGTAGCGATGTTTGAGGGAGATTTTTACCGCACTATTGCCTTTACGCTGACCGAGGAGGGCTACACGGCCGAGGTGGAGCTTCGGGCCGATCATCTGGTCTATCAGGGGCACTTCCCCGCACAGCCCGTAGTGCCCGGTGTCTGCACGATGCGTGTCGTGCGTGAATTGACTGCGCGCGCCGTGGGGTGTGCCATTTGGTTCGATACGATCCGTGAGGCCAAATTTGTCTCGGCCCTGATTCCGTGTGAGGGGTTGCGGATTGTAGTGGAGGCTACGCTTAGCGAGCAGACCCTGCGCGCCGTGGTGCGACGAGGGGATGAGGCGGTGTTGAAATTGCGCGCAACGTGGGAAAGGGATGAGTAAGCGATCGATGACATACCGCGAAAGGATGCGCGAGTTGGGGTGCATCGTCGTGATGCCGACCTACAACAATGCCGGTACGCTGGCGTGTGTCATTGGCGATGTGCTGCAGTATGCCGAGGATGTGCTGGTCGTCAATGACGGCTCGACCGATGCCACGCAGTCGATTCTGGAGCAGATCGACGGCATTCGCATTCACAGCTACGCGGAAAATCGCGGTAAGGGGCATGCCCTGAAGTGCGGCCTGAAGCTGGCCTATGAGTGGGGCTTTCGCTATGCGCTGACGATCGATTCGGATGGTCAGCACTATGCGGACGATATTCCGGCCTTCATCGAGCGAATCGAGCAGGTGCCCGACAGTCTGCTGATCGGTGCCCGCAACCTCACGGCCGATAACATGCCCTCGAAGAACACCTTTGCCAACCGATTCTCGAACTTCTGGTATCGGGTCGAGACGGGACAGCGGCTCGAGGATACGCAGTCGGGTTTTCGCCTCTATCCGCTCCGCAAGCTGCAGAACATTCGCTTCCTGACGACTCGCTACGAGTTTGAGGTAGAGATTATTGTGCGTGCTGCGTGGCGTGGTGTGCGGGTGGAGAATCTGCCCATCAAAGTCTACTATCCGCCCCAGGAGGAGCGTGTGTCGCACTTCCGCCCCCTGCGCGATTTTACCCGTATCAGCATCCTCAATACGGTGCTGGTCCTCTACGCCCTGCTCTTTTACTATCCGTGGCGCTTCCTGCGTGCCCTCACGGCGGAGAACATTCACGACTTCTTCGACCGAAATCTGATCCACAGCTCGGAGAGCAACCTGCGGATGGCCTGCTCGATGGGGTGGGGTGTCTTTTGCGGAATTATCCCCCTGTGGGGCTATCAGATGATCTTCGCCTTTGCTACGGCACACCTGATGCGCCTGAATAAGATCGTGGCGGTGGTCTTCTCGAATGTGAGCATTCCGCCGATGATTCCGCTGATCCTCTTCGGCAGCCTTTGGACGGGCGCACGGTTGCTGGGCGAGGAGATCGCCTTCTCGTTTCGGGAGGTGGATTTTGCGCTCCTGGCCAATTTTATGAAACAGTACCTGGTGGGTAGCGTGGTGCTGGCCGCCGTGGCAGGTTGCGCAGTGGCGCTGGTCGGCTACCTCCTGATGGTACTTTGCAAACGAAACAAATAACGATGGTAACCCTCTTCCTTACACTCTACGCTTGGTTTAAGCGCCATCGCGCCGCCTTTTGGCTGACCCTCGCAGGGTCGGTCGCCGTGGTGGTGTGGTTCGCTTTGCAGGTGCGCTTCGAGGAGAATATTTCGAGCTTCTTCGACGACGGTAGCGGACGAGGTGAGCAGGAGGTGTTCGATAACCTGAAGCTCAAAGATCGGATTGTGGTGATGCTCACGGGCGATGACCCCGATACGATCCTCGATGCAGGCTATACGCTGAGCGAAAGGCTCACAACGCTCATCGACGAGGGGCTGCTGACGGCCGTCACGAGTGCCGCCGATGAGACGACGATCGGAGCTACCTCCGACTTTGTCTATCGCTACCTGCCGCTTTGGTTGGAGGAGGCGGACTATCAGCGCCTCGATTCGCTCCTTCGACGTGAGGGGATGCGCTCCTCGTTGGAGGCAACTTTCCGCCTTTTGTCCTCGCCTACGGGGTTGGCCGTGGGGGAGGTGGTGCGGCGCGATCCGTTGGCGATCGGTACGCACCTGATGCGCCGCTTCGAGCGGTTCAATACCCATACGAACTACGAACTCTATGGCGGTGCGCTCTTTACGGAGGATATGCGCTCGATGCTCTTCTTCCTCTCGCCCGCCTTTGGCATGGGCAGTACGGGAAGCAACGAACGGTTGGTCGGCGAGTTGGAGCAATACGCCGCAACCGTTGAGGAGGAGTATGCCGTGCAGGTGGATTATGTCGGTGGCCCGATTGTGGCGGTGCATAACGCCCGTTGCATCAAGCAGGATACCTCGATTACCCTCACGCTGGCGCTGCTGGTCATTGTGGCCGTACTCTTCTTCTCGTTCAGCAACCGCCGAGCCATTCCGCTCATCATCACGCCGCCCCTCTTCGGTGCGCTCTTCTCGTTGGCAATTATCTACTTCGTGCAGGGCGAAATCTCGGCCATTGCGATTGGTGCCGGTGCGGTGGTGATGGGTATTGCGTTGAGCTATTCGATCCATGTCGTGGCGCATAGCAACCACACCGCGGAGCCGACACAGATCATCCGTGAGTTGGCCTATCCGCTTACGATCGGCTGTTTGACAACCATTGGCGCGTTTGTGGCCCTGCTCTTTACGCGCTCGGTGATGCTGCACGATTTGGGGCTCTTCTCGGCCCTGGCTTTGGTGGGTACGACCCTCTTCTGCCTCATCTTCCTGCCGCACTTCATTCGCCCGAAGCGACAGGCGCGCACGGGACGACTGATGGCGTGGATCGAGCGCGCCAACGACTACGACTACGCCCGCAACCGCTGGGCCGTGGGGGTGCTGGCCGTGCTGACCATCGTGGCATTGTTCCTCTATCGTGGCGCGGGCTTCGATAGCAACATGACCAACCTGAACTATGTGCCGGAGGATATCCTGCGTGCCGAGGAGCGGCTGGAGGAGGCCTTTGGCGATCAGTCACGGCAGGTCTATCTGGTCAGCTCGGCCGACGATCCGGCCTCGACCGCTACGGCCTATGCACGGTTGGACAGCCTGGCCACGGCGTTGCAGGGCGAGGGGTTGATCGAAAACTATACCTCGGTCGGCGACTTTGTCTTGCCGCGTGAGGAGCAGGAGCGCCGCATTGCCCGATGGAATCGCTTTTGGGAGGGACGGCGCGAACGGGTGTTGGCCGATTTTGAGCAGGCGAGCCTGGATGCAGGTTTCCGCGCAGGGGCTTTCCCGGCCTTTGAGGAGCTGGTTACGAAGCGCTACGAGCCGTGCGGATATAGTGCCGAGGAGTTACAATCGGTGCCGATCCTCTCGGATTGGATCAACAACACGGAGCGAGGGGCCCTGCTTGTGAGCCGCATGGAGCTTGAAACGGCCGCCAAGGAGGAGGTCTATGGCCGCCTCTCACAGCTCGAAACAACGCAGATCATCGACCGCGCCTACTTCTCGTCGCGCATGGTGGAGCAGGCGAGCGAGGATTTTGATTTTATCCTCCTCATCTCGTCGCTCATCGTCTTTGTGGCGCTTTGGATCTCCTACGGGCGCATCGAGTTGGCCGTGATGGCCTTCCTGCCGATGTGCATCACCTGGGTTATTATCCTGGGGTTGATGGCCCTCTTCGATATTCGCTTCAACATCGTCAATGTCATTCTGGCCACCTTTATCTTCGGTATCGGTGACGACTTCTCGATCTTTATCATGGACGGCCTGTTGGAGGAGTACCGCACGGGGCGTAAACTCTTGGGGGCACATAAGACTGCGATCTTCTTCTCGGCCTTTACGACCGTGGTGGGTATGGGTGTGCTGATCTTTGCCCGCCACCCGGCACTGCAGTCGATCGCCCTGATCTCGGTGCTGGGCATGGTGGTTGTGTTGTTGGTGGCCTATACGCTGCAACCCTTCCTCTTCCGTCTGCTGGTTACCTCGCAGACCGCGCGTCAGGGGTCGCCCTATACGCTCATGAGCCTCCTGGGGAGTGTATTTGCCTTTACGACCTTCTTTGTGGGGTGTCTTTACCTGCAGGCGATGATCCTTGTGTTGGAGCTGCTGCCGCTGAAGCGTGCATGCCGTAAGGCGATTTTCCATCGATCGCTCTACCGATTTACGCGCTTCTTCCTGTGGTTGATGCCGATGGTAAAAACTGTGCGCGAAAATCCTGCGAAGGAGCGCTTCGAGCATCCTGCGGTGCTCATTGCGAACCATCAATCCTTCATCGATATCCTGCTCCTGCTCTCGACCACGCCGCGCCTGGTGCTGGTGACCAACAGCTGGGTATGGCACTCGCCCTTCTTCGGGCGGATTGTGCGCTATGCCGATTGCTACCATGCGGCCGATGGCTATGAGCAGCTTGCCGAGCGCCTGCGTCCGCGCGTGGAGGAGGGTTATACGGTGGCGCTCTTCCCCGAGGGAACGCGCTCCGTGGATGGCACAATCGGCCGTTTCCACAAGGGGGCCTTCTACCTGGCCGAGCAGCTACAATTGGATATCCTGCCGTTGGTCATCTATGGCGCGGGGATGGTGTCGCCCAAACGCACGGGCTTCCACATCCGTCGCGGATGGCTCGTCACGCGCACGCTGGCGCGCGTGAAGGCCGAGGATACGACCTTTGGCGAAAATTACCGCGAACAGGCGAAGGCCTACCGCAAACTTTTCTGTACGGAGTACGAGGCGCTGCAAGCAAAGTATGGTGTGACGGAGAATCCCTGGTTCCGCCAGACGGTGTTGGGCAACTATATCTACAAAAGCCCCGTGCAGGAGTGGTATATGCGCGTGAAATTGCCGCTGGACGGCTACTACCGTTTGTGGAATCGCCTCATTCCGCGCCGTGCACGGGTGACCGATGTGGGTTGTGGCCTGGGACAGATGGCGACCATGTTGTCGCTCCTGGGGCCTGAACGAACCATCGTGGGACTTGATTACGACGAGGAGAAGATCCTCCAGGCGAGCCATAGCCACCTCTCGTCCGAAAGGTTGCAGTTCCGCCTTTTCGATATGCGCTACGATTCGCTCCCCGAGTCGGATGTGTTCCTCTTTAACGATTCGTTGCACTACATTGCCGCCGAGAGTCAGCGTGCCGTGCTGCATCGTGCCGTGGAGGCGCTCTCTGACGGGGGTATGATCCTGGTGCGTGATGGCGATGCTTCGCGCGATGAGAAGCGCCACGAGGCGATCCTGCGCACCGAGCGTTGGTCCACGCGCATCCTGCGCTTTAACCGCACGGATGAGGCGCTGCACTTTGTCGATCGGGAGTTTATGATGCACTTTGCCGAGGAGGAGGGGCTGGCGTTACGCATCGAGGCGTGTGATCGCACCACCTCCGAGACGATGTATATACTCACTAAATCCGAAAAGCATGGCCGGGTATGATGTCGTAGTGATCGGTAGCGGTCTGGGTGGCCTGAGTGCCGCTGTGATGCTTGCCAAGGAGGGCCTGCGGGTGCTTGTGGTCGAGCAGCATCGCGTGGTGGGCGGCTGTTTGCAGTCGTTCCGCCGGGGCGAGTACCTGCTCGATACGGGTATTCACTACGTCGGCTCACTTGCCGAGGGTCGTATCCTGAATCAATATTTCCGCTACCTGGGGGTGATGGATCGCCTGCAGCTGCAACGATTGGATGATGCGGGTTATGACCATATCCACCTCCACGACGGGACGACCTATCGCCACGCGGCAGGGTATGAAAACTATGTGGAGGAGCTTGCAGCCGCCTTTCCGCAAGAACGGGAGGGGTTGAAGGCCTTCTGCCGTCAGATGAAGCAGGTGGGCGATCTGATCGACCCCGAGGTGCTGCGCAGTGGTCGCCTCTCGGCAGGCGGCATCGAGTTTATGTCGCTCTCGGTCGCCGAGGAGCTGGAGCGCCTCATTTCCGATGAGCGCCTTCGTCAGGTGTTGGCCGGCTCGGTGCCCCTCTATGCGGGTCAGCGCAACCGCTCGTCGTTCTACGAGCACGCCATGATCAACCACTCGAATATCGAGGGTGCATATAGCTTTGTCGGAGGTACGCAACAGTTGGCCGATCTGTTGGCCGATGAGATTCGCCGTCATGGTGGCGAGGTGCGCCTTTCGGCCGAGGTAACACGCATCCACCTCGAAGGGGATCGGGCCGAGTGGTTGGAGCTGAATGGCGAGGAGCGGATCGACACGAAATGGATACTCTCCTCGATCCACCCCGTGCGCACCTTTGCCCTGTTGGAGAACAATACGGTGATCAAGCGCGCCTTCTTCAGCCGACTGAATGCCCTGGAGAACTCCTATGGTCTCTTTACGGTCTATCTGCTCCTAAAGCGCGGTTCGGTGCCCTACGAAAATAGCAACCACTACTACTACAACGCCGAGGATGTCTGGTCGCATCGGGCCGATTATCGGGGTGTGAACCTCCCCGTGGTGCTCTTCTCGATGCAGCCCTCTGCGAGTGGATATAGCGATGTGGCAACCCTTCTGGTGCCGATGCTTCGGGAGGATATGACGCGGTGGGAGGCAAGCCGTGTGGGACGACGAGGCGAGGAGTACGAAGCCTTCAAAGCACACTTTGCCGAGCGCGTGATCGACTTTGTGGCGCAGTATCGTCCCGAACTGAAGGGGCAGATTGCCGCCATGCATACCGCCTCGCCCCTCACATACCGCGACTATACGGCTACCCCCGACGGGTCGGCCTACGGTATCGTGAAGGATTATCACAACCCGATCGTGAATCACCTGCCGGCCCGCACGCGCATCCAGAACCTGCTGCTTGCGGGGCAGAACCTGAATGTACACGGGGCGCTGGGCGTGGTGGTGTCGTCGGCCGTCTCGTGTAGCGAGCTGCTCGGCGTAGAGTACCTGGCTAAAAAGATTGGAGATGCGTAGGGTCTTAAAAATAGCATTGTGGAGCGTGGCGCTGCTTGTCGGATTGGTAATCGTGTTGCCGATCGGGGTGGGTGCGTACCTCTACCATACGGTCGAACTATGCGAACCGCAGATCGAGGTTGATACGGCTGCTTATCGGCCGCTGTGCGTGGGCGACTCATTGCGCATCGTGGGACGAAACACGCTGCTCAGGAATCGCTACGGCCTTTGGGAGGGACGTATCGCGGGGTCGGCTTCGGAGCGTGGTGCGGTGCTGGGTCGCCTGGCCGAGCCGGAGATTGCCTACCAGGAGCAGGTCTTCGTGGATCAGATTCGCCGCATCATCCCCTCGGATCGTTACCTTTGGTTGCTGCATAAGCTGACCCTTATCTTCAACCGCCACATGGCACAATACATCCCCGAGGAGTATCGTGAGGAGATCTACGCCTTGTCGGCCTCGTGCAGCCACGAGTTTGATGTGTTGGGGTCGCCCTATGCCCGTCAGCTTAACTACCATGCGGCACACGATATCGGCCATGCGATGCAGGAGTATATGTTGGTCGGTTGCTCCTCGTTTGCTGTCTGGGGTGCGGAGAGTGCGGATGGCGAACTGCTCGTTGGGCGCAACTTCGACTTCTGGGTGGGGGATGATTTCGCCCGCCACAAGATCCTGCTTTTGGTCGAGCCCGATGCGGGCTATCGCTACGCTTCGGTCACCTGGCCCGGGATGGTGGGGGTGCTTTCGGGTATGAATGAGCGCGGACTCACGGTGACGATCAACGCCTCGAAGGGGGCGATCCCGACCGCTTCGGCCACGCCGATTTCGATCCTCACGCGCGAGATACTGCAATACGCCGCGACGATCGAGGAGGCCTATGCGATTGCCCAAAAGCGCCAAACCTTTGTCTCGGAGTCGATCCTGGTCGCCTCGGCCGAGGATGGATGTGCCGCGATTATCGAGAAGAGCCCCGATGCAATAGCCCTCTACCGTCCCGATGGCGAACGGGTGATATCGACCAACCACTACCAAAGCGAACACTTCGCCTCGGATCCTGCGAATCGAGAAAATATCGCCACCTCGGACAGCCCCTATCGTTGGGCGCGGTTGAAAGAACTGCTGGACGAGCTGAGCCCGATGACCCCCGAAAAGGCCACTTCGGTGTTGCGTAATACGAAGGGGGTGGGGGAGCGCGCGCTCGGCCTGACCAACGAGAAGGCGCTTAACCAATGTATTGCCCACCACGGCGTGATCTTCCAACCTGCGCAGCGCCGACTGTGGCTCTCGACCGAGCCGTGGCAGGCGGGGCGCATGCTCTGCTACGAGCTGGATGAACTCTTTGCCCGTGAGGAGGCCTTCGATCGGTCGATGGTGAGTGAGCATCTGTCGATCGAACGCGATACCGCCTTCCTCCGCACGGAGTATCCGCGCGTAATGGCCCATCGCGCCCTCTCAAAGGAGATTCGGCAGTTGCTCGATGCTGGGCAGTCGGTTGATCCTGCGTTGGTGGATTCGCTCTGCCGCAACAACCCCGATTACTACGGAGTCTACCTCCTCGCGGGCGATGTGGCGGCTGTTTCAGGCGAGTATCAGCGCGCTTGTGAGGCGTGGCAACGGGCGTTGGCGTGCGAGATTCCGCGCCTGGCAGAAAAAGAAGCTATTGAACAAAAACTTTCCGAATATGGTACAAGATAAGGAGTTACACTATCGCTCCAAGGAGGAGATCCGCCTCTTCCAGGAGGTGCGCTTAAGAGAGACGATTGCCTATGTGGCCGATCGTTCCGCCTTCTATCGTCGCCTCTTTGAGGAGCACCATATAGACCCGGCATCGATCCGCACGCTGGAGGATCTGAAGCGCCTGCCGCTCACCTCGAAAGAGGATTTGCAGCTTCACGGCGAGGAGTTTGTCTGCGTCGAGAAGCGTGCGATCATCGACTATGTCACCACCTCGGGTACGCTGGGCGATCCCGTGACCTTTGCCCTCACGGAGGGCGACCTGGAGCGTCTGGCCTATAACGAGGCCTGCTCGTTCCACATGGCCGGTTGCACGGAGGAGGATGTGATGCAGCTCATGACGACAATCGACCGTCGCTTTATGGCGGGCTTGGCCTACTTCCTGGGGGCGCGTAAGCTCGGATGTGGCGTGGTGCGTGTCGGCAACGGTATTCCCGAATTGCAGTGGGATACGATTCGCCGCGTAGGCTCTACGGCTTGTATGGTGGTCCCCTCGTTCCTGATGAAGCTGATCGAGTTTGCCGAGAAGAGTGGCTTTGATCCCAACCGGAGCACCCTGCGCAAGGCGATCTGCATCGGCGAGACGCTTCGCACCCCGGATGGCGCATTGACGAAGCTGGCCGAGAAGATTTCGGCGCGCTGGCCGCAGTTGGAGCTCTACTCGACCTACGCATCGACCGAGATGCAAAGCTCCTTCACGGAGTGTGCTTACCATGCGGGCGGCCATATCCCGGCCGACCTGATCATTGTCGAGCTGCTCGACGAAAACGGTGCACCCGTTGCGGCGGGCGAGGCGGGCGAGGTGACAATCACGACCCTCGGCGTGGAGGGCATGCCGCTCGTTCGTTTCCGCACGGGCGATATGTGCGTGATGTATGACGAGCCTTGCCGTTGTGGTCGCCATACGGCGCGCCTGAGCGGTGTGATCGGCCGCAAGGGGCAGATGATCAAATTCAAGGGCACGACCCTCTATCCGCCTGCACTGTTCGATATTTTGGACAACATTCCCCAGGTCGAGAACTACATCGTTGAGGTCTTTACCAATGCCCTCGGCACGGATCAGATTCAGATCAAGATCGGCTCGGAGAACCACAGCGAGAGCTTCATCAAGGAGATCAAGGACATCTTCCGCTCGAAGGTGCGCGTTGCGCCCGATATTCGCTTCGAGCCGGCCGAGCTGATTGCCAAGCAGCAGATGCCCCCGATGAGCCGCAAGGTGGTGAAATTCTTTGATTTGCGTAATCGGTAGCGATGGAGAACTTTGCAGCCATAGACTTTGAGACGGCCAACGGCGCGCGTTCGAGTGTCTGCTCGGTGGGTGTGGTCGTGGTGCGCGAAGGGGAGATCGTAGACCGCTTCTACAGCCTCATCCGCCCCGAGCCGGACTACTACGCCTACTTCTGTCAGCGTGTGCATGGTCTTTCGCGGCGCGATACTTGCAACGCTCCCACATTCCCCGAGGTGTGGGCCGAGATCGAAGAGCGCATCTACGGGCTTCCGCTTGTGGCGCATAACGCCCGCTTTGATGAGGGGTGCCTGCGTGCTGTGTTCGATTGCTACGGGATGCGCTATCCGGGTTACACATTTTACGATACGCTTGCCGCATCGCGCCGCACCTTTGGGCGCACGCTGGAGAACCACCAGCTCCACACCGTGGCCGATGCGTGCGGATTCTCGCTCGAGGATCACCACCACGCCCTGGCCGATGCCGAAGCGTGTGCCGCTATTGCGCTGAAAATCCTATAAAACAAGGATATCATGAATAAGGTTGTGCAAGAAAAATTGTGGAATCGGAACTATTTGAAGGTCTGGAGTGCGAACTTCATGATCTTCTTTTCGTTCATGCTCCTAACGCCCCTCTTGCCCCTTTACCTGGCCGATACCTTCTCGGCCGATAAGGAGATGATCGGCTTCGTGCTGTCGGGCTATACGCTGACGGCGCTTTTGATTCGCCCCTTTAGTGGCTATTTTGTCGATACCTTCCCACGCCGTACGGTGTTGCTGGTGAGCTACTTTTTGTTCGCCGCCCTCTTTGCGGGCTATTTGGTGGCAGGGTCGCTCCTCTTGTTTGCCATTGTCCGTACGCTGCACGGCGCACCCTTCGGGGCTACAACCGTCTCGAACAGTACGGTGGCCATTGATGTACTGCACCCCACGCGCCGCGCCGAGGGTATCGGCTACTACGGCCTTTCGAACAACATCGCCACGGCCATCGGCCCTACGGTCGCACTCATGATTTATGGTGTGTGCCACAGCTACGATGTGTTATTTTGGATAGCCCTGGTGGTCGCCTTCATCGGCTTTGGAATTAACTCGACCCTGGAGCTGAAACCGCGCCCCAAGGTGGAGGATAAAGCCCCGATTTCGCTCGATCACTTTGTCCTGAAGAAGGGGTGGAGCCTGGGTATCTGCATGGTCGGCTTTGCCGTCTCGTATGGCATCCTCTCGACCTACCTGGCCATCTATGGCAAGGAGGAGCTGGGCATCACGCAGGGCTCGGGCCTCTTCTTTATGCTGCTTTCGATTGGCCTGATTTTGTCGCGCCTGGCAGGTGGTCGCACCCTCAGCCGTGGCCTGATTCATCAGAATGCCGCTATCGGCGTTTCGGTGGCCCTGTGTGGCTACCTGCTCTTTGCCGGTGTACATCACACCTGGGGATTCTATGGCGCGGCCTTGATTATCGGCCTCGGTAACGGCCACCTCTTCCCCGCCTTCCAGACCATGTTCCTCAATCTCGGCACGAACGACCAGCGCGGCACGGCCAACTCCACGTTCCTTGTCTCGTGGGATATCGGCATCGGTATCGGCATCATCCTTGGCGGCTCGATTGCCGAGCATCTGGGCTATCATGCCGCCTTCTGGGTAGCTGCTGCCGCCAATGCCGTGGCCGTTGCGAACTATTTTCTGCATACGCATGGGTATTTCGAGCGCAACCGACTACGGTAAAGAGAATTAAGAAATTAAGAATTGAGAATGAGACAAGCGCGGGGTGCAAATTGTACCCCGCGCTTCAACTTTCAACTTTTAATTTTCAACTTTCTATCGTCCGCTTTCGGCGATCTTGCGGCGGATCATGGCGTTCATGTCATCCGCAGCCAAGAGCTCCTCCAGGGTCATGTGCATACGGTAACGCCAGTAGTGGCGCGAGTTGGCCGGCACATTGATACGCTCCTCGTTGGGTTTCTCGCGGCGCAGCTTGCCATCCATAGCGACCCAATCCTGCCAGGGCAGAATCGTGAGCATGGCGGGCGACTTGAGGTGTTGCTCCACAATCAGCTCGCAGATCCACGGCTCGCAATAGTAGGGAGCCTCGCCCCAGGCACCCAGCACCTGGTTGTAGAAACGCTGCGAGAGGGCGCGATCCTCCTCCCACCAAGCACGCACGGGGTTCATATCGTGGGTCGAGGTGGTGCAAACCGAGAGGTAGGGGTAGTGCTGCGTAGCACCAAACTCTACGCTCGGGTCTTTGGGCATACGCTGAATCTCGAGCGAGAGAATCTGCTCGCCCTCCATCACGGCGGGTACGCAGTGGGGGATCATACCGAGGTCCTCACCGCACACCAGCATACCCGTAGCCTCGATCAGCGCGGGGAGCTTGCGCATCGCCTCGCCATACCAGAAGTCGTTATGGCGGTAGTAGAAGAAGTCGTTGTAGAGGTGGTTGTAGGCATCCTTCTGGTCCTGCGACAGGTTCTTGTAGCACTCGCTCGACTGCGACGAGATACGCGGATGGTAGTGGCCGGGATTGTACTTATCCTCGATGAAGAGGACGTTATCCGTCATCGAAATCGGTGCCGTGTGCCAATCCTTGTTGAACCAGAAACCATAGGAGCGAATCTCCTCCTCGGAGAAGGGCAGGGCAGGGTTGAAGCGACCCAGGAGGGCATTGACAGCCTCCAGGGGTACTTCCCAGATGCGGAAGAAGCCCAGGATGTGGTCGATGCGGTAGGCATCGAAGTACTCGGCCATCTTCACGAAGCGTGCCTTCCACCAGGCAAAGCCGTCCTCGGCCATCTTCTGCCAATTGTAGGTCGGGAAGCCCCAGTTCTGACCCATCACCGAGAAATCATCGGGCGGAGCACCCGCCGACGAGTCCATGTTGAAGAGTTCAGGATAGACCCAGGCATCAACGCTCGTGCGCGAGATGCCGATCGGAATATCGCCCTTCAGCACCACGCCACGCGAGTGGGCGTAGTCGCGCACCTTGCGCAGCTGACGGTCGAGGTGGAACTGCACGAAGTGGTTGTAGGCCACCTCCTCGGGGTGAGCAGCCTCGTACTCGGCAGCCTTCTCGGGGGTGTAGTCGGCCCACTTGCCCCACTCCTTGAAGTCGGGGGTCGAGTAAGCATCGCGCAGGGCGCAGAAGACCGCGTAGGGGCGCAGCCAATGCTCGTTCGAGGCCATGAAGGCCTTGTACTCCTTCGAGGCGAAGCACTTCTTGCCCTCCTGTGCATAGAGCGCGCGCAGGTACTCGTTTTTCGTGTTATTGACCTTCTCGTAATCAATTTGTGCGAGAGCATTCAGCTCGCGGCCCAGCTGTTCGAAACGGGCTGCCGCCTTCTTGTCCTTGAGCTTGCCCACATCCGGCAGGTGCAGGAACTGCGGGTGCAGGGCGAAGGTCGAGTTGGCGTTGTAGGGGTAGGAGTCCTGCCAGGTGCCGGTCATCGTCGTATCGTTCACGGGCAGAATCTGGATAATCGACTGACCCGTCGAGGCGGCCCAATCAATCATCAGCTTCAGGTCGTTGAACTCGCCCACACCGAAGCTGTCGTTCGAGCGCAGGGCAAAGACCGGAATGGCCACACCGGCACCGCGCCAGGGATTCATGTGGAAGCGGGGACGCAGCGAGTCAATCACCACGCACTCGCCCTCCTTCAACGGACGGTCGAAGAAGTTGTTCTCGCCGGCCTCCCAAGCCACGGTCTCACCCGATGCGGTATCGACAATGACGAACTTGTAGGTAAAGGGAGTCGAGAGCTTCTCGCGCGGAATGTGGGCCGTCCATACTGGGGCCTCCGAGTCGCTCATCACCACGCCCTTCTTGACCTCCCAGTTGCCCAGCACCTTCTGGTCGCCCACCAGGACAACCTGCTGCGTGGAGCGAACCACAGGAATCTCGGCGCGAATCATCACCTCGTCGGCCGACAGCGGGGTAGCCTTCTTCGTCTTCGGGCGGGCAAAGACACCCTCGGTGAACATCGACGAGCGGAACGAACGATCCGAGGGCATATCGTGCCAACGGTCGTAGAGCGCAATGGCGGTCACACCTTTGTCGGTCGTGAGGGTGTGTCCCTTGCCCCACTCCTTGCGGATCGGAGCTCCGTCGCGGTGCAGTTCGTAATGGTAGTGAAGCGTGCGGGTCGTTGCGGCGGTCTTGAAGGTGCACTCCCAAATGTTGCCACCGATGTAGCGCATCGGCTCCATTTTGGGGCGTGCTCCGTCGATCACGAGGAGGAGCTCCTCGCCGTAGACAGTCGCATACTCCAGTCTAAATTTAACAGTCATGGTTCTTTGTATTTTATGTTAGTTTGTTTCGCATCATTTGAGGCGTTTCGGTTCGGAAACAATTCCTCTATACAAAGATAACTAAATTTCGCAGCTATTCTCTTTCGCCGCGCTCTTTTTCCGCCGAATGGTCGTATTCGACCGACGAATGGCCAAAATGGCCCCAAACACGGCAAAAAAAATCCCCGCAACGAAGGTTGCGGGGAGTGAAAGAAAATAGTTTGGAACTATTTGTAGATGTTGTTGCTCATGCCGCTCATGCGGGTCGAAAGCGTTTCCTTCATTTTGTTTACTGCTGCATCGAACTCCATCGCCTCGTCACCGCAGTAGCCGCAGCTGAATGTCTGTCCGAAGAACGATGAACCAATGCCATATTTAGAGCTGCGTTTTGCATTACTCTTGCTATCTACCGGCCACATCTTAGCGTTCTCTTCCTCCGACTTAGCGATCTGAGCCTTCACCTCGTCGATGTGAGCGAGTACCTGGCTCAACTGACCCTGTACGCCTGCCCAACGCGTTTTAGCAACATCCATGAATTCGCTGCTGGCCATCAGGCGCGGATACCAAATGTAGTTCTCGTCGCTCGTGCTCGGGCTGCTTTGATCTCTGCTCTGGTAGCTCCACGAACCATATGATACGATCGATTTCGTGTACGAGTAGCCCTCCTCCGAGTAGCTGGTGCTGGTGGGCAGGGTGTTCCAGTCGAAATCCCAAACCGGACCTGCGTAAAGCTTGCCGTTGTTGATGTACGAGTAGCAGCTCTTCGGGTGCTTCATCTCGCTGTTCATCATCAGATCCTGCACGAGGAGGAAATCAACGAACGAGGTGATGTCCATCGTCTTGTATGCCTCCGTGAAGCCGGCCGCGGTGTTTTTGTTGAGGTTGTCCTCGATGCCCTGTACGAGCGTCGATGCGTAGGTCAACATGTCTGCCGTACCATCGTCCTTGAAGAGGAACGGAATTCTGCAGCGAGTCGTGAACTGCCAAGCCTCATCGTAGCCGTCGTCGCTCTCCATCAGGATGCCATAGTCCTCTGCGTTGCCCGAGTATGCGTCCTCTGCATCATACGGATCGTTGATGTTGAGGCGGTTTTCGTCGATCTTGATTTGCTCGCAGAGGTAGTAAGTACCTACGTGTACGCCGTTGTAAACCAGCTCAACGTGCTGACCCGAAGGATTCCAAGCCATACCATCGTTCGGATAGGCCGTCTTGAAGGCCTTGGCAATCTCAAAGGCAACCTCGTTACGCATCAGCGTGCGGTCCTTCCAGTTGGCGAGCAGAACCCAACGCTTGTGTGCGGGCATATCGAGGACGCCGCTCTTGCTGTCGAGTTTCACAGCAAACGACTTTTTAGGCATCTGCTGCGTTACGTTACCACGGATACGGGTTGCCGAGGCTACGGGCGTTGTTACTACATTACCCTTCTTATCCGTCATGGCAATCGTACCATCTGCATTGTAAACCATGAAGTTGTCCACTGCAACATCGGGCTCCGGCCAATCATTATCCTTCGGTACCCACTTCGTATTCGTTGCAGCATACCACGCGGCACTTGCCTTCTTGTACTCGTTATCCAACTCGGTCGAGGTTACGCCCGTAGCCTGATTTACCACCACTACCGGCAGACCCGTGTTGGTCAGCTCTACATCGTAAACGACTGCATCGCCAACGGCATTGATTACAGCCACCTGCTTGTAGGTTGCGAAATCAACCTCGGTCTCGCCGCTGATAATCTCACCGCCCTCGTAAACGAGCTGCGTTCCCTCGGGAATCTCAAAGGTCGGCACAAGCTTGCGATTGTTTAGGTAGGGAACATAAAGCGTAATCTTCTTGTTCTCTTCATCGATTGTGGCAACCTCCTCGGTCTTATCCTTGCCAACGGTCACCGTAAAGCTACTGTTGTGCGTAAAGTTACGAGCCAGAATCTTACCCGGGTTGTTGGCTACGGTAAACTTCATGCTGTTGAGTACACACTCCGCACCCTCCTCGGGTTCGGGCTGCTCCTGAACGATGTCCTCAATCTTAAGATCGGCAATCGACATCAGCGTGATGGTGTACTTTACAAGCTTATTGGCTGCGTAGTCCAAGCCTGAAGTGCGATTGAACGTGGCGATGTGCTTGTCTGTTTTAAGCGTAAACTTGATTACGTCACCCTTTTTAATGTTGGGACCCAGTGTTAAAAAGCCTTCGGTCAGCTGATTGGCTTGCAGCGTGGGCGTGTCGCTAAACGATAAACGTGCTACATTTGTTCCCTCTGCAGTAGTCCAAGCCGTGATGGCACTGGAAGCAACCTGTGTCAGATCGAATGTAAAATCACCGCTAATCTGTCGAGGTTGCCCATCTGCAGTTGTAACCTCCATGTTGATGTACTCCAGTTTGTCACCTTCAAGCACAGAACCCGTTACATCTACGCGTGGGCGTACGTATGTAAGCATGTTCGAGAAGGTGAACTTGGAACCACTGAACGACCATGAAGCATATTGTCCGATCTTGTAATCGTGATTCAATCTGCGGATTGTCGTGCTGTAGGTTTGAATTGCCGGCAGATTACCCTTTACTGCCGATTGAGCGCTACTATTGTTGTCGGCGCTGTACGGATAGTAGGCATACTTGGGCGATGAGAAGAGCGTAGCACCCGAGAAGGTGGTCGTGGTTGCGTTCTTGTACTTGTTCGTACCCGTGAATTTCTTGTTCGTGAGGCGTGTGCCATAAACACCAATCGCCTCCGAGGTGCCCCACCAGAGTTCGATACCCCCATCTTCGGTGTCGTAAATCAACGAACGTGCCCCAGTCCATCCGTCGACTTCTTCTGATACTTCTACTGTAGCTTCGATTGTCTCGAAGGAATCCTTCGCGGTTTCATCCTTGCTACACGATGTTGTACTTAACATCGCCATTGCTGCACTTAACAGCACCCAAAAATTCTTTTTCATACTACTTGATTTTATGGATTGGTGAATAGGTGTTATTTGTCCAATTTTTGTCAAAAAGTATCTAAAAAGTTGAATTTCATGTTTAATTCTGATGACAAATATAGACAAAATTTATCACTATCCAAAAAATCTGTACAAAAAATTAACTTTTTCTGCCGATTTCCTGGTCAATCGTTGAATTTTGGCTGAATTTACCTTTTTAGTAGTTTTGAGGTTGGCGATTGGGGTTGCTGTGCCTACTGGGGCTACAAAGCCAACTGATCGGATACTCTGTATTCTCCTTAATAACCCTTTAATCACCCTTAATCACCCTTAATCGGCTTCTCTGCCTCCTCTCTAAAACAAACCCTCCCCGATCTTTCGATCGAGGAGGATTTTGTATTAGCATAGGTGTTGCGAATCATCAACCCTGTTCACCCGTGCCGCCACCACCGCCGGGCTGTTGTTGGTCGTTGTTACCGCCGCCGGTATTGCCACCCGAGGTGTCAACCATGCCCGAATAGATGTTGTTCGAGATGATTACCGAGGGCAGGTAGTACGATGCACCGGCATTGGGGTCGTTGCTGATATAGTCCATCATGATGATGCCCGTCGGGCCCGACTGCTGTGCAGCAATAACCTCACGGATGTAACCACCAAAGTCGGGGTTGAGCTTGTCGGCCAAATCCTTGATGTTACCACCATCGCCACCATATGCGTTACCAACACTCGGCACGAGGCTGTTTGTAAAGTCTGTTCCGGCCAAATAACCACAGAGCGAGTTGATGTAAATCGTCTTGTCGGTAGATTGCGAGTTGATAGCTTTCAAGAAGGTATCCTTGGCGTTCTGCAACTTCTCATTGTACGACTCAAACCAATAGATAGCAGGATACGAAGACCACCAATTCCATTGACCGGCTGCTTTGTAGGTGTTTTGGGGAATTACGCGAGCCCACTCCTGATACCATACCGTAGTGCCTTCAAAATTGGTGTTGAAGCTGAAGTCGGCCTCGCCCTTGGTTGCACCTGCACCAAGCACATAGTCGTTGGTCTTCATGTAGTTCTCCAGATAGTCACTGGCGCTGTTGCTGATATCAGCGGCTCTTGCGCCATTAATCTTGTAGCCACGTGCTCCCCAACGGTCTTTACCCGTACCACAACCGTCAATGAGCGTGATATTGGTGCCGCCAATGTTGGTCGTAGCTGTTTGGAAATTTCCATCATCTTTCTCGTTGTTCTGGTTAACACGTGCAAAAATCATCACCTTACCGGCTGCATCGCCAATTGTCATGTCGGGGGTGTATTGGACGATTTGAGCCTTTTGGGCGTCAGACAATCCATTCCACATTGCTTTTAAGCTTGATGCAAACGATGAAGCGTTTCGGGAGGGTGATAAGCCATGGGGTTGATAGGTAAGAATCAGTACAGCGCACTCTGAAAGGTTTCCCTCCGAGTCTTTAATAGTTGCAGTTTTCGTAAGTAAGCTCGTCAATACATTTCCGACTTTTTCTCCAACGGACTCTTTGTTGCAGTCTACGTTGGTATTTGCTAAAGAAGTGGAAGCGTTACTTGGGCGGTCGCACACAATCTCAAAGGCGCGAATACCGGCATTCCACTGCTGGTCGAAAGTCAGCGTCTGCTGCTGATAGAACTCAGGATCGTCACCGTCATAGGCATACGAGAACGTACCACCCGTACCCGGCAACGAAAGACGATTCAGCTTAGCCTCGGGCTTCAGCTGCGACATCCAGTTTGAATACTCGCCAAACTCGAAATCGCCAAGAATCATCGGCAGCTTCAAACCCTTCAGAATCGACTTTTTCATAGCCGGAATAAGAGCCGTCGACTGCGCTAAAGACTTGCTCTTATATTGGAAGGCATCCGACGAGAATTTCACAGTCAGGTCGCTTGCATTAATATTGGCTCCGGGACGTACGAATACCGTGAAGGCCAACTCATCACCAGGTTGCAGCAGAATAGGCTGGTTGTTGTTGTCGTTGATCATCAGGTTGATCGATTGAACGGTCTCCGTGTCACCGATATTAGTACAAGTGGGGTAGGTACCTGTCCAATTCTGCAAATCGGCCGTGAACTGACCTAGGATACCCTTACCCTGCAGCTCAACAGCAGCAAGATACATGGCGTGCTGTACCTGCGTCTCGCTGGCACCCTTGACCGGATGTTTCAAAACCACGCGAATGGCCGTTACGCACGGTACGAACGAAAGCGATACCGAACTCTGCGGCTTCTCGACGGTCGTCTTGGCAACCATGTAGGCGAAACGCATGTCAGGTTTCATCTCGTAGAGCGTGTGGCCGTCGGTGGTTGTGCCGATGGTTACACCCTGCGTATGCTGCTCTTTCGAAATAGTGGCCGTCAGCACACCGTCAGCAAACGTGTTTACGATCGGAGTGGTCATTGCGCCGAACATGGCATTCGAAGGATAAACACCATAGAAGGTGTGTGAGCCGTTGCTACCCCATTGTAATGCCGTCTCTTCAGTTTTGATCAAATAACCCTCGTCTGTGCCTGCAGTTTGATTGTTGCTGGTGTTTGAGTTATCGTTTACCCAGTAACTTGCCTGCTTGTTGATCGCTTCCTCTGAATAGATGTCAATGACATCGCCCGTGCTCTCTCCCGTTTCGGCGTTTACTGTATAATCAACCCAATCGATACGCTCGAATGTGGTATTTCCTACCGTATACGTTTCGCCCGTGTAAACCGTACGGCTTTCATCGGCGTTCTCGAAGCCGGCACGAGCACCAAACTGAACCTCACTATTGTTGGGGACTGGCGTTACCTGCGGTTCCTCCATTACATCCTTGGTACAACTCGTCACCAGGAATGTCATCGCGCAAAAGAGCGCGGAAAGTCTAAATATCTTTTTCATACTTTTTCCTCCCTGTTTTTACTCTGTCCATGCTCCGTCATTCCACGACTCGCCGGAGAAGTCGATGTTGTTAACTTCGTGTCCCGAAGTGGTCACGCCACTCTGCGGATTCTCCTGTACCACCGAACCGGCGAAAGTGCCCTCCAGTTCCACGCTGAAGAGCTTGGTTCGGGGTGTTGTGTAAATCTTCCGTTCCATTTTGTTTGTGTTATTTTGTTATTAATTCTTAAATCCCTTGGTTTGCGTAGCCTTGCAATCGTTTGTCAATCAATTTGTTGCGAATTTATCACCGCGCCTCTCATGCCAAATCGGCCATTTTTCGGCCTTTTGTAGGGCATCATTTGGGGCAAAAATAGACGAAATAATGCAAAAAACCAAAGACTTTTAGTCTTTTTTTACCCTTTTTGTCGCTTTTTTTTTCGATGCGCCCCTTTTGACCCTTTGTTGTCCTGATCTTCGTGCCTTCTGATGCGAAATCCGCACGCCGGGCCGTGTAGCGCAAAAGATCATTTTTTAACTTCGAAATATGCAGTAAATGAGTGGGATATACTTTTGGGATTCCGGGGTGGCTTACACTTTTTTTAGTTATTCGGATGTCGCGGCGCTATTTGCGCTTTCGGGGAAGGAAAATCGGGTTCAAGAGATATGCTTTCTGTCAATTTTCGGACTAGCTCGATTCGGGAATAATCGGCCAAAAGTAGTCTAAAAAGCCCTAAAACAACCCCTCGAAAAAGGGCGTTTTAGGGCTATACCTATATATTATATGTGATAATTTGACTATTTTCCGATGCAGAAATGACCAAAAATGTGAGCTAAAACCTCCGAGGGAAGGATCACGCCACGCGCCGTAATGGTGCCCAAGGCGTGGATAACGGCGCGGATTTCCTCGCTCAAAAGGTCGGTCGGCAGCCCCTCTTCGATGCCCCGAAGCGCGCCATCGAGGGCCTCGGAAGCCGTGTTCAGCGCCTCATAATGGCGGGCGTTGGAGACGATCGTCTGCTCCTCCTGCTCGGTCGGAACAACGGCGCACATCGCCCGACAAAGGCGGTCGATGCCCTCGCCCGTGCGTGCCGAAAGGGCGATCCAATCGGCGGGTAGGGTAGCATCGGGGGCGCAGTCGATCTTGTTGGCGACACAGATAAGCCGCTGATCCGCGCGGAGCGTGAAGGGCGCGGTGGCGGGGAGTTGGGTGGCCTCGACCATCCAGATCACGATTTGTGCCCGCTCGATCGTTTGGCGTGTGCGCTCGATGCCCATCTGCTCGAGGCGATCCTCCGTTGAGCGTAGGCCGGCCGTATCGAGGATGCGGAAGGGGAGACCCTCGATCGTCAGGCGCTCCTCGATCACATCGCGTGTCGTGCCGGCAATCTCCGAAACCATGGCACGATCCTCCTGCAGGAGCTGATTCATCAGGGTCGATTTACCGACATTCGGTGCTCCGACAATCGCCACGGGGATACCCTCCTTGATGGCGTTTCCAAGGCGGAAGGAGCGTTTCAGGCGCTCGATCTCGCGGCCGATGGAGTGCATCGTCTCTTTAAGTTGCGTGCGCGAGGCAAACTCCACCTCCTCCTCGCCAAAGTCGAGCTCCAGCTCCAGCAGGGCGGTCAGTGAAAGCAGCTCGTCGCGGAGCTTATCGAGGGCCGAGGAGTATCCGCCACGCATCTGGTGCGTAGCGATGCGGTGAGCAGCCTCGGAGGTCGAGGCGATCAGGTCGGCAACGGCCTCCGCCTGTGCCAGGTCCATGCGCCCTGCGAGGTAGGCTCGGCGCGTAAATTCACCCGGCTCGGCCATGCGGGCACCCGCCTCGATGGCCAGGCGCAGCACCTCGCCGAGGATGTACGACGATCCGTGGCACGAAAACTCCACGGTATCTTCGCCCGTATAGCTGTTAGGGGCAAGAAAGAGGGTCGCCACAACCTCGTCGATCGGCTTATCCTGGTCGTGGATTGTGCCGAAGTGTGCCGTGTGGCTCGGACATAGAGCGAGCGGCCGACGACCCCGAAAGAGGCGATCGGCAATCTCCACAGCCCGTCTGCCCGAGAGGCGAATGAGGCTCAGTGCTCCCCCCGAAGCGGTGGCCGGGGCGATGATGGTATCCTGTTCGATCTGCATTATTTCTCGATGCGCAGGCGCTGACCCTCGCGGATGCGACCTGCGTTTTTGATGCCGTTCCAGCGCATCAATTGATTGACCGTCACGCCATAACGACGAGCGATGCCACCCAGCGTCTCGCCACGCTTGATGCGGTGGTAGGTGGTGCGCTTCTCGAGTCGCTTCTTATCCAGATTGACCGGATTGAGGTACTCCTTCAGGTAGGTCGAATCCTTGGCCATGATCTCGGCCTCGTGCTCGATATACTGATTGACATGGCGCTGCGGAAGAATCAGCGTGTAGGGCTTCGTCGAGGCGGGGATGATATCCATGCGGTACTGCGGATTCAGCAGGCGCAGGGTCTCCATATCGACATCGATCGTCGAGGCGATCTGCTCGAGGTGCATCACGCGATTGACATGAATCGTGTCCAGCGCAAGCGGAATCGGCGTGCGGGTCATCTCGATATTGTGCTCGCGGTGGTAGTTGTAGGCGTAGGTGGCGGCGATGAAGGCCGGCACATAGCCTCGTGTCTCGCGCGGCAGGTAGTAGTAGATCTGCCAGAAGCTCTTGCCACCCGAGCGGGCGATGGCCTTGTTTACATTGCCCGGGCCGCAGTTGTAGGCGGCAATGGCCAGCGTCCAGTCGCCAAAGATGCGATAGAGGTCTTTCATGAAGCGGATGGCGGCCTTTGTCGAGCGAATCGGGTCACGGCGCTCATCGACGAGCGTATTGACCTCCAGGCCGTAGCTCTTACCCGTCGAGGGCATGAACTGCCACAGACCCACAGCACCGGCACGCGACACGGCATTGACCTGCAGGGCCGACTCGATGATCGGCAGGGCGCGCAGCTCGATGGGCATATCGGCAGCCATCAGCTCATTCTCAATCAGCGGGAAATAGACCTGCGAAAGACCCAGGATGCGGCTCATCGTCCCCGGGGCGGTATCGACATAGCGGTTGATGTGGCCACGGACGATGTAGTTGTAGGCCAGCGGAATGGTCGATACGAGGTTCTTCAGGCGACGGGCATAGAGCGTGTCGCGCTGACGATCGGCCACCGAGTCCTTGCCGATGATCTGCAACGAATCCGAGAGGATGTAGTGGCGGAAATACTCGTCGTATTGAATCTCCTGGCGCAGCTCATGCCACTCGGCAATGAGCGAATCGACCTGGGCGGGCGAGAGGTTGAGTGTCAGGTCGTTGATCACGGGCTTTTCAACTACCGTATCCTGTACCGTGACGGGCTCCACGATCGGCTTTTTCTCGTCGGCGGGTACCTTGACAGCCTCGACCTGCTCGGTCTTACGCTTGCGTTTGCGCTCTTTTTTGCGGTTAAAAAGGCCATCGGCAGCAAAGGCCGTATCGGTCACGAGTGCCGCAAAGAGCAGCAGCGTAAGGAGTCTTTTCATGGTGTTTGGGTGTCGAAAAAAAGTGTTAAATTGGGGATTGATTAAAAGGTAAGGCCGATGTTGAAGCCGATGACGGGGCGATGGTTGCCCTCGGTCGGCACAAAGGCGTAATCGACCATCGGTTCGATGTTCATCGAGAGGTCGTCCGAAACGTCGTAGTCGCGCAGGTGGGCATCGACATGGGCATCGACAATCTGCAGGATGTAGAGTCCGCCCGTGAGGATGATACACAGGTCGCGGTTACGACGGTAGTTGTTGCGTAGGTTCTTGATGAAGTTTGAGGAGTAACGCCCTCGGAACTCGTCGGTCGGGCCGTTGGGGTACTTCTCGGGGTGCTGTTCGTAGTCGGCCAGGAGCGAGTAGGCCTTCTTGAAGCGCTGGAAACCGCGGTTGTTCCAGTCGATGCAGTAGCCCAGCGTGGCAAAGCCGCCAATGACAAAGGGTACCTTCCAGTAGCTCTTGTTGTAGACCTGTCCGGCACCCGGGCAGATGCAGGCAAGCGTGGTGGCCTTCTTGACCGTGGAGACCTCGTTGGTCGAGTAGTTCACGGCGGCATCGCCGATGAAATAGACATAGGAGGCGATTGTCAGACCGAGGTAGATCTGTCGCTTGGTGTTGCTGCGGATCATCTTCGTCTGCAGGGCATCGAGCTCCGGCGTGCGGTTCATCGAAACGTCGGTCAGCTGGTCGTAGGTGCGCTTCAGGGGCTTGTACTTGTTGTTCTCGTTGATGTAGAGCGCCAAGCCGCCGGCCAGCGTACCGTAGAGAATCGGGAGCTTCCAATACTGCTTGTTGTAGATCTGGCCATAGCCCGGAACGATGGCCGACATCCAGCTGACACGCGAAAGTCCCATCGAGTCGCTCATGAACCAACCCTTGTGGAAGAAACGCTTCGTGGTGTCGCGTTTAACGCCCTGCATCAGCACCTCGGCCATGGCGATCGAGTCGAGGGTTGTCAGGTCGTCCGTGCGCACCTCGCGCAGCGCCACCGAGTCGGCCTCAAACTCGGCCGTAAAGATCGAGTCGGCATCTTCGTAGAGACGACTCAGGGCTGCCGAGTCGGCCTTGATGCGGAGCGAGTCGGCACGTTGCTGCATACCTCCGCGTACGATCGTGCGCTTACCGCGCGGCATCGTGATAATCGGTTTTTGGCCCGTCAGCATGTATTGCTCGGCGAGCTGTTGCGGGGTTTGTGCCTCGACGGGCATGACGAATGCCGTGGCGAAAATCGTCACCACGCACAGTAGCCATCTTTGTAGGATTCCCCTGCTCATTGCGCTGCTTACTTGCTAAGACGTTGAATCATCTCGTCGATCTCGGCATCGCTACGGAAGCCGATCGTAATCTTGCCGCCACCGCTCTTGGCGCGCTTGATCGAGATCTCCGAGGTGAAGAGCTGCTCGAGGCGCTCGACAAGGCGCAGGTAGCTCTCGGGATACTCCTCCTCCTCATTTTCGCGTTCGGGCATCACGGCCTTCTCGTTCAACGAGCGTACCAGCTCCTCGGTCTGGCGTACCGAAAGGCCCTTTTTGAGGCACTTCTTGACCAGACGTACCTGTTCCTCGGCGGGTGCTCCGGCGATGGCCTTGGCGTGGCCCATCGAGATCAGACCCTCCTTCAGGGCGAGCTGCACCTCGTTCGGGAGCTTCAGCAGACGGAGGTAGTTGGCCACCGACGAACGCTTCTTGCCCACCTTCTCCGAGAGGGCATCCTGCGTGAGGTTGCACTCCTCCAGGAGGCGCTGCATGCCGAGGGCAATCTCAATGGCGTTGAGATCCTGGCGCTGGATATTCTCCACCAGGGCCATGGCGTGCAGATTCTCGTCGTCCACCTCACGGACATAGGCCGGCAGGGTCTCCAGGTTGGCACGCTGTGCCGCACGCCAGCGACGCTCACCGCTGATGATGATGTATTTCTCATCCTCGGCCTTGCGTACCGTGATGGGCTGAATGATGCCTAACTGGCGGATCGAGTCGGCCAACTCGTCGAGGGCCTCCTCGTCAAACTCCGTGCGGGGCTGTGTGGGGTTGGGGATGATCTTGCCGATCTCGATTTCGAGCATCTTGCTCATCGGTGCGGCCTTCAGGTCGATCTTCTCGGTGCCGAAGATGGCATCCAGACCGCGGCCTAATCCCTTCTGTTTCTTCATGATTTATGCTTCTTGTTCGTTTTTCTTTGCTTTGGCGGCGCGACGGTTGCGCTTCAGGAACTCGCGCGCAAGCTGCAGGTAGCTCACTGAGCCGGCGGCCGAGGCATCGTACAACATGACGGGCTTGCCGTGCGAGGGGGCCTCGCCAAGGCGGATGTTGCGCTGGATGATCGTCTCGTAGGCCAACTCGCCGAAGTGGTTGCGCACCTCATTGACCACCTGGTTGTTCAGGCGGTTGCGCATGTACATCGTGAGCAGGAAGCCCTCGATCTCGAGCGACGGGTTGAGCGAGGATTTTACCTTGCGAATCGTCGAGAGGAGCTTCGAAAGACCCTCCAGAGCGAGGTATTCGCACTGCACGGGGATCAGCACCGAGTCCGAAGCGGTGAGGATGTTGAGCGTCGTGTAGCCCAGCGAGGGGGAGCAGTCGATAAAGATGTAGTCAAACTTCTCGCGCACGCTGTCCACGATCTGTTTCATCACATGGTGGGCCTGCTCGCGCGTGGCCAGCTCCGTCTCGGCGGCTACCAGGTCGATCGACGAGGGGAGTACCCAGAGGTTTTTGACATCTTCGCTCTTGAGGATTACCTCCTCGGCCGTACGCTCGCCCGAGATGCATTCGTAGATGCCCTCCAGGTCGATATCGAAGCCGAGACCCGAGGTGGCATTGGCCTGCGGATCGGCATCGAGCAGCAGAACCTTCTTGCCCAGCAGGGCGAGTGAAGCGGCCAGGTTGATGGCCGTCGTGGTCTTGCCGACGCCTCCCTTTTGGTTTGCCAGTGCGATAACTTTTGCCATATTGTTTTCTTGCTCTTTTGCTTATGGGTTGTTCTACTATGGTGCATCGGCTCGAAAAAGGCCATAATGCGGGACAAAAATAGTGAATTTCCCGCAATATTCCATCCTAAAAACGGAAAACCTCAAGAAAATTGTCTATCTTTGAAACATTAAAACCAAGATTGAGGAGTTATGAGCACAGAAACGAAAAATAATGAGGAGGCTCGGTGGATGGAAAACCGCCTCTTTCCCTCGATTGGCGACTTGTTGGCGATGCTGGGTGTCTTCTTCGCATCGCAGATTGCCGTGACGCTGATCGCCATGCTTGTCCTGCTCTTTTCGGGGCAGGGGTTGGTCGATCTCGACCCGCAGTCGAAGGGGCTGTTTTTGGCCCTCGTGAGCCTCGTCTCGTTGAGCGCCACGTCGGTCATTATCTGGCGTTATCGCCGTTGGCGCAAAGCACCGAAAATCCACATTGCGTTGGGCGTTAAGGGGCTTAATCCGCTGCTCGTCGGGTGGTGCTTCCTGCTGATGATGGCCTCGGTCGTGGTGCTTGAACCGCTCTATGAACTGCTGCCCGTGCCGAACCAGGATTTCGGGCGCGGTTTTTGGGCCTTTATGGCCGTGGTGGTGATCGCTCCCTGCATGGAGGAGTGGGTCTGCAGAGGGCAGATTTTCGGCTCGCTCAGAACCCGTTTCGGGGTGGTCAGATCGATCCTCCTCTCGGCCCTTGTTTTCGGCCTGATGCATGTGCAGCCGGTGCCCGTGATCAACGCCTTTGTGCTGGGTCTGGTGTTGGCGTTTATCTACCACGCAACCAACTCGTTGTGGGCTCCGATTCTGCTCCATGCCCTGAACAACGGAACGGCCTATTTCCTGACCCTTGCCGGCTATGGCGAAAGCTCGTTCAGCTCCCTCTTTGGCGACCATCGAACGCTCTATTTGATCTTCTATGCCGGAGCTGTGCTGCTGGTGGTGGGATCGCTCACGGCTATCTGGCGATTGCTGCATCGTCCGAGTGAAGAGAAGGTCGCTGTTGCGGAGTCCGGCGAGGCTGCCCAAATCACCGATGTAAGCCCCGCTTCGGAGGCCGAAAAAGTGCCCGAGGAGCAGAAAATTGACCCCTCGATGTAATAAACCGCCTACGGCGTGCGTTATTTTCCCGAAAAAAGAGTATCTTTGCCCTTTGTATGCGACGCACGAACCGATACATAGTCTGTACCCTTGCGTTGCTCCTGGCTGCTTGTCAGGAGCTTCCGCGTTATTTTGCGGGTGAAGAGGTGTTGGCCAGGGTGGGCGAGAAGGAGCTCGTAGCCGAGGAGTTACGCCGCTCGATTCCGAGTGGTCTTTCGGAGAGCGACTCGTCGGCCTATGCCCATGTCTTTGTCGATCGCTGGGTGCGCCGTCAGCTCAAGATTCGGGAGGCCGAGCAGCTCTTCTCCTCGTCGGTGGCCGATATCGACCGCCAGGTGGAGGAGTATCGCCAGTCGCTCCTGATTCGTAAGCTCGATCAGTTCTATGTCGATCGCCTGGTCGATACGACCTTTACGGCCGAGGAGTTGGAGGCTTACTACAACAGCCACAAATCGGACTTCAAGCTCGATCGCCCGATCGTCAAGGGGTGTGTGGTGCGTGTGCCGAAGGGGTATCGTCAGCGTGCACGATTGAAGGAGCTGATGGCCTCGAAGCAGGAGGCGCGCCAGCAGGATTTCCGCGATATCTGCCTCAAGCAGGAGTTCCGTTTCGAGGAGTACACCGAAGGGTGGGTCGATTGGAGCGACTTTTTGAATCAGCTGCCCACGATGCGCTCGGAGAGCTACGATGCCTTGTTGAACAAGACGGGCATCCAGGAGATGAGCGATCGGGAGAACTACTACTACTTCCGCATCGACGAGGTGCGTCGTGCGGGGGATGTCGTGCCGCTCGAAAGGTTGCAGCAGACGATTCGCCGCATCCTCTTCAACGGTCGCCAGCAGCAGGTGATCCGCGACCATGAGGAGCAGCTCTACAACGCCTCGATGGAGGAGGGGGCTGTGCGGCTCTATACCCCCGACGAGGAGAATTAACAACGGATAAAAACAGAAAGAAGATATGCTGAAAAAGAGTTTTGTATGGATGATCGTGGCCGCACTCTGCCTGACGGCCGCATGGGCGCAGAAACGCCAGGTGATGCTCGATAAGGTGGTTGCCGTGGTCGGCTCGTCGTCGATCCTGCACTCCGAGGTGTCGGAGTATGCCCGCCAGCTCATCGAGCAACGTCGTGCCGAGGGCTACACGTCGGACCGCGACCCGATGAATGAGGCGTTGGAGGCCATCATGACCCAGAAGTTGCTCTATCACCAGGGTCAGATCGACTCGGTGACGGTTAGCGAGGCCGATATCCTCTCGCGTGTCGAGGATCAGGTGCAGGCGATGATTGCCGAGGCAGGTTCGATCTCGGAGCTGGAGGCTATCCACCACATGCCGATCTTCAACATCCGCGAGATGTTGCAGCAGCGTATGCGCGAGCAATCCTTTGCCCAGTCGATGCGCTATACGGTGGAGAGCAAGGTGTCGGTCATTCCGGGCGAGGTGGAGCACTTCTACAACTCGATCTCGAAGGATAGCCTGCCGACCGTGGCCGAGCAGTATATCTACGCCCACATCACGAAGTATCCCAAGTCGATCAAGGAGGCCAAGCAGCGCACGAAGGAGCGCCTGCTGGAGATGCGCGAACGCATCATCAAGGGCCAAGCCAAGTTTGCCAACCTGGCGCGTATGTATTCGCAGGATGGTACGGCCATGCGTGGTGGTGAGATGGATCCCACGCCCCTGTCGGGTCTCGATCCCGCCTTTGGCGATGCCCTCGAGCAGCTGCGCGTAGGGCAGATTTCGGAGGTTGTCGAGTCGCAGTTCGGCTTCCATATCATCGAGCTGCTCGGTAAGCAGGGGCAGCTCTATCACTTCCGTCACATCATCCTCAAACCTTCGTACACGGCCGAGGAGCTGAGCGAGTCGCTCACGACACTCGACAGCCTGGTGCAGTTGATTCGTGCTGATTCGATCACCTTCGAGCAGGCTGCCCTGGATCACTCGGACGACAAGACCTCGAAGATGAATGGCGGTATTGTCTCGAACCAGGCCATCCTGGAGCGCTACCAGGCCTTCGATGCCAACCTGATGGTGACGAAGTTCCTGCGCGAGGATTTTGCACAGTTCAGCGCCCTGGACGACTACAACCGTCTGATCATGATGAAGGAGGGCGAGGTGTCGAACTCGTTCCTCACGACCGATGCCATGCAGGATCAGCTGGCCAAGGTCGTAAAGCTCGTGAAGGTCATCCCGACCCATACGGCTTCGTTGGCCGACGACTACCTGCGCCTCGAACAGCTGGCCTTGCAGGATAAGAAGGAGCGCGTATTCAACGAGTGGCTGACCTCCAAGATCAAGAGCATGTATGTCTACATCGACCCCGCCTTTCGCGAGGGTGAATTTGAGAACAAACAGTGGGTAGAGTAGGCGTGCGCAGGATTCTCACGATAGGTATTACGCTGACGGCGGTCGGTACGATGCTCTTTGCGGCGGGCTCGGGGGCGGTTGCACCCGATAACCGCGAGGCAGAGAAGAAGATCATCCACCTCAAGTCGGATCTCTCGGGCCCCATAGCCCCGGGGGATTCGGTGCTTTTCCTGGTGGGCAATGTGGCGGCACAGCACAACGGAGCGGTCATCACCTGCGACAGTGCGGTGCGCTACTCCGATACGCGTGTGGAGTGCTTCGGCAATGTGCTCATCAATAAGAACACGACCTACATGTACGGTGAGCGGGCCGACTACGACGGAGCGATCAACGAGGTGCGGGTCTACTCCGAGCTGGTGAAGGTCATCGATGGCGATGCCACGCTCTATACGCCCAACTTCAGCTTCAACACGAAGGATAACATCGGCGAGTTCTGGGGTGGCGGTGTGCTGACAAACCGTGAGAATATCATGGAGGCGCAGCGCGGCTACTACTTCTCGGACCGCAAGGAGTTGGTAGCGGTCGATGAGGTGGAGATGCGCAACGAGGAGTATCAGATGAAGGGCGACTCGGTGATCTACAACACGGAGAGCGAGAACGCCTATTTCCACGAAAATACCCACATTTGGGATGCCGACGGCAACTACCTCTCGGGCGATCGGGGCGAGTACAACAAGGCGGCACAACAGTACCTGGTGACACGCAACGGCTACCTTTTGACCGAGACGCAGGAGCTTTGGAGCGACACGCTCGACTACTTCCGCCTGGAGAAGCATGTCATCCTGCGCAACAACCTGCAGATTGACGAGACGGAGCACAAGAACCTCGTCTTTGGCGACTTTGGCGAGTATTGGGAGGAGTCGGGCAACGGCTTCCTGACCAAGGACCCCGTGGTGATCAACTACGACACGGAGCAGAATGCCGATTCGGTCTTCCTGCGCAGTGATTCGATCTACCTCTATACGCTCAAGATCGGCGATCCGATCCCCAACGAGTACGCCCCCGTAGCGCCCGTGGACAGCACGGCCGTCAGCGAGGGGTTGGCTACGCCCAAGGTCGATGCCGAAGGGGCTGCCAATCGCCGTGAGGAGCTGCAGAATCGCCTGAATTGGGATGGCCCGAAGCCCCAGGAGTCTACCGAGGAGCAGCTCGATGAGCAGCCTCAGGTGGCCGAGGAGGAGGAGCCGAGCGAGGAGCCGAGTGCAACTCCTGCTGCCGACGAGGCTGCAGATTCGTTGCAGGAGGTCGTGACCGACTCGATGCAGCTCGTCGCGGATTCGATACCGGCCGATACGCTAACCGAGAAGGAGCGCCGGGCCCTCGAGAAGCAACAACTCAAGGAGGCGGCGCGAGAGGCTGCCGAGCTGAAGCGCAAGGAGCGTGCTGCGGCAAAGAAGGCCCTCTTGGATTCGATTGCCGTGGAGCGCCAGAAGAAGACCAACATCAAGCTGCGTGCCATGGAGGTACGCGACTCGATCCGTCAGGCCGAGCGCCTGGCCAAGGCGCGTGAGAAGATGAAGGCCCGCATGGAGCGCGACCGTCGTCGTGGCATTGTCCACCTGATCGACTCGGCCACCTTCCGTCAGGTCGATTCGCTCCTGCCGTTCGATATGAACTTTGTGGATTCGGTGATGGGGCGCATGGCCGACTCGCTCGACTCGCTGCATCGGATGGCGATGCTGATCGACACGACCGACTCGACGAAGGTCATCGACAGCCTCTACCGCTTTATCAAGGGCTTCCGCAATGTGCGCATCTATCGCTCCGACTTCCAGGCCGTGTGCGACTCGATGACGGCCCGTTCGCTCGACTCGACGGCACACCTCTATATTAAACCCGTCCTGTGGAATGAGACGAACCAGATCACCTCGGAGGTGATGGATATCTATACGGCCAACAGCCAGATCGAGCATGCCGAGTTTGTGGGCGATCCGATGATGGCCTCGCAATTCGATACGGTCTACTACGACCAAATCACGGGTAAGGAGATGCAGGCCTACTTCGAGGAGAATGAGCTCTACCGTGTCGATGTGAATGGCAATGTGCAGACGATCTTCTACCAGAAGGACGGCGTACCGCAGGAGGTGGTGATGATGGCCGTGATCGAGAGTGGCGATGCCACCTTCTTCATCGAGGAGCGCCAGTTGGCCAAGATCGTCTACCGCACGAATCCCGTCTGGCCGATCTATCCGATCGACAAGATTCCCGAGGATCAGTCGCTCTACCTCAAGGGCTTCCGTTGGGAGGGGGATCGCCGTCCGACCCGTGCCGATATCTTTGGGCGCACGATTCGTCCCTCGATGCGCACGGCTGCCGAGGCGAAGGCAGTGCCCGAATTCCCGCTCAAGGAGTGGGTGGATCGTCAGCGTGAGGAGCTGGTGCGTGACGGCCGTTGGGCCGACCGCAACGACGAGGTCGATATCGAGACCGTGGAGTGGATGCGTTCGTTGGGCTTCGAGGTGGGACAACCCTATCCGGGGCGCTAACGCAACGATAACAGCAAAGAAAAAGACAGGCCGAAAGGTCTGTCTTTTTTTTGGTGTGGGGGGGAGGTTGGCGAGTCTTGGGGCTACTAGGGCAGCTGGGGCTACTGAAAAAAAAGTCAGTGGGCTCAGTGGCCTCAGTAGGCCCAGTGGGCCCTGCCCCAAGACCCGACGACCGTCCACCACCTTCCTACTTTCTCCTCTATAATAAAATCATCAGCACGACCTGGATAATCACCACGCGCAGGAACATGCAGACGGGGTAGACCGTGGCGTAGGCCACCGAGGGGTTGTCGCCCTCGATCGTGTCGTTGGCGTAGTTTAGGGCCATGGGGTTGGCCATCGAGCCGCACATCAGGCCGCAAATCGAGCCGAAATCGAGCTTCCACCAGCGCAGGGCCATGATGCCAACTACAAGGATCGGGATGAGCGTCAAAAGGAAGCCAAGGCCAAACCAGAGCATCCCCTCGGGGCGCACGATCGTCTCAAAGAAGCGGGCACCCGACGAAAGGCCGAGGCAGGCGAGGTAGAGATCGAGACCCAGCGCGCGCAGCATCATGTTGGCACTTTGGGTCGTGTAGGTGATCATGTGCAGGCGCGGGCCGAACGTACCGATGAGGATGCCGACCAGGATCGGGCCACCGGCCAAACCCAGGCGCACGGGCACCGAGATACCCGGTACGGCAATCGGGATGTAGCCGAGCATCAGACCGAGGATCATGCCGATAAAGACCGAGACGAGGTTCGGCTCGTTGAGGCTCTTCACGGCGTTGCCGAGGATCTTCTCCACATGCTTGATATCGGCCGCTTCGCCAACCACCGTGAGGCGGTCGCCGAGCTGCAACACGAGGTCGGGCGTAGCCAGCAGCTGCACCCCCGAGCGGTAGACACGCGAGATGTTGATGCCGTAGTTGTTTCTCAGGCGCAGCGAGGCGAGGCGCTTGCCGTTGATCTCGGGGCGCGTGACGAGGATGCGCTGCGAGATCAGCTCGCTGTCGATCTTGTTCCAGTCGATGTTCTCGGCGTTCCAATCCTTGGCCTCCTGCTCGCCAAAGATCAGGCGCAGGGCATCGGCCTCGTGGGGCGTGGTGATGACCATCAGCACATCCCCCTCGCGGAGCTGCTTATCCGACGTGGGGATCGAAACATGCCCCTCGCGCCAAAGGCGTGAGATGACGAAGTGGTGGTGGCTCTCGGCAGCCACCTCCGAGACGCTCTTGCCAAAGACGGCGGGATTCGTCAGGCGGTAGGAGGCGATGAAGATGTTCTTGCGGTGTTCGCTATCGGGGCCTGCGAGGTCACTCGGACGGACGAAGAACTTGCGCAGCAGGGCAATGGCCACGATCACACCCACGACACCCAACGGATAGCAGAGGGCGCAGCTCAGGGCGGCGCTGCTGGCATCCATGCCGAGCTGCACGAGGGTCTGCTGGGCAGCACCCAGGGCAGGGGTGTTGGTCGTAGCTCCGCACAGGATACCCGCCATGTCCGACATCGGGACGGCACAAAGGCCGCTCAGCACCACGGCTAGCAGGGTGCCGATCAGCAGGATGGCGAGCGAGGGTCCCAGGAGGCGTACCCCTTCGGTGCGCATCGAGGAGAAGAATCCCGGGCCGACCTGCAGGCCGAGGGCATAGACGAAGAGCACCAAGCCAAACGACTCGGCGTATTTGAGCATCTGGGGGTCGATCGAGAGTCCCAGGTGGCCGGCCAGGATGCCGACGAAGAAGATGAAGGCCGTGCCGAGCGAGATGCCGCAGAGCTTGATGCGGCCGAGCAGTACGCCGACGGCCGAGATGAGCGACAGGACGATAATCGCCTGCAGGGCAGAGTGTTCGATGAAGAGTAGTCGAATGTAATCCATAAACCTAACCTAATCGGCTGCGAAGATACGCTAAGTCGCGCGGAATACCAAATAAAAGGGGAATTAAGGGCGACTAAAGGCAGCTAAGGGCGATTAAGGGCGACTAAAGGACTGCTCCCTTTAGCTCCCTTTAGTAACCTTTAGCTCCCTTTAGCTCCCTTTTCGAGTAGTAACATCGTAACATCGTAACAGGGGTGTGTCAGTGTTACTGTGTTACTCGATTACGCTTGTCAATGCGGAGGTTGCGATTGGTTGTCCGAATCCGTTGTCGGGCAGTGAGCCGTCTGCTTGGCGTGGTGCGGTGAAATCGGCGAAAGAGAGGCTGATAAACGCATCGCTGTAGTCGGTCGTCCATCTGCGCTCATGCGCCTCGTTCGGCTCTCCCTCACGATAGGGGTTGCAACCGTCTAACTCCGTCCACGAGTTGCAAACAGCATCCAATGCGACCGCTTTGCCGTGCGCGTTGGTGGGTAGAAACTCGTGGTTGCGCTCCGAGGCGCGGAAGCCGATGCAGTGATGCACGGTGTGATGTCCCACTGCCAGCGGGGCTTCGAAACGATAGTTGTAGCGGTTGCCCCAAGCGGTATTATACAAGAGGTATACCCCCTCCGAGCCGTAATTCTGATCAAACCCCTTATCCCGATTCTCGAAGGCGATGCAGTGCGTAACGAGGTGCTTACCCGTGGAGCGGGGGAACATTGCTCCGCCACTCGAGCCACCTCCGCCCAGCTTGAATCCGTTGCCGTTGCCGATGGGGCAACCCTCGGGGGTGTAGCCTGCACGGGCTGCCCAGCAGTGATCGATGACGACGGGGTGATAGACCATGTAGAGATCCCAATTATCGTCCGAATTGTTCCAGGCACGACAACCGTAGAACTCATTCCCTGGACCCGGATAGAGCTTGCAGGCAAAGCCGTCGGCATCACCGCCATTGTCTGCCTTATCTGCCTGCCAGGTGCGAAGATCGGCATTGTTGTACGAGTCGCAGTTGATGACCCGATTCCCGCGACAGAATTGGTAGTCGGGGTTGGCGATCGGCTCACCCTTCGGAAGTCCTGCCACGGCCATCTCGCCCGGAATGGGCATTCCCATACCGATTTGCAGTCCCGTATCGTTGTTGTCGTGGAAGATGCACTGCTCGATGATGTTATACGATCCCTCGATCTTCATGCCGTTGTCCTCCATGTGGCAGATGCGTAGCCCTTTGATGTGCCAATAGTTCACCTCGCGGTGGAGGTAGATGCCTCGTGCACCGCGAAACTCGGCTTGGGTGGTGTGGTGCATGGCCGAACCGTCCAAGATCACCTCGCCATCACCCGCAGCCCACAAACGGCAACGGAGTGCTTCGGTGGTCGGCTTGCGCGGAATACGAACAGCCTCCGTGAGGAGATAGCGACCTGCGTGAACGAGCACCGTGTCGCCTGCCTCGGCACAATCGACGGCATGCTGAATGGTAGCGTAGGGTGCCTGCTCCGTTCCGGCGTTGCCATCCGAGCCGTGTGGTGCGACATGAATCTCCCTCGCCGGCGACCATGCAGGAAGGAGTATGCAGAGGAGGATGAGAAACCGTTTCATCGGCTTACTTAAAACAAACCCCGACCTTTTCGGATCGGGGTCTCTTGTTGTTACTTCTTGGCCATCTTGGCTTCGATGCACTCCGTGGCGTGGGGCACCTTCATCAGTCGCTCCTTCGGGATCAGCTTGCCGGTGGTTTTGCAGATGCCGTAGGTCTTATTCTCGATGCGTACCAGCGCCATTTCGAGGTTGCGGATGAACTTCATCTGGTGCATGGCCAGGCGGCCGTTCTCCTCCTTCGATAGGGTGGCAGCACCCTCCTCGAGCACTTTGTAGGTGGGCGATGTGTCCTCCGTATCGTTGCCCGACTGATGGGTGACAGCTGCGCGCAGCAGCTCATAATCGGCGCGTGCGCTCTCCAATTTTTTCAAGATCAGCTCCTTGAACTCGGCGAGTTCAGCATCGCTGTAACGGGTTCTCTCTTCAGCCATAGTCGTTATAGGTCTATTGGTTAGATATGTAAAATTAAACAATCTTTACCACATAACCAAATTTTATATCCAAAAAGTGTGCCTCGAGCCTACGATTTTGTAACCCGAAGCCCGTTGTAGGGGGCTACAGGCGCGTTACGGCAATCTTGAGCGGCTCCTCGTCCAGGTCGCTCTCTACGACCACCGAACCCGTCGGCTCGGCTACGGCCTTCACCTCAAGGGCGAGGGTCTGCTGACCCACGAAGTCGGCCCAGGCCGAGAGCGAATCCACCACAGCCTCCTTGGCCTCGATCTCGACACGAATCTTGTCCGTCACGGCGAAGTCGGCCTCCTTGCGGATGTTCTGGATGCGGTTTACCAGCTCACGGGCTACACCCTCACGCTTGAGCTCCTCGGTCACGGTGATATCGAGTGCCACGGTCAGCTTGCCCTCGGTCGTCACGAGCCAGCCCGGCATATCCTCCGACGTGATGATGAAGTCGGCAGGGGTTACCGTCAACGTCTCGCCATCGACTACGATGCTGCTCTCGTCCGAGGTTTCGATCGCCGTGATCTGCTCCTGCGTGAAGGAGGCCAGGAGGGCTGCCATCTGCTTCGAGTAGCGGGCGTAGCGCGTACAGAAGTTCTTGAAGTTGAGCTTGATATGCTTCGTGATGATGCCTGCCGTGTCGTGCAGCAGCTCGATCGACTTCACGTTTACCTCATTCTCCACGAGTGCCTTCACGGCCTCGATGTGGGCGGCCATGGCCTGATCCAGGACGGGAATCATAATCTTCTGCAGCGGCTGGCGCACCTTGATCGAGACCTTGCGGCGCAGGGCCAGGGTCATCGACGTAAGCTGCTGGGCGATGGCCATCATCTCCTCCAGGTCGCTGTTAATCAGCCCCTCGTCGGCCTTCGGGAAGTCGGCAATGTGTACCGAGCACTCCGTGTGGCGACCACTCAGGGCGTTCAGATCGGTGAAGATGCGATCCGAAATGAAGGGGGCAAAGGGTGCTGCGAGCTTCACGACCGTCTCCAGACAGGTGTAGAGGGTCTGGTAGGCGGCCAGCTTATCCTCGGTCATCTCGCCACCCCAGAAACGCTTGCGGTTGAGGCGGACGTACCAATTCGAAAGGTTGCGATCGACAAACTCCTGGATGGCGCGTGCCGCAGGGGTCGGGTCGTAATCCTCTAAGTAGCGCGTCACGCTCTTGATGAGCGAGTTGAGCTCCGAGAGAATCCAGCGGTCGATCTCGGGTCGGCGCTCGATGGCGATCTCCTCCTCACGTCCCGTGAAGCCATCCACATTGGCGTAGAGGGCAAAGAACGAGTAGGTGTTGTAGAGCGTGCCGAAGAACTTGTTGCGCACCTCCTTCACACCCTCGACATCGAACTTGAGGTTGTCCCAGGGCTGCGAGTTTGAGATCATGTACCAGCGCGTAGCATCGGCACCGTAGGTCTTGAGTACCTCGAACGGATCGACGGCATTGCCCAGGCGCTTCGACATCTTGTTGCCGTTCTTGTCGAGCACCAGGCCATTCGAGATGATGTGCTTGAAGGCCACCGAGTCGAAGAGCATCGTAGCTAAGGCGTGGAGCGTGAAGAACCAACCGCGGGTCTGGTCCACACCCTCGGCCACAAAGTCGGCCGGATAGACCTCCGTGAAGTTCTCCTTATTCTCGAACGGGTAGTGCTGCTGTGCATAGGGCATGGCACCCGAGTCGAACCAAACGTCGATCAGGTCGCTTTCGCGGCGCATCGGCTCGCCCTTCGACGAGGTGAGTACGATGTTGTCCACATAGGGACGGTGCAGGTCGATGTTCTCCACGGCGTAGTTCTCCTTTGACATATCGCCCACGCGGAAGTTGGGGAAGGGGTTCTCGCTCATGTGACCCGCTGCGATCGACTTCTCGATCTCGGCGATGAGCTCCTCCACCGAACCGATGCAGCGCACCTCGGAGCGATCCTCCGTAGCCCAGATCGGGAGCGGCGTGCCCCAGAAGCGCGAGCGCGAGAGGTTCCAATCGTTCAGGTTCTCCAGCCACTTGCCAAAGCGACCCGTACCGGTCGATTCGGGCTTCCACTGGATCGTCTTGTTAAGCTCCATCATGCGCTCCTTCATCGCCGTCGAGCGGATGAACCACGAGTCGAGCGGGTAGTACAGCACCGGCTTATCCGTGCGCCAGCAGTGGGGGTAGTTGTGGACATGCTTCTCGATCTTGAAGGCCTTGTTTACCTCCTTGAGTCGGATCGCGATATAGACATCGAGCGTCTCGGCAGCCGAGGCGGCCTTCTCGTCATACTTGCCATCGGGGTTGAACTGCGGGTCGTAGGCGTTCTTCACATAGCGACCTGCATACTCGCCATAGGTAGCCACATCGACACACTCAGCGACGAACTTTTCGTCCAGCTCCTCCGTGAGGTAGAACTTACCCGTCAGATCGACCATCGGGCGCGTCTCGCCGCGCTTGTTGATCATGTAGAGCGACGGGATGCCTGCAGCGCGTGCCACGAAGGCATCATCGGCACCAAAGGTGGGGGCGATGTGAACGATACCCGTACCATCCTCGGTCGTGACGTAGTCGCCCGGGATGACACGGAAAGCCTTCTCCGAGGCCACCTGCCACTCCTTGTCCGCGACCATCTCCACGGGCTTCACCCAGGGGATCAGCTGCTCGTAGCGCATGCCCACGAGCTCCGTACCCTTGTACTCGCCCACCACGCGGTAGGGGATGAGCTTGTCGCCCGCCTTGTAATCCTCCAACTTCAGGTCGGCGGCCTTCGGGTTGAAGTGGTTCTTCACGAGATCCTTGGCCAGGACCACCGTGATCTTCTCGCCCGTGTAGCCGTTGTAGGTCTCGACAGCCACATAGTCGATCTTCGGGCCTACGCAGAGGGCCGTATTCGAGGGGAGTGTCCAGGGGGTCGTCGTCCAGGCGATGAAGTAGGGCGTACCCCACTTGGCCATCTCGGGCTTCGGATCGACCATCTTGAACTGCGCCACCATCGTCGTATCCTTCACGTCGCGGTAGCAACCCGGCTGGTTCAGCTCGTGCGACGAGAGACCCGTACCGGCAGCGGGGGAGTAGGGCTGAATCGTGTAGCCCTTATACAGCAGGCCCTTCTCGTAGAGCTGCTTGAGCATCCACCACAGGGTCTCGATGTACTTGTTGTCGTAGGTGATGTAGGGGTCCTGCATATTGACCCAGTAGCCCATCTTGCGCGTGAGCTCCTCCCACGCGCCCGTGAACTCCATCACCGCCTCACGGCAGGTGCGGTTGTACTCCTCGATCGAAATCGTCTTGCCGATGGCCTCCTTCGTGATGCCGAGCTTCTTCTCTACGCCCAGCTCCACCGGAAGGCCGTGCGTATCCCAACCCGCCTTGCGGTGCACCTGGAAGCCCTGCTGCGTCTTGTAGCGGCAGAAGACATCCTTGATCGTGCGCGCCATGACGTGGTGAATACCCGGCATGCCGTTTGCCGAGGGGGGACCCTCGAAGAAGACAAACGAGGGGTGTCCCTCGCGGGTCGAAAGACTCTTTTCGAAGGTGTTCTCCTCGTCCCAGCGAGCCAGCACCTCATCCGCGATTTTGGCTAAATCCAAGCCTTTGTACTCCTTGAATTTCATGGTTGTATCTTGTTGTTTTAATCTTTTTCTGCTTTAACGGACAAAGATACAAAAATGAATTAAGAATTAAAAATTAATAATTAAGAATTATGGGTGGGAAGGTGGTGCGAGGTGGTCGGGGCTTGGGTCTGGGGCCACTGGGGCTACTGGGCCAACTGGGCCCACTGACTTTTTTTCAGTAGGCTCAGTGGGCTCAGTGGCCTCAGCTCCTTTAGCTGACAGCTGACAGCTCTTCGTAACACAGTAACATCGTAACACAGTAACAGGGGTGCACCCCTTGTTACGATGTTACTTTGTTACTCGGTTACTCGGTTGCTAACCACAAAGACAAAAATAATCGTCAAAATACTTGACTTTGACGTTAAATTTTTGTATATTTGTAGTACGATACCGTGGCTTGCCTGGCTAATTATAGATGATTAGCCAAGGGGGAGTGTGTTCATGCATCTGCGATGATTCACCTTAATATACTTGCCGTGGCCACTGACGGCCACTGAACGATGAACCGTCAGTAAGGTAGTGGACGGTTCTCGGGTCTTGGGTCAGGGCCCACTGGGGCCACTGGGCCAGCTGGGGCTACTGAAAGAACCGTCATCCTGAGGGAGGTACGACCGAAGGATCTCTATTCAGGCAGACTGACACAGTAGAGATTCTTCGCCTACGGCTCAGAATGACGATGCTGTCAGTCGCCTCAGTAGCCATCAGTGGCCGTCAGTGGCCCCACTGGGCCCACTGAAGAGAACCGTCATCCTGAGGGAGGTACGACCGAAGGATCTCTATTCAGGCAGACTGACACAGTAGAGATTCTTCGCCTACGGCTCAGAATGACGATGCTGTCAGTCGCCTCAGTAGCCATC
>JAGAMA010000041.1 GCA_017624955.1 Alistipes sp.
AAAACATAAGGCAGGTCTTCTGACTTGTCCCTTTTATCGCGCCTTCCCGATTTATAATCAGTGGCAAAGAGTGCGATAAAAACCTCCTGACGGAGTGGGATTTACAGCAACTGGTATTGTCCCGGTTTCACACCGGATTCCCTTTTCACCTTTCGTAACGCGTAGTCCGTAAAGGCTCCTTATGTGCCGCAAAGATATGAATTATTTTTAATGGATACACACAATTACCCGAAAAAATTCTCAGATTGGCCAACCCACCCCATCGCATCCTTCCCATTTATCACTCCAATCCCCATCCCCTTCTCAGAGGATTTTTCGAGGATTGGACGGTATTTCGCCCGATTTTTTACGGTTTTTGATTGGAGATGAATCGTCCTAACTGCCTCAGAATGAATAAAAAGGATTTGCTAAGGCGCTGATTGTTAGCGCCTTCTCTTTCGGCCGTTGTTTGTCTCACGATTAATGGGTTAAAATGGTAGATAAATCGGGGCGGTGGGTTCTTGATATAGGGTGGGGGGTTATCTGCGGAGGCTTGCTAAATAATAAGTATAAAGACTCATTTTGGCCAAAAAAAGCGAGAATTCGGAAAATTATTCGCATCTTTGTCGCCGCAAAAGGTTGAAAAGTAAAACATGCAGGCAATTCGATCCCGAGCGGTGGCGGATTGCTACCTCAAAGCAGCTATAAATACCCTATGAAAGAGCAGTTGGAAGCGTTGAACGGCATCACCATCAACTTCGGTGAGGGTGGCATGATGATCGTCAATATTATTTTGGCCTTCGTGATGTTTGGTGTGGCATTGGGCATCAAACCCCACATCTTTAAGGAGATTTTCCTCAATCCCAAGTCGGTGATTATCGGTGTCTTGTTGCAGTGGGTGGCGCTGCCTGCCGTGACCTTTGCCATTGCCCTGGCGCTCAGTCCCCTGATTACCCCCATGATTGCCCTGGGTATGATCTTGGTGGCCTCCTGTCCGGGTGGAAATATCTCCAACTTCATCTCCTCGCTCTCGAAGGGTAACACCGAGCTCTCGGTCTCGATGACCGCCGTTACGACCGCCTTTGCGCCGCTGGTTACCCCCTTCAACTTCTTCTTCTGGGGGTCGCTTTACAGCCGCGTAATCAGCCTCCAAGCCGATATCCCGACACTCGTGATCCCCTTCTTTCCGATGTTGGAGCAGATCCTGCTCCTGCTCGGTCTGCCGATTCTGCTGGGTCTGATTTTCCGCCACCTCTGGCCCCATGCTACCAAGCTGATTACCAAGCCGGCGCAGGTGGTTTCGATCCTGCTCTTTATCTCCATGGTTGTAGCCTCCTTTGCGCAAAATTTCCAGCTCTTCCTGGATCATATCTTCTATGTCTTCTTCATTGTGCTGATTCACAATGCGTGTGCACTCGGCACGGGTTACATGGGAGGTCTTTTGTGCAAACTGCCCGTGGCGGATCGTCGTTCGCTGACGGTGGAGATCGGTATCCAAAATTCGGGGCTGGGGCTGATCCTGCTCTTCAACCCGAGCATCTTCCCCAGTGAGATTTGGCACGGCCACTACGGTGGCATGCTCTTCATCACCGCCTGGTGGGGTATTTGGCATATCATCTCGGGACTTACGGTGGCCTACCTGTTCCGTCGCACCCCGATAAATGAGTAGTCGGCATGGCAACGAAGCGAATACAGCAACGCAAAATCCAGGACTACGACCCCTGGTACGCCCGTTTGCGCCGTTACGTCGATTTTTTGCTCAAGTGCTCGTATCGTGAAATCCGATACGTCGGCACGGAGCGCATCCCGAAGGATGGGGCGGTGATCTACGCCCCGAACCACACCAACGCGCTGATGGATGCGCTGGTTGTCTTGGCGATGGATCGTCAGCCGAAGGTCTTTGTGGCGCGTGCCGATATCTTCAAGAATCCGACCCTGGCCAAGATTTTTCGCTTCCTCAAGATCATGCCCATCATGCGCATCCGTGATGGATTTAACGAGGTGAAGAAGAACAACGAGACGATCGAAAAGGCGGCCGAGGTGCTGCGCGACAAGGTCCCCTTCTGCATCTTCCCCGAGGGTCAGCACCTGGCCAAACACTCCGCGTTGCCCCTCTCGAAGGGTATCTTCCGCATTGCGCTCCAGGCGCAGGAGCAGTTGCGCGAGGTGCCGCTCTATATCGTCCCCGTGTCGTTGCACTACGGCAATTTCTTCCGTTTCCGCTCGACCGTGTTGGTGCAGATCGGCCACCCGATTCCTGTCAAGGAGTTTATGGCTGAGCATCAGGAGCTATCGCCGCAGGAGCAGATCAACCTGCTGAAGGATCAGCTGACCCTGCGCATGCGGGAGGTGGTCTCCCCGATTGCGGATGACGAGCACTACGATGCGATCTACGAAATCTGCGCCATAGCCGCCACGCTGCAGGTGCGCGCGCTCCCTGCGACGAGTAAGCGCCGTAACAACCTGGAGGCTTCGTTCGAGGCGCACAAGCGCACGCTAAAAACCATCCGCACGATGCGTGAGGAGCAACCCGACAAGGCGGCCGAACTGCTGCGACTCAGTGCCGAGGCCTCGGAGCTTCGTCGCAAGAAGGGGATCAGCCTCGGTTCGGTGGCGGTGCGCTATCCCTTCCTCTCGCGCCTGCTGAAGATCCTCATTTGGCTCGTTACGCTGCCTTATAGCGTGAGCGTGTCGGTGCTGACACTCCCCATTAACGCCCTTGTGCAGTGGATCTTCAGCAAGCTGAAGGATCGCGCCTTCCGCAACTCGGTGCGCTATGTGGCCTACCTGGTGCTGTGGCCGATTCTGCTCCTTGTGTATGCGGTCGTGGCCTGCGTGGTGTTGCCCTCGTGGTGGCCCGTGGTGGCGATTCTGCTGCTGTTGCCTGCGCCGATTGTGGCACACGACAGCTGGCATCTGGTGCGCCTGGGGATCTCGGATTTGCGGCTTTTGTGCTGTAAAAGCCTGCGCAAGAGACATCAAACCATACGAAAATTAGTGATTCACGAATAAGTTATGAAGAAGATTTTTACGCTCCTGGTGACGCTCATGCTGCCGATGATGCTCGTGGCTCAAACGGCCGATGATGCGAGCGGCTCGAAAAAGGAGATTACCAAGAAGGGCTACAACTTCGGCCCGCTGCCGGCCATCGCTTTCGATGCCGACAAGGGCTTTCAGTTGGGTGCAATCCTGAATATCTACGACTTCGGTGACGGGTCGGTCTATCCCAACACGCGCCAGCAGTGGTTCTTCGAGGCCTCGTTTTTCACGAAGGGCTCGCAGCTCTACACCATCTCCTACGACTCGCGCTTCCTGATTCCGGGTGTCCGCTTTGCCGCGACGCTGACCGCCACGAACGACAAGGCGATGGATTTCTATGGCTTCAACGGCTACCAATCCTACTTCGATTATGAGAAGGTGGATGCAGGCAAGGATGGCGAGAGCTACATCTACACCCCGAAATACCGCATCGACCGCAAGGCGATCCTCTTCAAGGCCGACTTTACGGGCAACCTGTGGAAGGAGAAGCTCTTCTGGGAGGCGGGTTACCACCTGAGCTATTTCGATCAGGGGGCGATCAACCGCCGCAAGATCAACAAGAACAAGGATGAGGAAGAGGTCTTCCCCGATGACGAGCCGACTCTCTTCGAGCAGTATCGTCAGTGGGGTATCATCAAGGACGATGAGGCGGATGGCGGTTTGAACAGCACGCTTCGTCTGGGCCTGATGTACGACACGCGCGATAAGGAGGGTGCTCCTTCGCGTGGTATTTGGGCCGAGGCGCATGCCATCGTAGCCCCCAAGTGGTTGGGTACGAAGCACCCCTACTACAAGTATTCGGCTACCTTCCGCCACTACCTGCCGATCGTGGCGAACGATAAGCTGACCTTTGCCTACCGACTCAATTACGAGGGCACGTTTGGCAAGGATGCACCCTACTATGTGCTTCCCTACATCACGACGATGGGTCAATCCTATGACCGTGACGGCATGGGCGGTTTCCGCACCATTCGCGGTATCATGCGTAACCGCGTGCAGGGCCTCGATATGGCTTCGTACAATGCCGAGTTCCGTTGGCGCTTCGTCTCTTTCCCCTTGTGGCGACAGAATATTGCCTTTGCGCTCAACCTCTTTAGCGATGGTACGATGGTGACCAAGGAGTACGACATGGCGTTTGGCCGCTCGGCCTCGGATTTTGCCTCGGTGGAGGAGTATGCGCAGGTCAAGGGCGAGTACGATGCCTACATGGCGCAGGGTCTCGGACACGATCGTCCGCACATCACCTTAGGTGCCGGTCTGCGTTTTATCATGAACCAGAATTTCATCGTCTGCTTCGAGTATGGTAAGCCGATCGGGCAATACCACAAGCAGGATGGGAATGGGGCATTCTATATGAATATCGGTTATCTGTTCTAACGGATGGCTTGCTAAAAGAAGCTGTCTAACAAGGCTGCTTTGTCGTTACGCTCACCTTCGAAATCCTCACATACGCTTTAGTATGCTGCGGTTTCTCAGGCTTCGCAAGCCTAAAATCAGCTCTTGTTATACAGCTTCTGGAAACAGCAAAAAGGCGTGTTACAAAAGTGACGCGCCTTTTTTTGTTTCGTGTATCGTCTTTTGTTAGTACAGGTCTCGCGTACGGATCTCATCCGACCAGTGATGATCTTTCGGGAAGGGCGCTCCGCCCCACGCCTTTTGCGAAGTCCAGGGCTGCGGGGCATCGCTCCAGAAGGGATGCGTGGCCGGTAGTCCCAACGGCAGGAAGGCAAGCGAGGTGAGGTAGAGGCTGCCGTTGTTGGTGTACCAGTCGGCGATGTTGGGCTGACGACCCACGAAGCCGATCGTAAGGAAACCGCCCTCGTTGAAATTCTCCCGTCCGTCGAACATGCGGTGCATGACGGCCGTCAGTGCCGCGCGCACCTGGCCGTTGCTTAGGCCGGCGGGCAGCTGCTCGTACCAGGCCATCAGTGCCAGGGGTTGCATGGCGGCCATGCGGTAGGGGATCGAACGCCCAAAGACGGGGAAGGTCCCCTCGGGCGAGATCATGCGCTCGAGCACAAGGCTGAATTTTTGGGCGCGGTGCAGGGCACGGCGGTAGTAATCCCCGTAGTGGATGCGGGTGCGTGCCCGGGCATCCTTCATCGCCTGCAGGGTCTCCAGGTACATGGCGTGGAAGACGTAGCTGCTGTAATAGTCGAAGGCAAACGACGGTCCGTCGGCATACCAGCCATCCCCCGTGTACCACTCCTCGACCTTGCGGATGGCCGAGTTTACGCGGTAGGTGTCGTATGCCGCTCCTGCCTTGGCCAGGAAGGCCTCGATCGTGGAGGAGAACAAGAGCCAATTCGTGTAGGGCGGATCAATCGCGCGCAGGCGGGTAAAGCAGGCGATGTAGCGCTCCTTGGTCTTCTCGTCGAGCGGCACCTAAAGTTGGTCGTAGGCGCGCAGGAAGCTCTCGGCTACATAGGCGGCATCGACCAGCGCCTGCCCTTCGCCCTCCCAGAGCAGGTAATCGGGGCTGGCAGGATCAACGGCATGGGCGTAGCTCTTCAGGGCCCAGGCGCGGAGTTGTTGGCGCTGCTTGTCCTCCTCCGTCTCGTCGTCGGGAAGCGACAGCCAGGGGGCTACGCCCGCCATCAGGCGACCGAAGGCCTCCATGTAGATCACCTTCGCATTGCGCCCGTCCCAGGTGGGGCTGACCTCCGTCTGCATCGTGGCCTGGAGCTTCCCCTCGGCCATGTTGCGCAGCACGGGCTCGGCCATCTGATAGAGCAGGCTGCACCAATAGGCGCGATCCTGTTGCTGCGGAGCTTCGAGGTAGCGCACATACTCGCAGGCAGCCAGCAGGAAGGCCCCTACGCCAAAGGGGGCCGTGGAGTTCTCATCCACGATCTGCCCCGGGATGGCCTTCTCGCCGATGGGCTGCACATAACCCACGCGCCCATCCTTTTGCAGGGCGGTTTTCGAGAGGTAGCTCCATGCCTTGCGGATGATGGGCAGGTATTGCTCCTTGTCGAGGTAGCCGTTGTTTACGCCCCACAGCAGTCCGTAGGTAAAGAAGGCCGTGCCACTCGTCTCGGGGCCCGGGGCGTGGTCGGGATCCATCATGCTGCGTGTCCAATACCCCTCGGGCTGTTGTGTGGCGGCCACCGTCTCGGCCATGCGCACGAACTTATCGACAAAAAACTGCCGATGCTGATACTCCGCAGGTAAATCCTTGAGCACCTTGGCCAATCCGGCCAATACCCAGCCGTCGCCGCGCGCCCAGAAATCCTTCTTGCTGTTGGCGCTTCGGTGTTTCGGATAGACATACTTCGCATCGCGGTAGTAGAGCCCCGTCTCCTTGTCGAGCATGATGCTGTCCGAGTGGCAGATGTATTCGTAGAGCTTCTTCAGGTAGCGCGGATTCCCCGTCACGCGGTAGAGCTTCGTCATCACGGGCATCACCATATAGAGTCCGTCGGCCCACCACCAATAGTCGTTATTCGGGGTGCTCATCTGATGCTCCATCACCTCGCGGGCACGGGCAATCTTGTGCGGCTCGGGCAGCAGGTTGTAGAGATCGACATAGGTCTGAAAGCAGATTTGGTAGTCGCCGAAGAGGACAAACTCATCCCCCTCGCCGTAGGTCTCGTAGCGCCACTTGCTTTTGTCGTTGCACTTCGCGCCGCGCCACTCGTTGTGCTCGGCCCACGCCTCGGAGTAGGCGCGGTAACGCTCGTTGCCGCTTAGGAAGTAGGCCTCCATGTTGCCCGTGTGGTAGGCTGCCTGATCCCAAAACGACCACACGCAGGGCGAATGGTTCGTTTGCCAATAGCTGTTTACGCGGTCGATGATCGCGCGGACCTGCTCCGCCTCGGTGGGCTTGGCGGCAAGGGCGATGGAGGTGATGCCGAGCATCGCCACGCAACAGATCGCCTGTTTGATGATATTCTTCATGGCTCTAAAATTATTCTACTTCTAATACATATACTTCGCTTGCATGGCTCTCGACGGCCCGTTCGCCATCGCCCTGATGGGTCTGCTGCACAAAGAGATGCAATTTTTGCTCGGTCTTCCAAAGCTCCGCATCGTGGCTCGGCTCCCAGGCATCGACCGTAAAGTCGGTCAGATCCCTGACGCGCCACTTACCTTTGCGGATGTTCTTTGTGTAATACATCGAAACCCTGCTCCCTCGCTCCGCATCGCGGAAGAGGTAGTAGCCCCTCTTGCGATCGACCACCATGCGCGGTCGGGCAATCGGGATCATCTTTGTTCCGCCACCTCGGAGCGTGAAGGGGGTTCGGCGCTCGGAGATTTGTCGCTCATGCCATTGGTGGCCGTCATGCCATACCAAGCGATATTGTGGTATATCGCTCTTCATATCGCGCCAATAGGTGGCGATGTAGGGATTTCCGTCGGCATCGGCACTCATGCTTGTCTGGTTGATCAGTTCGCTATTTTGCGGGATGCGGCAGGCGTACTCCGCATTCTCGAGGCGGATCGGGAGTGAGTAGGCTTCGCCTGTGGACTTTTGCCAGGTCTTACCCCCATCCGTAGAGCGGGCGTAGCAGAGGTCGTGGTTGGTCTCCACGAGCCATGTTTCGCGCCACACCCACGAGAGGTGAATCGTTCCTGCGCCATCGACATAGAGTTGCCAATAGGCGTTGCGCAGATTTTCCCCGTCGATTAAGACATCCTGCACCCGCTCCCAGCGCTTTGCCGAGCATAGGTAGCGGTTGAGGACCAAATTCCCGCGTCCCGAAGCCCCCGAGCGGTAGGCAAACAGCAGATCGCCGTCCGCGAGGCGGTAAAATTCGGGGTAGGTAACATCCTGTTCGTTGTCGCCCACCATCGGCTCTTTTTCGCCCAAGGTGAGCGAGTGGGGTGCTATGCTGCGGCAGTAGTTGAGTGGGTGGCCGTGGTGGTCGAAGGCCACATGCAGATACCCTTCGCCATCTACACCGATGCTGATCACATTGTGGGCATCCTTCACATGGCCACGGTATTGGCTGCGTGCGAGTTGCCACTCGGTGCTCTTCAGGTCACGCACGCCAAGCACCATCCACCCCTCGTCATCGTAGTAGGCGATGTATTGTCGCCCGTCGGCCGTCATGAGCGAACTGTTGCGAAAGACGGCCGTATTGACCGAAGTGCCGCTATACCCCTTCCCGGCCTCGACGAGGCGTTGTGCCCGAAGGGGGAGTGCCGCCAGGCAACAAAGCGAGAGTATGAAGAGCAATTTTTTCATGGGCGGAGGAATCATTCCTACAAATATATAAAATATTACGGGGAATTCCATGCGGTGGGGCGGTGGATTTTGTGTAACAGGGTGTAATTGTATATTTTCTTGCATCAACTTGTAAAACTTTAGTAGCTGTAATTACTATAAAATTAGAGCAATATTTTATATTTTTAGTAGAAGTAAAAATTTTATAGTTTGTTAAATGTTTAATAATCAGTAAGAAAACGTATGTTTTGAAAATCTACTAAATTGTTAAAAATATAAAAAAGTTGGCAAAAATCATTGTTGATCGAAAAAAACATTGTAACTTCGCTCAAACCTTTTTATCGACTAAAACTATAACAAACTATATTTTAACCTTAAAAAACTTAATGCCTTACCAAAAAACCATCATCACAAAAATCAACTTCTTACCTATGGGGGTTGGCGATAATTTGCTGATTCCCAGTGAGTTGTTGTGGGGGGGGTACCTAGCCGCCGGCTACCCATCGGCCGGTCGGATAGGTCTTCCGCTACACTTCTCGCCCCAACCTATCCGACCGGTGGCAACACACGGTCGGTATTCTAACCAATTCTAAAGTTTAACTGAAAGAGTACTGACCAATGAAACATCGTTTACTCTTATTTGTGCTCCTATTGTGGGGTGCAATGGGTATTGCAAATGCCCAAAACATCGTTGTTAAAGGTACGGTTAAAGACTCCGCCGGCGAGCCCGTTATCGGTGCTACGGTGATCGAAAAGGGAAATTCGGCTAATGGTGTCAGCACAGGCATCGATGGCGACTTCACCCTGACCGTTCCGAAAGGAAAATCATTACAAATTTCGTTTATCGGCTTCACGACCCAGGATGTCGCAGCTGTTGCCGGACAGCCGATCGAGGTAGTCCTCATGGAGGATGCCGTGGCTGCCGACGAGGTAGTCGTGCTGGGTTACATGAACGTCGTGCGTAAGGACCTGACCGGTTCGGTGGGTTCGGTAGCAGGTGAGAAGCTGGCCATGGTGCCGGTAGCATCGGCTGCTGAGGCTCTCCAGGGTAAGATCGCCGGTGTGCAGGTAACGACGGTCGATGGTGCCCCGGGTGCCGATGTCGATATCCGCGTGCGTGGTGCCATGGACCTTACGGGTACCAGTAAGCCGCTCTTCATCGTCGATGGTTTCCCCGCTGACAACATCAACGACATTCCGCCGACCGATATTCAGTCGATCGACGTATTGAAGGACGCTTCACTGACCGCTATCTACGGTGCACGCGGTGCACACGGTGTAGTGATGGTGACCACGAAGTCGGCCAAGGCCGGTCGCATGAAGGTTGATTTCAACTTCTCGACTCGCTTTAACAAGCTGGCCAACAAGATCGAGATGATGAACACCTATGAGTTTGCTCGCTATCAGCTCGATAACGCCCTGATTAAGGGTGGTAGCTCGGATCGCTACCAGTGGCGTGAGGACTTCGGTAACCCCTGGGACCTCGATCTGTATCAGAATCTGCCTACCTACGACTGGCAGGATGAGGTGATGGGTGGTACGCCCGTGAGCTACAACTACAACGTGACGATCAACGGTGGTAGCGAGAAGCTGCGTTTCAACGCCTCGCTGACCCACAGCGACGAGGAGGGTATTCTGCTTGGCTCGGGTGTTGAGCGTACGAACTTCAACATGAAGGTCAATGCCGAGCTGGCAAAGAACCTGACCCTGTTGGTGAATCCCCGCTTCACGATCCGTAAGGACGAGGGTGCCGGTGCCGACGCTTTCGGTCGCCGTGGTATCATCGACATTCTGCGCTACCGTCCCACGAACGCTATGCGTGAGTTCGGTTATGTGGATCCCGAGTACGCCGATCCGCTGATCGAGGCTCAGTGGGCTATCTCGAACCCCGTGAACGACGTAGATCAGAACTACAAGGAGAAGATGTCGTATCAGTTCGTAAATCAGGCCAGCCTGGAGTGGAAGCCCATTGAGGGTCTGCGTCTGCGCACCGAGTTCTCGCACACGTTTGGCTTTGGTGAGGAGAATCGCTTCTTCGGTTATCTGACTAACGAGGTTGCCAACAGCACCTACCTCAACCAGCCTTACGCTTATATTAAGGATTCGCGCTCGACCCGTTACACCTGGACGACGACCGCTGCCTACAACTTCACCGCCAAGGAGAACCACAACTTCTCGTTCCTGGCCGGTTTTGAGATGCAGGGCAAGGATGGTCGCACCAACCAGAGCACGGCCCGTTTCTTCCCGCAGCTGATCTCGCCCGAGCAGGCTCTGGCTAACATGGGTCTGGGTACGGCTTATCAGATCTCCTCGTCGATGGATGTGCCTGATCGTACGGCATCGTACTTCGCACAGGCCAACTACAACTACAAGCACAAGTACTACCTCTCGGCTACGTTCCGTGCCGATGGTTCGTCGAAGTTTGCCAAGGGTAAGCAGTGGGGTTACTTCCCCTCGATCTCGGGTGCTTGGGCTATCAACGAGGAGAACTTCCTGAAGGATAGCGACGTGATCAACCAGTTGAAGCTCCGTCTGGCTTACGGTATGGTGGGTAACAACGCCATCGCACACGACCAGTGGCGTTATCTCTACTCGATTAAGTCGAGCGGTGGTCCCGACTTCGCCGGTACGTCGGAGTATGGTGATCAGTACTATGTAAATGCCAATGGCGATACCTTTATTAATAGCGACATCAAGTGGGAGACCACCGTTACGCGCAACCTCGCTGTTGACCTCGGTATGTTCGACAACCGATTGGTGATTACCCCCGAGCTCTACTGGAACACGACGCGTGACATGTTGTACACGACGCAGATTCCTATCACGACGGGTTATCGCAGCCAGGTTCAGAACATCGGCCAGGTTACGAACAAGGGTTTTGACCTGACCATCCAGGGTCAGATCATCCGCAAGAAGGACTTCGATCTGGGTGTTACCTTCACGATGGGTCACAACAAGTCGAACGTCGATAAGCTGAATGGCGACGTGAACGAGTTGTGGGCAACGGGTGGTAACGCCAGCAAGGTTTCGGCCGATGGCGAGGCCTTCAAACTGATGGTAGGCCAGCCGATCGGTATCCTCTACGGTTATGTTTACGACGGTGTGTATGGTTTCGACGACCTCTATCGCACGAATAACGACAGCTGGGATTTCAAAGACCCCGCTGATAACTCGGGTACGACGGTGAAGACCGTGCTGGGTTCGGGTGATACGTATGGCGATCCGAAACTCGGTATGCCGAAGTTCAAGAACATCGTGGATCACGGTGGTGGTCGTGAGGACGATATCAACGTAGTGGATAAGTATGACAAGGTGAAGATCGGTGACATGAATCCGGCTCTGACGGGTGGTTTCTCGATCAACGCTCGTTTGAAGAACTTCGACATCACGGCTAACTTTACCTACATGCTCGATTTCGACGTTTACAACGCGATGGCCTACACGCTTTCGTCGTCGATCGACAACAAGTCGGGCAACTACATGAACGTAATGGATAAGTTCAGCCACATGAATCGCTGGAGCTTCACGAACGACTCGGGTGAGCGTATCTATGGCAATGGCCAGACGAGCAACGTGGACGACTACTTCATTCCTCAGAACGAGGGTCGTGAGCTGCTGTGGGCTCCGCAGTATGTGCAGAAGTACATCGCCAGCTCGTACTTCGTAGAGGATGGCTCGTTCCTCCGTCTGTCGGATATCACGATCGGTTACACGCTGCCGACGCACATCACGAAGAAGGCCGGTATCCAGCGCCTGCGCGTTTACTTCACCGGCTCGAACCTCTGGCTGTTGACCGGCTATAGCGGTTATGACCCTGAGGTGGACGTACAGAAGGGCTTGACCCCGGGTGTGGACTACAACAAGTATCCGCGCAGCCGTGGTTATATGTTCGGTGTAAACCTCTCGTTCTAATTTCGTAATTAATTGAAACAATGAAAAATAGCAAAATATTTTTAGCCGGAATCCTCGCTCTGCTCTCGCTGAGTGCCTGCTCGGAATTTCTGGATGTGAAGTCCGATTCGAAGTATGACGAGGAGTATGTGTTCGGCAATATGGAGGAGATCAACCGTGCGTTGAACGCCTGCTATACCTATATGCTGGACGGTAACACCTATGGTGGTGCTTACTATTCGACCTTCTGCTTGAACAGTGACGTGGAGTACGCTACGAGCACGAGCGACCTGCAGTCGTCGGCCGGTACCGACTACAAGCAGTTTGACTGTACCTCTTCGGGTAGCCACCTCGAGAAGACATGGCAGTCGGCTTATCGCAACATCGAGTATTGTAACAACTTCATCACGGCTGCCGAGGTATCGCCCATGATGGCCGAGAATGAGGCAGAGCTGATGCAGATGATCGGTGAGGCCAAGTGTATCCGCGCCATGAACTACCACGACATGGTAATCCTCTTCGGCGATGTTCCCTTCTCGCTCGTTCGCGCAGCTGATGCTCCGATGGTGATGCCCGTTGCTGATCGCGACGTGATTCTCAAGACCATGATCGACGACCTGAAAGAGGCCTCGAAGACGATGCAGTTTGCTGCTTCGCTCGATGGTGGTGTTCAGCGTTGCTCGAAGGAGTTTGCTTGGGCCCTGATTGCCCGTATGTCGCTCACGGCCGGTGGTTACTCGCTGCGTCCGGGTGCTTCGACGGCCGACAAGGGTACGATGGAGCGTCCCTCGAACTACAAGGAGTACTACCAGACGGCTATGGAGTATGCCGGTAAGGTGATCTCGGAGGGTAACCACTCGCTCAAGAAGCGTTATGACCAGTACTTCATCGATCAGTGCAACTACATCGTTACGAACGACGACGACTCGATTTTCGAGATTCCCTACACGAAGGGTATCAACGGTAACGTAGGTTACAACTGGGGTCCCGCTTACGATATGAACGGTACGGAGACCCAGATGCACGACGGCTCGGCTGCCGTATGGGGTAAGACGAGCGGCAGCAACATGCTGAACGTATTCTATCGCTTCTCGTTCGACGAGAAGGACCTGCGTCGCAACTACGTTTGCGGTACGGCTTTGTGGAAGTATGGTTCGGATGGTAAGGTGGCTATGCGCCTCGATCCCTGGACGGCTTACTGCGGTAAGTGGTCGAAGCTCTGGACCGAGACCGGTAACGCCATGGGTGCTATCAGCGAGGGTAACACGGGTATCAACTATCCCTACATGCGTTATGCTGATGTGCTCCTGATGTATGCTGAGGCTGCCAATGAGGTGAACGAGGGTCCGACCGCTGAGGCTATCGACGCCTTCAAGCAGGTACGTCGTCGCGCCTTTGACTCGGCCGATTGGGGCGAGAAGGTGGACAACTACGTTGCTGCTGCCGGTGACAAGGCTTCGTTCCTGTCGCTGATTCAGGACGAGCGTAAGTGGGAGTTCGGTGGCGAGGGTCTGCGCTGGCGCGACCTGGTTCGTTGGAACAAGTATGCCGAGGTGCTCCGCGACGTATTCTACCAGTACTTCGGTTATGCTTGGTACGTTTCGGGTGACGAGGAGTACAATACCGACGATCGCTTCACGAACCTGCCTTCGGAGCTCTTCTATAAGACGGTACAGGAGGATGGTGAGAGTGTTCTTGCCAACCCCGGCTACGACTACAAGACCTTCGGTACGATGCCTAACAACATCCTGCCCGTAGTTCAGATCTACAACCCGTGGACCTTTGAGCGTAATCCGGGTTCGGAGTGGGCTCAGGGCTACTACCTTTCGCAGATGTACAACGACACGGAGGGTTATCCGAAAGCTCAGGCTCTCTTCTCGCTGCGTGGTTACATCCGTGCTACGGACCACTACGGTTCGGAGGTTGTGCCCAACCTGTGGGGTGTAGAGGCCGAGTCGCTGCCCGTTGTTCGTTACATCCTGCCTTTCCCCGAGGATGTGATTGCACGTAGCGCCGGTGCTTACGAGAACAAATACGGCTATCGTTAATCTAAAACAGAAGCAACAACTATGAAATATAATAAGATTTTATCGCTGCTCCTCAGCTTTGCGTTGGCCGTCGGCTTTGTTGCCTGTACGGAGGATGCTACGGAGTACTATCCGAGCAAGAAGAACGACAATCCTGAGCGTGAGCATATGACGCACTTCCGCATCGAGAACAATGGTATCTCGAGCTCGGAACCCTACTGCTGCGGTGTGGCCGAGGGTACGCGCAACGATGTAATGCTCTACTGGTTCGGTGTGAAGGATTGCGCCGGTTACCACATCACCGCCGCCGGTCTGAACCGCGACGATGAGTTCCAGAAGCCCGAGGAGTGGATCCTCGATACGATTGTAGGTCCCGAGGTGTTGAGCCTGCGCGTGAAGGACTTGCAGTATGCTACGATGTACCGTTTCGGTATCAAGACCCTCTCGAAGCGAGGTGATGAGTACAACTCGATCATTTCGGGTGCTGCCGGTGGTCGCGAGTGGGATGACCAGGTTGGTATCCAGACCCGTGAGCGTTATGGTATTCCCGAGGCCTTCTGGGTGGAGAACGTAACCGAGAATTCGTTGCGTGTTCGTTGGAATCTGACCGAGAATACGTCGCTCGATAAGGAGGCTCTGGCTATCTACCAGGTTGATGCGAACGGCCAGTATGTTGTGAGCGAGATCCAGGTTGAGCCTTCGCGCGACAATCCGGATGCCGAGACGATTCGTATCCCCTTCACCGAGGAGATTCGTAAGCAGGGCTATGTGGATGTAGAGGGCTTGAAGTCGAACTACGTGTATGTAGTAAACGGTATGAACAACAACATCGAGCGCTACTGGGACCGTATGTACAATACGAACATGGTCCGCATGAAGGGTGATCCGGGTGAGCCTCGCCTGCTGAAGTGGGAGGAGTGGTATGATGCCAACGACGTGAATACCCGCGCTCATGAGCTGCAGGCTGCCCGTATCGATACGCTGCTGAAGAACTACATGACCAACAACATCGACTTTGCCGAGGGTACCGTCTTCGAGCTGGAGCCGAACAAGGTTTATTACGTTCAGAACACGATCGAGGTATCGAAGGGCTTTACGCTCCGTTGCTCGGATCCGAATGTAGCCCCCGAGGATCGTCCGCTTCTGTACATGGGTATTGGTTGGCAGAAGACCGTTCCCAATCCCGATCCCGCAACCAAGGATCTCTATCCCGAGATTACGGCCGGTTGCTCGGATGGTGATAAGACGAAGCCTTGCACGATGAACTTTGCCTTCTCGCGTAACCCGGGTAACGGTGAGATGGGTGGTATCAACGTACAGTCGATTATCTTCGAGAATATCAACTTCGACGTGGATGGCGCTATCAACTACGCCGAGAACGGCTGGACCGGCTCGGGTACGGGTAACTACTTCTTCAATGCTGCTTCGGAGACGGCCATGCCGTTTGCTCTTGAGGAGTTCCGCGTGAAGAATTGTAACTTCCGCCACCAGATTCGTGGTTGGGTGCGTTTCAAGGGCGCTGCCCGTAAGCAGATCTTGAAGTTCACGATTGACAACTGTATGTTCTATGATAGTGGTTTTTACGATTCCAATGGTCGTGGCTACTCGTGGATCACGGGTGACGGTACCGGCTCGCTGCACAACATCCTGAAGGACTTCTCGATGACCAACTGTACGATTGTCGATGTTCCGCGTCACGCCCTGATTAGCGAGAACAAGAACACGGCTTGGGATCCCTCGGTAGAGTGGAATGTAAATGTGTCGAACAATACGTTCATCAACTTCAGTGGTCGTTCGAAGGACCGTCTGCTGTTCGAGATGCGCTATGCTCCCGCCAAGATGACCGTAACGTGTAAGAACAACCTCTTTGTGACGGTTCGCAAGGATGCAAACGACATGCGTAAGCTCTACGCTGCCGGTATGCGTATCGAGGGTCGCACGGAGGCTACGACCTACCACTTCTACGACAACTATTGTACGCTCCGTCCCGACCTGGATGCTTCGGGTACGAAGACCGACTGGGGTCAGGCTATTGAGAAGGGTCAGTATTTCTCGTCGTATCCCTTCTCGCACACCTCGCGTGGTGCCAACAACAAGGCAGCTGCCGGTGGTGGTAACCAGCCGTTGAATGGTGGCGATCCGAAGGCTGAGACCGAGATTAAGATCCTGAACGACGGCACGAAGAACCTGCTGCCGGTTGATCTGTTCGAGGATCCGAATCCGAAGTCGGCCGAGGGTGAGGTAGGCGTACACAACGACTATCGCCGCCACAAGGTGAATATCAACAACGAGCACGTAACGCACCAGATTCCTGATGGTTTCAAGGTGAAGGCCGAGTATCGTCATCTGATGTACACCGCCGCAGGCGAGCCGATCGGTGACCCGCGCTGGTTGAAGGACTAAGACCCAAGAGGGCTTAATGTCAATTGCAAGGGGAGGACTTACGGGTCCTCCCTTTTTTTGCTACACCGAGGCCACAGAGCCCACTGAGCCAACTGAGGCCACTGAAAAACTTTCAACGCTCTTTGCGCTTGATTCTTTCGTTGCAATCCATTATCTTTGCTAAACGTATAGCCGAAAACAAAAACCAATTACGATGTATACCTCCGATAAAAAGCTCTATGTAGCGCATGGGCCCGCAGGGCCGATTTCGATTGAAGGGTCGATGGCCAATCGCCACGGCCTGATTGCCGGTGCCACGGGTACGGGTAAGACCGTCACGCTTCAGGTCTTGGCCGAAACCTTCTCACAAGCGGGTGTCCCCTGCTTTATGGCCGATATGAAGGGTGACCTTTCGGGCATCAGCCAAAAGGGCGCGATGAGCGGCTTTATCGAGAAGCGATGCGCCGAGTTCGGCATCGAAGAGCCCCAATTCGGCGGTTGTCCGGTGCGCCTGTTTGATGTCTATGGCGAGCGTGGCCACGCCATGCGCACGACCGTCAGCGAGATGGGCCCGCAGCTGCTTTCGCGCCTCATGCAACTCAACGAGACGCAGAGCGGTGTGTTGAATATCGTCTTCCGCATTGCCGACGACAACGAATTGCTGCTGATCGATTTGAAGGATTTGCGCCTGATGCTCGACTTTGTGGCCAAGAATGCCAAGCAGTTCACGACCGAGTATGGCAATATCTCGTCGGCCTCGGTGGGTGCGATTCAGCGCGCGCTGCTGGCCATCGAGAGCGAGGGTGGCGATCGGTTCTTCGGTGAGCCGGCCTTCAACATCTTCGACCTGATTCAGCGCGAAGATGGGCGCGGTGTGATGAATGTCCTGGCGGCCGATAAGCTGATGCTCAATCCGAAACTCTACTCGACCTTCCTCCTGTGGCTCTTGTCGGAGCTGTACGAGAACCTGCCCGAGGTGGGCGATGCCGAGCTTCCGAAGCTGGTCTTCTTCTTCGATGAGGCGCACATGCTCTTCAATGGCACGTCGAAGGCGCTGGTGGAGAAGATCGAGCAGGTGGTACGTCTGATTCGTTCGAAGGGCGTAGGTGTCTACTTCGTGACCCAGTCGCCGACCGATATTCCGGAGGAGATTCTGGGACAGCTCGGTAACCGCATTCAGCACGCCCTGCGCGCCTTCACGCCGAAGGATCAGAAGGCGGTGCGCTCGGCGGCGCAGACCTTCCGCACCAACCCCGCCTTCTCGACCGAGGAGGCGATCATGGAGCTGGGTACGGGCGAGGCGCTCGTCTCGTTCCTCGATGCAAAGGGTGCTCCGTCGGTGGTCGAGCGTGCGAAGATTCTCTTCCCGTTGAGCCAGATCGGCGCCATCACGGATGAGGAGCGCCGCGTATTGATCGCCTCGGCTCCGCTGACGATTCGTGCCTACGATACGGCCGTAGATCGCGTGAGTGCCTATGAGGTGCTGACCGAGCAGCAGGCTGCCGCGGCGAAAGAGGCCGAGGAGGCTGCCGCCCAAGAGGAGGAGGCCAAGCGCCAGGCCCTGGAGGAGAAGGAGCAGCAAAAGAAGCAGCGTAGCGGTGTCGGTCGCGGTCTGTTGGGCACGCTTATTGGTGCTGCAGCTACGAGCTTCATCCGCAGCGTCAGTACCTCGATGGCCAAGTCGTTGGTGGGTGGCAGCTCGAAGAAGAGCACTGGCAAGTCGATCCTGGGCAAGGCGGCCCAGACGGCTACCACGACCGCCACGCGCAAGATTGTAAACGAAACACTGAAAAATCTGTTGAAATAACCGATGACGGCACTCTTTGAGGATGTGATTTTCGGCCCGGTGCGTTCGCGCCGATTGGGTCTTTCGCTGGGGGTGAATCTGCTTCCGGTGCATGCCAAACTCTGCTCGTTCGACTGCATCTACTGCGAGTGCGGATGGAATGCCGAGAGGCGTGGCGAGATGCGCTTCAACACCCGTGAGGAGGTGCGTACGAAGCTCGAGGAGGTGCTCCAACGGATGGTGGGGGAGCAGACCCCGCCCGATGTCATCACCTTTGCCGGCAATGGCGAACCGACCATGCACCCCGACTTTGAGGCGATTATCGACGATACGATCGCCCTACGCGATCGGTTGTGCCCCTCGGCCAAGATATCGGTCTTGTCGAACGCTACGCAACTCCACCGCGAGGAGGTGTGTCGTGCCTTGCGACGGGTCGATAACAACATCCTAAAGCTCGACTCGGCCTTTGACGAGACGGTTAAGTGCATCAATCAGCCCCGCCAGGCGCACTACACGGTGCGTGGCGTGGTGGATGCGATGAAACGCTTCGAGGGGCAGATGATCCTCCAGACGATGTTCCTTCGGGGCGAATACAAGGGTGTCGTGATCGACAACACGACCCGCGAGGAGGTGGAGGCATGGCTTCGCCTGGTGGAGGAGATTCGTCCGCGCCAGGTGATGATCTACTCACTCGACCGCGATACCCCCTGCGAGACCCTGCACCGCGTAGCGCGTGAGGAGCTGCAGGAGATTGCCCGTCAGGTCGAGGCGCTCGGAATCCCCTGCTCGGTGGCCTGATTCGACGAACGGTCGGGCTGGTCGATAAAGAGAAGCGGGGCGGTGGAGTAGCCGCGCTGCTCGGCCAGGTGGAGAATCTCGCGCAAGGTTGAGGCCGGAAGATGCGGCGTGCGCGACAAGATCCACAGGTATTTGGGCGAGCGCGACCCGATCAGTGCCCACGAATAGTCGGGGGCGATGTCGAGGATGTTGTAATCCGAGTAGAAAAACCAGAAAAACGAGACACGCAGTCGTCCTACATGATCGGTGGTGCGGGCTTTGCCCCGTGCCACCTTCTCTTTTCCCGTGCGGCCGTCGATGCCACGATTGATCACCTCGATTTTTCCGTTCTCGAGGAGCCGATAATCGGTCTCGACCGCCTCCAGGTGGCGCTCAAAGGGGTGGTCGTAACGGGCAATCTCGTACCAGTGCCCCATGAATCGTTGTAGGTCAATCTCCGAGACCGTCGTGCGGTTGATGCAGGAGTTGTTCGGTGCGCAGAGTACGCTGCCCACCAGCGTTGCGAGTATCAGTGTTATGAGAATCATTTTCATAACGCCGTTATTCGCACAAATCATACCAAAATGGGGTTGCTCAATCGTGTTGGCAACCCCATTCTCTATTTACAAATGGCTTCGTAGATGCTCTCCGCATCGAAGCCGCACTCTTTGTGCAGCTCTTGCGGTGTGCCGTGGCGAATCCAGCGATCGGGAATGCCGAGGCGGATAATCTCGCCCTGATAGCCCTTTTCGTGGAGGTAGGCCGTGACGGCTTCGCCTACGCCTCCGCGCAGCGATCCATCCTCGACCGTGATGAGACGCTCGTAGCGCGCGGCTACCTCATCCAATAGCGCCGTATCGAGCGGCTTGACAAAGCGCAGGTCGTAGTGCGCTCCGCGGATGCCCTTCTCGGCTGCTCGGTCGAGCGCCTTGCCGACGGCGTGAGCCGTCGTGCCAATACTTAGCACGGCCACGCGCTCGCCCGCGCGAAGCTCCTCGCCTCGGCCCGTCGGAATCAGGCTGAACGGCTCGTTGCGCCAGGCGACACCCTCGCCCGTGCCGCGCGGATAGCGGATCATATAGGGCGTACCGGCCTCCTTGGCCGTGTACATCATGTTTCTCAGCTCCAACTCGTTGCGCGGTGCAGCAATCGTAAGCGAGGGGATGGCGGCATAGGCGGCCATGTCGAATGTGCCGTGGTGCGTAGCGCCATCTTCGCCCACCAGGCCGCCTCGGTCGAGGCAGAAGACGACGGGTAGATTCTGGATCGCCACATCGTGGATCACATTGTCGTAGGCGCGCTGCATAAAGGTCGAGTAGATGGCGCAGTAGGGGATCATGCCCGATGCGGCCAATCCGGCAGCAAAGGTCACGGCGTGCCCCTCGGCGATGCCTACATCGAAGGCGCGATCGGGCATCTGCTGCATCATCTGTTGCAGGCCGCAGCCCGAGGGCATGGCGGCGGTGATGCCCACCACGCGTTGATCCTCCTTCGCCAGGTCGATCATCGTCTGCCCGAAGACATCCTGGTAGCGGTCGGCCTTGTGGACCGAGCCGATGCGTTCGCCCGTCTCGGCGTTGTAGCAACCCGGTGCGTGCCATGTGGTCTGATCCTGCTCGGCGGGGGTGTAGCCCTTGCCTTTGGTCGTAAGCACATGCAGCAGCTTCGGCCCCTTGACCTGCTTCAGGGCACGCAGCGTGCGCACCAACTCGGGCAGGTTGTGACCGTCGATCGGGCCGAAATAGCGGAAATTGAGGCTCTCGAAGAGGTTGCTGTTGTGCAGCAGCACCTGCTTGGTTGCCGTGCCGGCCTTCTGCAGGAAGCGTTGCAGGGCGGGCAGGTGCGACAGTACGGCCCACACGCGCTGCTTGAGGCGGTTGTAGTGATGCGACGAGGTGATCTTGACCAGGTAGCTCTTCAAAGCTCCCGTGGCGTGGTCGATGGCGATGTTGTTGTCGTTGAGGATCACCAGCAGATCGGTCTTGCGGCTTGCGCCTGCATTGTTCAACCCCTCGAATGCCAGGCCACCCGTCATGGCACCGTCGCCAATCACGGCCACGATGTGTTGCTTAAGCCCCTGCAGCTCGGCCGCTTTGGCCATGCCGAAGGCTGCCGAGATCGAGACCGAGGCGTGACCGCCTCCGAAGGCATCGTACTCGCTTTCGTCCATGCGCGGGAAACCGCTGATGCCGCCCTTCTTGCGTTGCGTGAGGAAGGCCTCGCGGCGACCCGTGATGATCTTGTGCGGGTAGGTCTGATGGCCGACATCCCAGACGATTTTATCCTCGGGCGTGGAGAAGACGTAGTGCAGTGCCGTAGCCAGCTCCACCGTGCCGAGGCTCGATGCCAGGTGGCCCGGATTGACCGAACAGGCCTCGATGATATAACGACGCAACTCCTCGCAATAGGTGCGGAGCTCCTCGGTCGAGAGTTGTTTTAACTCCTCGGGCGAATTGATTCTTTCGAGTATTTGATACTTCGGTTCGGTCATGGTAGCACAAAGATAGCAATAAAAGCGAATTATTTCAAAGAAAATTGTTATCTTCGCATTACGAATAAACAATTACAGAGATGAAATACAATCGCATCCTGCTCAAATTGAGCGGTGAGTCGCTCCAGGGAGCGCAAAAATACGGGCTCGATCCGGCTCAACTTCAATCCTATGCCGAGCAGATCAAAGCCGTTGCCGAGACGGGTATTCAGATCGGTATCGTCATCGGCGGTGGCAATATCTTCCGCGGCATGACGGGTGCCAAGCGCGGATTTGACCGTGTGAAGGGCGATCAGATGGGTATGCTGGCTACGATCATCAACTCGCTGGCGCTGCAGTCGGCCCTGGAGGATAACGGCGTGAAGTGCAAGGTGCTCACCTCGATCCGCATGGAGCCCATTGGCGAGTACTTCTCCAAAGCGCGTGCCATCGAGCACCTCGAGGCGGGTTATGTCGTAATCATCGGTGGCGGTACGTCGAATCCCTACTTCACGACCGATACGGCCTCGGCCCTGCGCGGTATCGAGATCGAGGCCCAGGTGATGCTGAAGGGTACGCGTGTGGATGGTGTCTATACGGCCGATCCGGAGAAGGATCCTACGGCCGTGAAGTTCGACGAGATTACCTTCGACGAGGTGATCAGCCGTCAACTCAAGGTGATGGATCAGACCGCCTTTACGCTTTGCCGTGAGAACAAATTGGAAATCATCGTGTTCGATATGGACACCCCGGGCAACCTCGGTAAGGTGCTTGCAGGGGAGCAGATCGGAACACTCGTAAAATTGGCTTAAGAGATGGCTATTCGTACCCGCAAGAAGCAGAGCACCCTTCGTTTGTGGTTGCTCGTAGCGCTGCTCGTTGTAGTGTGCGCCCTGATTTTTATGCTCCCCACCGGTGAGGAGACCCCCGTGGAGCAGAACAATGCTACGGCCGAGACCGTAGCGGATGAGACGGAGACTACGACCCTCGTCAAGGAGGGGATGCAGGCCCCGGACTTCACGGTCACGATGTTCGACGGTACGACGCAGACCCTTTCGGCCCTGAAAGGCAAGGTGGTGCTTGTGAATTTCTGGGCCACCTGGTGCCCTCCCTGCCGCGAGGAGTTGAAGCGTGTGCAGGCCGACATCGTGGATCGCTTTGCCGGTCAGGAGTTTGTCTTTATCCCCATCTCGCGCGCCGAGGAGCGTGAGACCGTGGCCGCGTTCCGTGAGCAGATGGGTTACACGTTCCCGATGGGCCTCGACCCCGAGCGCAAGATCTACGATCAGTTCGCCTCGAACTTCATCCCCCGCAACTTCCTGATCGATCAAGAGGGTAAGGTGGTGATTGCCTCGGTAGGGTATGAGCCCGAGGAGTTCGATGCCTTGATTGCCAAGATTGAAGAGCTGTTGAAACAATAACTTAAAAACCAACAATATGGATACCCAATCGATTCTTAACGAGGCCACTTCGCGCATGCAGAAGGCGGTCGATCACCTCGACGAGGAGTTGCTGAACATCCGCGCCGGTAAGGCGTCGGTCAATGTGCTGAATGGCGTGATGGTAGAGTACTATGGCTCGCAGGTGCCCGTGTCGGGTGCCGCTTCGGTCACCGTACCCGATGCCAAGACGATTCTGATTCAGCCTTGGGATAAGAACCTGATCCGTGTGATCGAGAAGGCTATCATTGATTCGAACATTGGCCTTACGCCCTCGAACAACGGCGAGCAGATCCGCCTCACGATGCCCCCTCTGACCGAGGAGCGCCGTAAGGAGCTGGTAAAGCGTGCCCGTGGCGAGGCCGAGACGGCTCGCGTAAGTCTGCGCAATGCCCGTCGTGATGCCATCGAGGCCTTTAAGAAGGCACAGAAGGAGGGCATGCCCGAGGATGAGGCGAAGGACGGTGGCGAGCGTGCACAGAAGATGCTCGACAAGTACTCGAAGAAGCTGGACGAGGTGCTGGCTGCCAAGGAGAAGGAGATTATGACCGTGTAACAGCCTTTTTTTGAAGACCTGTTTTGGAGTAAAGGAGTTCTTGACAACAAGGACTCCTTTTTTTTTGGTTGCCCTGGCAACCAAAAGGCTGACGTTTGATGGCTAAAGCCAATACGATAAAGGTTTGGGGCGCAGCCCGAAAGCCACGCCCCTCATTAACCCAACAAATTTCACAATTGTACAAACGCTTCCTCTTCATTCTTCTATAACTCGGTCTTCCACAGGCCGTGGAGGTTGCAGTACTCATAGACTGCCACCGCCTTGTGCGGATAGGTGTTGATAATCGCCTCGGGCTTGTCGCTCAGATTGACGCGCACGCCACCCGCCTCGGTCTCCACATAGATAAAGGCGATGTGGTGCTCGGGGAGCATCGGATGGGCTACGCTGCCTACCTCGACCTTGAGTGTCCACTCGTCGATCTTCGTTACAATGGGCACATGCTTCTCGCCGCTTGCATCCACCGTGTTGGGGATCAGCTCCTCCATCTTCTCGCCGCAGCATACCACGGGAACCTTCGAATCAACTACCTTCTCAATGACGTTGCCGCAGTGGCGGCAGATATAAAACTTCGTTGCCATAATCTTTGCTTTGTTTAGTGTGTGTTGTTTTCTGTTTCTATTGCAAAGATAATACCTAATTTCCTATTTGTCAAATTGATAATTTTTATATCGCAATAGGAAAAACCTATACAGGGAGCGACCCATAAAAAAAGGTTGCACCTTGCGATGCAACCTTCTTGCTAAATCGGAATCTCGAATTCCTAATTCGATTTCAAGGAGTATTCATAACGGTTATTAGCATTACCCGAGGAGCGAAGCGACTAAGTCCCCCTTCTCAAAGGGGGATTTAGGGGGATTGTCTATATTTTTTATATAAGGGATTTCCCCCACCGCTCTGTTGTCAGCCGTTTGCGGCCACCTTTAGGTGGCTTTGCGAAAAGAGAAAATCCACCTCCAAGCTTTGCTTGGAAAGGTGGATTTCTCTTTTGCAAATCGGTTGCTATCGGGCAACCAAATGGCTGCTACGGTTTATCGCACCGGCAGTCATTCTAAACTTACTCCACCTTCGGACCGGCAGCAACGAGCGACTTGCCCTCCTCGTTGCCCGTGAACTTCTGGAAGTTCTTCACGAAGCGACCGGCCAGATCCTTAGCCTTCACCTCCCACTCCGAAGCATCGGCGTAGGTGTCGCGCGGATCGAGGATGGCGGGATCAACACCCGGCAGCTCGGTCGGCACCTTGAAGTCGAACATCGGGATCATCTTCGTCGGAGCGTTGTCGATCGAACCATCGAGGATGGCATCGATGATACCGCGCGTATCCTTAATCGAGATACGCTTGCCCGTACCGTTCCAACCCGTGTTTACGAGGTAAGCCGTAGCACCCGACTTCTCCATGCGCTTTACCAGCTCCTCGCCGTACTTGGTGGGGTGCAGCGAGAGGAAGGCAGCACCGAAGCAGGCCGAGAAGGTCGGCGTGGGCTCCGTGATACCGCGCTCCGTACCTGCCAACTTGGCCGTGAAGCCCGACAGGAAGTAGTACTTCGTCTGCTCAGGCGTGAGGATCGAAACCGGGGGCAGTACACCAAAGGCATCAGCCGAGAGGAAGATAACCTTCTTGGCGGCGGGAGCCTTCGAAACGGGCTTTACGATGTTGTCGATGTGGAAGATGGGGTACGATACACGGGTGTTCTCCGTTACCGACTTATCCGAGAAGTCGATCTTACCCTTCTTATCTACCGTTACATTCTCCAGCAGTGCGTTGCGACGGATGGCGTTCCAGATGTCGGGCTCGTTCTCCTTCGAGAGGTTGATAACCTTGGCGTAGCAGCCGCCCTCGAAGTTGAATACACCCTCGTCGTCCCAGCCGTGCTCGTCGTCACCGATGAGCTGACGCTTCGGGTCGGTCGAAAGGGTCGTCTTACCCGTACCCGACAGACCGAAGAAGATAGCCGTCTCGCCCTTCTCGTTCGTGTTGGCCGAGCAGTGCATCGAGGCGATACCCTGCAGCGGGAGCAGGTAGTTCATGTACGAGAACATACCCTTCTTCATCTCACCACCATACCAGGTGTTGATGATTACCTGCATCTTCTCCGTCAGGTTGAATACTACGGCCGTCTCCGAGTTCAGACCCAGCTCCTTGTAGTTCTTTACCTTGGCCTTCGAAGCGTTCAGTACCACGAAGTCGGGCTCACCATAGGTCTCCAGCTCGGCGTCGGTCGGACGGATGAACATGTTCTTTACGAAGTGAGCCTGCCAAGCTACCTCCATGATGAAGCGGATCTTGAGGCGCGAGTTCTCGTTGGCACCGCAGAAGGTATCCACTACATAGAGCTTCTTGCCCGAGAGCTCCTCCGAAGCGATCTTCTTGAGCTCCTTCCAAGCCTTCTTCGTGACGGGCTTGTTGTCGTTCTTGTACTCGGGCGAGGTCCACCAGATGGTGTCCTTCGACGTCTCGTCCATTACGAAGAACTTGTCCTTGGGCGAACGACCGGTGTAAACACCCGTCATTACGTTCACGGCACCCATCTCGGTCTCCTGACCCTTCTCGAAGCCGCGCAGACCCTTCTTGGTCTCCTCACGGTACAGCTCGTCATACGAAGGATTGTAGATAATCTCCTCTACGCCGGTGATACCGTACTTTCTCAAATCTTTCTTGTCGATCATAGTTGTTGATATTGTTAAATTAAAACCTCTTTTTCTGTTTGCTTTTGGTCAAAAAGGATACCATTTTCATCGCCCCGTCCTTGTCTGAAGCACCTCTGCCTCGCCAGGGTTCAAAAAAGCCCCTTTTTCATCGCTACAAAGGTATAAAAACTTTTGAAATCGGAAAAATTTTTGATGATTATATCATAGATATAACCTAAAATAAGGTTCTAATGACCTATGCCGCTTCAAATCTATGTGAATTGAAATGTTAAACGACACAACGGATAAATGGGAATTGTTGAGAAATCGCTGTTACACCATGAGCATATTAATCAAAAAATAACACAAAATTCGGTGCCGATTTCACCATAATTTAACATTGGAAAGTCGGGGATGTTTTCCCCGAAGAACCGACGCACAAAAAAAGGGGTCGTGGCCAACGCCACAACCCCTGGTTTGTCCTGTTGAGCCTATCGACCAAAAAAAAGGCTGCCGAAGCAACCTTTTTGTTAGATGTTTAGTTGAGCTCTAAAGTTATCTCGTCCAATTTTGTAATCTTGCCACACACAACCTTCACCGAATTGATGTAGAAGGGATCGTTTGCTTGATATTGTAAATAGACATAATTCAAAGTGCAGTTAGTATACACACCGGGCAACATCGGGACAAAGAACGAGGTGGCGGTAGTTGTACTCAACTCTTTACCCTCATTTGCCATCGCTGTTCTATTACCACCGGTACCGGCCGCCTCTACAAAATAGGGCGGAGCGGCGGTAACGGTATATTGGCCGCTGATAATTTCGACATCATTTCTGAAACCATTATTCATCAATGACTTGAACTGCGAATCTGCTGTGACCTTAACAGGGATCTCTACCACGCCTACGGTGTGGTGCATAGTAGCAATCGTGCCATCCGTTGTAGCGGTAAACACATCCGAAATCAACGGAATATCAGCTACGGTCTTTGCAGCATCAAGATACAAATCTAATACAGGCTTCCCGTCAACAATGTCAAAATAGGGAGTAGATGTTTTCAGCTGATGGGGAGCAGCAAAGTATTGTTTGCCTGCTTCCATAGCGTCCGTGCCGATTACGTGAAATTTTTTGGTAGATGACTTATACTCATAACTTTTAGGCCACACCGTCGGGTCATCGGCTTGGAAGAGCTTCAACACATCGCCATCCTCCCAAGCAAACGACAAACCCTTCGACGGATCGTGCGTATATACCATACGGGTCTCGTCGCCACCGCCGAGGGTTGCTTTCAGCTCCGTTACATACTGCACATTGTCGATCGTAGCAGCCTCCTCCTTGCTGCAAGCCATCATCACAAAGGCGGCAGCAACTAATACCATAAACTTTTGCATTGTAGTAATGTTTGGTTGCTAATGTTCGTTACTCCTCGTCATCAACATAGGGCATATCGTCGATGCTCGATGCAAAGCCTCGCTCTACCTCTACCTCTACAGCCTCCACCTCGGGAGCCTCGTAGTTCAATAATGCGTTGTTCTTCATAACACAAGTTTGTTTGTAGTCCTAAAAAAATATTTTCGCTTAAAATGAGCCACCTGCCGCATCAGACGATGCAGCAAATCGCTTCAAGTAGTCTTGTAGCATTGAGTCGGATACGGTCGGCGCAAATTGTGCTGAAAGCGGACAACTTATACTTCCGACTTATAAAAAATATGCGACCGTATCGGTTGGTTTCGCAGCTATAATGTATTCGGGTACAAAGGTAAAAAATAGGTTCCTTATTTCCAAAAAAACAATTTTGATTAATATATCACAGGTGTAACCCGAAAAAAGATTCTAATGACCTATGTCGCCTCCAGTCTATGTGAATTGAAATGTTAAACGACACAACGGATAAATGGGAATTATTGAGAAATCTCTGTTACACCTTGAGCATATTAATTAAAAATACTGATATATTGATTTTTACTATATCATAGGTGTAACCCGAAAAATGGTTATCTCCAAACGATAGAACAAACACAAAGAAAGACCTCGCCTGAAATCTTTTTCGGACGAGGTCTTGTTGTGTTGTTGGTTTATGAATAAAAAAGAGGAGCGCCCATTTTGGGGCGCTCCTCAGTGTGTGTGGCGTGCAAACAAAAATAGTGCGTAAAAGTTTCGGCGAAGCCGAAAAAGTTAGAATGAGGGCTGTTTTTATGAAAAAAGTTTCCGAAAAATTTGGAAATTAGGATTTTTGTGCACTATCTTTGTGATATCAAAACGATATCAAATTAAATGGGAAAACAAACAATAAACATAAAACCTTAAAACCATGGAGAACAAGAATTACGAGTACAAGGGTTGGAAATGCAACGGTATTGTAGCGCTGTTGCTCAATTTGGCGGCTTTGGCCGGTGCGATTTATCTGATTGTCGAGGGCGGTATGCGCCTCGATACCGGCGAGCCGTTTGGAGGTGCATTCCTCGGCGTGGGTATCTTCCTGACGATTGTTGTGCTGATCTGCTTCGGCGGTTACATGCTGCTCGAGCCGAACCAAGCGCGTGTGATGCTCTTCTTCGGCGAGTATCGCGGTACTTTCTACGAGACGGGCTATTGGTGGGTTAATCCCTTCCTCTCGGCCAAGCAGATCTCGATGCGTGCCCGCAACCTCAATGTCGATCCGATCAAGGTGAACGACAAGACGGGTAACCCGATTATGATTGGTCTGGTGCTGGTATGGCGCATCAAGCAGGCCGACATCTACAAGGCGGTCTTCGAGATTGATGCTGCCACGGCAGACGGCACGCCTGTATCGGCTTCGAAGCGTATGAACATCCTCGAGAACTTTGTCTCGGTGCAGTCGGATGCGGCACTGCGTCAGGTGGCCGGTTGCTACGCCTACGACAATAACAATGCGCAGGGCGAGGAGCTGACCCTCCGCTCGAACAGCGAGGCGATCAACGATCAGCTGGAGCGTACGCTCAACGAGCGCCTGGCAATGGCCGGTATCGAGGTGATGGAGGCGCGCATCAACTACCTGGCCTATGCTCCCGAGATTGCAGCCGTGATGCTGCGCCGTCAGCAGGCCGATGCCATCATCGCTGCCCGCGAGAAGATCGTCGAGGGTGCTGTTTCGATGGTCGATATGGCCCTGAAGAAGCTCTCGGAGGAGGAGATCGTTGAGCTCGACGAGGAGCGCAAGGCTGCTATGGTATCGAATCTGCTGGTGGTGCTGTGTGCCGATGAGGCCGCTACGCCGGTGGTTAATGCAGGTACGCTGCATCACTAATAATTGCGCCTTTAGCTGATTGCTGAACGCTGATAACTGATTGCTGAAAGCTGACAAAATGGCAAAAGAGGCACAAAAAAGTTTCGTGCTGCGTATCGATGCGGCGACGATGAACGAGCTGGAGCGCTGGGCCGAGGACGAATTTCGATCCGTCAACGGCCAGCTTCAGTGGATCATCGCCGAGGCGCTGCGTCGTAGCGGGCGCGTGAAGAAATCGAAAAAGAGGCAGAGCGATGGCACGGATACCCAATCTTGATAAGATGCGCGAGACGATGCGCGAGACGAACCGCATCGTGGAGCGGATGGAGCGCATCGAGAAGCGCAACAAGAAGCTCAACATTACTCGCCAGGTGGTGGGTGCCGTGATTATTGCGCTGATCATCCTGCCCATGAAGGTCGAAGAGCCGGGCATTTGGCACGGCGTGATCAGTTGGACGGCCATTGCAGCCTTTTTTGTAGTGTCGTTCTTCGCTTGGCGGCAGAAAGCGCCCCTGACCCGTTGGCGCAATGTGCGCTCCAAGGCTGCCGCTGCAGCTTTTGCGATGCTTATTATCCCCTTCGTGGTGATGCTCTTCAACGGGTGGAACCCCGATAAGGCAGACTTCTACTACCTGATGTGGGGCGGTGCGGTGCTCTTTGCGGTGCTCTATGTGGTGGGTCGCGTGATGTATCGCCGCGTGAAGAGCGAAACCGAAGAGGAGGTGGAGCGCATCCGTCGCCGTGAGCAACGCCGTAAAAAACTCGAAATGCTATGATAACGCGCACAAAGCGAGAGATAAACAAACATCGCCGTCGCCTTGTTGAGGTGATCCATCGGCGCATTGATCGGGAGTATCCCATGCGCCGTTGGTGGCGGTTGTTGGTCTCGTTAGCTTCTTTAGCTATGCTTTTCATCGGTTTTGCGAAGCTTGAACCGGTTGTTGCCGAGCTTATCTTTGCGGGAATGTTCCTGCTCTTTATCGTGGAGGAGATTGCGCGCCTCAGACACCGCGCTCCACGACCTCGCTGGCTCCGCTTTATGATGGAGACGATGGGCGGCGGAGTAGGTATGTGGCTCTTCGCGGGGTTGCTCTACTGGGTCGAAGGAGATACGGAAGAGGTGCTGTATGTGGTCTATTTTATGCTGGTCATGGGTGCGATACTGCTGATGTTCTTCTGCTACGGCGCGTGGCGATATTGGCGCCTGAAGCGTGAAATTGGGGAGACGAAGGATGCGATTCACCGCCGCATGCAACGCCAAAGAAAACTTGAAATGCTATGAGAATCCAACTCTTTAATAATAAATACAACCGTACGAACCGCCTGGCGCAGAAGATCGGCAAGCGGCTCGATCGGGAGAACCCCAAGCGCAAGAGGGGCAAGATGATCGCCGTTGCGTTCAGCCTGGTGCTGATTCTATTGGGCGCCCTTGTCGATTCCGGTCGTGCTACCGAGGTGGTGGCCGCCCTGTTGCCCTTTGTGCTTGTGAGCATGGAGTATATGCGCCTCAAAGGCCGTGCGCCTCGTCGCAAGTGGCGTGAAGTGATGCTCATTGCGGGCTGTGGTGCCTTGATTTTCGCCTTCTTCCCCTTTGCGATGTGGATGGACAAGGAGTCGGGCGCAAGAATAGAGCTCTTTATCGGTATCTTCGCTCTGTTGAGCCTTTTGATGCTCGTCCTCCTGGGCTTTGCCGCCTGGCGCTACCAACGGATCAAACGCGAAATCGAGGAGGAGAAGGAGCAGCTGTGGCGACGCTATGAGCGAGAGAAACGACTCGAAAAACTCAATATGCTATGAAAAAGATCGTAGTCTTTACCGGAGCAGGTATCTCGGCCGAGAGTGGCCTGAAGACCTTCCGCGATGCCGACGGCCTCTGGGCCGAGTACCGCATCGAGGATGTCTGCACACCCGAGGCGTTGGCGCGCAATCGTGCGTTGGTTGTAGCGTTCTACAACATGCGCCGCCGCGAGTTGGCGAAGTGTCAGCCCAACGCTGCCCACCGTGCCGTGGCAGAATTGGAGCGGTGGTTTGATGTCGAGGTGGTGACCCAAAATGTGGATGACCTGCACGAACGAGCCGGATCGAGCCGCATCACCCACCTGCACGGCGAACTCGGAAAGCTCCGCTCGATGCGCAACCCCGACCTGATTGTCGCGCTGGAGGGCACGGAGCAGGGGCTGGAGGATCGCGGTCCCGATGGGGCACTGCTTCGTCCTCACATCGTCTTCTTCGGCGAGTCGGTGCCGATGTTCGATCGGGCATGCGAGATTGCAGCCACGGCCGATATCATGGTGGTTGTGGGCACTTCGCTTGCCGTCTATCCTGCGGCGATGTTGGTGCGCTACGCACGACCCGAGGTGCCGATCTATGTGATCGACCCGGGCGAGCCCGATACGCGCATGATCCGCAACCCGCTCCACCACATCAAGGAGAAGGCTACGGTGGGCATGCAGCGGTTGATTGATGAAATTAAGCCTTGCCCTTAGTGCCCTTAATACCCTTTAGTCCCCTTTAATATCCTTTTAACCCTTAAAACTTCTTTACCATGAAAAACAATGTAATGATTCGCCAGGAGACCCGCGAGTTGATGCGTGGTAAATGGCTCAAGGGCGCAATGATTGCCCTGATCTACATGGCGGTTGCCGCATTGATCACTTATGTAACAAGTGGAAACCCGGATGAGAGCGATCTCAATAAATGGCTGCTCTCTTTGGCTACCCAGCTTTTGGCAGGCATCGTCATTCTCTACCCCTTGCAGGTGGGCTTTGCCATGGTGTGGCTCAAGCTTGCACGCACGGGTAACGGCCCCGAACTGAAACCCCTCTTTGGAGGTTTCACGCGCCGCTACCACAAGAGCGCCATGGGAACGCTCCTGCTGATGCAGATCTACACCGTGCTTTGGACGTTGCTCCTGATCGTGCCGGGCATCATTAAGAGCATCGAGTACGCCATGACCCCCTTTATCGTGGCCGATGAGCCGGAGCTGGGCTGCAACGAGGCGATCGAAAAGAGTATGGCGATGATGCGCGGGAAGCGTTGGCAGTTCTTCAAAATCATCCTCGGCATGATCGGTTGGATCATCCTCGCTATGATTCCGTGCGTTGCGCTCAGTATCTATGTAAGTGAGGCGTTGGCCCTCCCGCTCCTCCTTGTTGTGATCTGCGCCCTGCTGCTCCCGTACTATCAGGCAGTTTTCGCCAAGTTCTATCTTACGGTGAAGGAAGAGGAGGCTAAATAGCTGCAACGCGTTGTTTTAGAGTGTTTTCGAGGGCTGTGCACTATGGGTGCGCAGCCTCTTTCTATATATTATATATAAGGTATAAAAATAGTTTTGAAAAAAGTTTAAAAATTATTTGGAGAATCGGAAAAAGTCACTACCTTTGCAACCGCTTTGAGAGACAAACACGCCTCTAAAGCGCATAGAGAAAGGTTCTGAAAGATTTTTGAAAAATTTTTGCAAAAAGATTTGGAGAAAAGAAATTCTTGCCTTACCTTTGCAACCGCTTTCGCCTCAAAACGAAAGCAAGGTTCTTGAAAAAAAAGTTGCGAAAAAGTTTGCAAGATTAAAATTCTTGCCTTACCTTTGCAATCCGTTCGCGTCACAAAAACGACGGACGTTTTCAAACTGGTTCTTTGATTTACTGGTTATATTTTGAGAGAAAAGGAATGTAGTATTTATCTGTCAATTCTTTTAACTTTGAAAGAAGCGAAATAGTCAGGACTCTAACAATACATTTGATTTTTTACAATGGAGAGTTTGATCCTGGCTCAGG